>JAYQOK010000116.1:0-12546 GCA_038144795.1 Candidatus Kuenenia sp. | reverse complement strand
CCCGACGACAAACCAGTCGACGCCTACATCGCCGCGGTGATCGACCGGCTCGATCTGGCGGCAGCACCGCCATAACCCGCACCACCCGCCCGGCAAAAACCATCCAATCGCCAATCCGACCTGAACCCAAAGAGTGAGCAAGAATCACTACAGTCGATCTGTTTTCACGAAGGAGTAGCAGGAACACCATGACCACGGTCAGCACCAGCACCAAGTCCCTCTCCCAACTCAAGGAAGAGATCTGCGACATCGGCCGCCGCATCTACAACAAGGGCTTCGCGGCCGGCAACGATGGCAACATCTCGTTTCGGCTCAACGACAAGGAAGTGCTTTGCACGCCGACGATGATCTCGAAGGGCTTCATGAAGCCCTCCGATCTGTGCATCGTTGACATGGACGGCAATCAGCTTGCCGGCCAGCGGAAGCGGTCGAGTGAGATTCTCCTTCATCTCACGATCATGAGGGAGCGATCTGACGTCAACAGCGTGGTGCACTGCCATCCGCCGCATGCCACGGCCTTCGCGGTCGCCCGGGAGCCGATCCCGCAGTGTGTGCTGCCCGAGGTCGAGGTGTTTCTCGGCGATGTGCCAATCACCCGCTACGAGACGCCTGGCGGCCAGAAGTTTGCCGACACCGTGAAGCCCTTTGTGCAGAAATCCAACGTCGTGATTCTGGCCAACCACGGCACGGTAAGTTTCGGGGAGACGGTCGAAAAAGCTTACTGGTGGACTGAAATTCTCGACGCCTACTGTCGGATTCTCATGCTCGCTAAGGATCTCGGCCGGGTCACCTACCTGACAAAGCAGGAGACGAAGGAGTTGCTCGATCTCAAGGCGAAGTGGGGCTACACCGACCCCCGGCTCGAAACTGGAATGGAGAATTGTGACATCTGTGCCAACGACGTGTTTCGCACGAGCTGGGGCACGACCGGCGTGGATCGCAAGGCGTTTGACGCCCCGCCTCCAATGGGCGCCGATCCGGAGACTGCCTCGCGGGCGACGATCCCGGCCACCCTCGATCAGGAGGCCCTCGTGAAAGTTGTCACGGAACAGGTCTGCAAGCAACTCGGAATCACAGCGGCGTGATGGCGACAGCTGCAGCCTGTTCTCCCCTGGAGGCTCATCAATGAAGGTTGGAATTATCGGTGGTGGTGGAATCGTCGGTTCGTCGGCGGGGTTCGCCCTGCAGTTGGCGGGCATCGTGCACGAGATCGTGATCGTAGATGCCAATGCCGACCTAGCTGACGGCCAGGCCCTCGACATGCTCCATGGCACGGCAGCGATCGCCGACCAGTCTATTTACGCCGGCGGCTACGATCACCTCGCCGATGCCGACCTGATTTGCATCACGGCTGGCCTGCGGCGGAAGCCCGACGAAAGCCGACTCGCGCTAATCAACCGCAATGTTGAACTGTTCAAGACGATTCTTGGTTCAATCCAAGTGGCCGGCATGAGGCCCGATACCACGATTCTTGTGGTGAGCAATCCTGTCGACATCCTCACCTATCTGGCGGAAAAAGTGCTGGGCCTGCCCAAGGGCCGCGTGATCGGCCTCGGCACGCTACTCGACACGCTCCGCTTCCGCAGTCTGCTGGCGATGAATCTCAAGGCTCCGGCCACGCAGCTCAACGCGATGATCATCGGCGAGCATGGCGACAGCATGGTGCCGGTCTGGTCGAGTGCCTCGATTGCTGGCCTGCCACTGGAGAAATGGCCGGGCTTCACCCTGAAACTGGGCGAAGACATCTTCCAACGGGCCAAGACCTCGGGCGCTGAGATGATCAAGAAGAAGACCGGCGCCGGCTTTGCTGTCGGTGTGTCGATCGCCGAAGTGATTCATGCGATCGCGCTCGATTCAAAACGGGTGCTTCCGGTGTCGACTGTGTTGACGGGAGCCTACGGTCTCCGCGACGTCAGCATCTCCGTGCCGACGGTGATCGGCCGGGCAGGCGCTGAGAAGATCATCGAACTTGAACTGTGGCCCAAGGAAATGCAGGGCCTCAAACGCAGCGGCGGTGTGCTGCAAGACACGCTCCGGCAGGTACTTTAATACCCGCGGTCGATGGGTTCGCCTCCACACCCGCCTGGATCAGGTGGGCAGACTTTTGGTATAAAACGTCGTTCCAGGATGTCTGCGTCGGCCCAACGTCCAGACGGAGAGTGACGAGTGATCATATGGACCGCGCAAGCGTGCTTTGCAGGCGGGGCTCGACTCGTCGCGTTCTGGTTTGCGGTGGGGCTGGCGTTCCTTGTGTCTGTTCGACCCGTTCTCCTGGTGGCGGATCCGGTCGATCCACTGCCGCTCAAAAATCATGCCGACGCTGACCTGCTCGCTGATCGGCCGCTTGCAGTATGGAGATTTGCAGACGACGCTCCCGGGAAGCAGTCGGTCGCTGAGCGATTTGCGGGATCTGCCACACCCCACCAGCCGAATGACACTGGGGCAGGCAGACTCGATGTCGGGGAGCAGCCTGATGCACCAGAGCGACTGCCGACAGCGACGAGTGGAACGGTCATCCTCACTGAGCCTGGCCCCCTGCCACCACGCCATCTTGGCTTTGCGAATGAAAATGTGGCCGCCCTTTTCAGTGGTGAGCGATCCTATCTTCGACTCTCGGCTGAAACACCGCGATTCGATGAGTTCCAATTTTCGGCTGGCGATTCAATCACGCTCGAGGCGTGGGTAAACCCGCTCGGTATCGCAGACGGTCAGCAGGTTTACATCGTCGGCAAGGGCCGTACCGGGCGGCCTGGCTTCACCAAGGATAACCAAAACTGGTCGCTCAGGCTGGCTGCCCGTGGAGGCCTTGCCCGCCCAAGTTTCTTGTTTCGTGAGGTCGCCGATCAGGTCGATTCCACACAGCATTTCCACCGCTGGATCGCCAGCGAAGGATTTGAGCCGGGGACCGGCTGGCACCATGTGGCCATCAGTTACACCTTCGGCGAAAAGGATTCAGTGCGTGGCTATCTCGATGGGCGACCGGTTGAAGGCACATGGGATCTAGGCGGGGCAACGGCAGCGACACCCGTGGTCGACGATGACGAGGTCTGGATTGGATCATCAATGGGGGGAAGTCCTACCAGCACATTTCCGGGGCTCCTTGACAACGTCGCAATCCATCGTCGTGTGATTCCGCCCGATCGTATTGCGGACCGCTGGCAGGTCGATGAATTGGTGCCGGCCTTCCTCCCGATGGAACTCACCCCCGTGCCAGACGGTGTCGTGCTCTACGAACTGATCGAAGGCATACCAGACGTCAACGGTTGGGGGTTCGCGCCACGGGAATCCGTCGAGTCGTTCACCCGCCCTGCCTTTGCCCTCACCGCGCTGCCGCAGCGTTACAGTGCCGCCGGATTGCGGGACGACCGCCGGCTGCCGCTCATCCTGCGGGCCCGGGGCCGGATCATGATTCCCCCAGGGCCGCAGCGAATCTGGGTGCGAACGCTTGGGGAAGCTCGGGTGCTCTTGGATGGCGAACAAGTGGCCACATTAAAAGCCCCAGGCCAACGGACCGACGGTCATGACCCGATGTTCGTGCCCGATCGCTCAGGACCCCGCGGTGTGCGATACGTACAGCCCGGTGACCAGCAGACCATCATCGATGTCGAAGGTGATGGTCGGGAGCATCTGCTCCACGTTGAGGTCAAGGTCGGTCATCGCGGGCGACGCCCGGAACTTGGAGAGTTCTCTGTAAGTATTGGCCCTCCCGATACCGTGCCAACGGTCATTTGCCTCGATGCCAAAGCCGCCCCAACACCGCTCACCGACACAGGTTGGCTTCTGCTTGCGAATCAGCTTGCCGCCGAGAACGATTCAGCCAACACGGCGACTCGTCGGGCGCAGGCCGCAACCCAGGCTGCCGCCTGGGAAAAACGGCGGGATGACGCCCGGTCGGTTGTCTCGGCAACACCTCCGCCACCTTGCCCAACGCTTCCCGCTGATCGGCTTGATCTCACAGCTGCCACCCTGAACGAGATCGACGCCTTCATCAACGCGCGGCTGCTCGCCGCCGACCTCATGCCGGCGCCTTTGGCTGCAGATGATGTGTTTATTCGTCGGCTTTCGCTCGACATTCGGGGCGTCATCCCCACGGCGGCAGAAGTGCGGGAGTTCCTCGACGACAAGTCGCCCGACCGCCGTCAGCGGCTGATCGACCGCTTCTTGGCTGATCCGCGCTGGGCCGATCACTGGGTGCCCTTCTGGCAGGACCTGCTGGCCGAGAATCCGAACCTTGTCAATCCGACACTCAATAACACTGGCCCGTTTCGGTTCTGGATCCACGAATCGTTTCTCGACCGTAAGCCAGCCGATCAGTTTGTAACCGAACTGATCATGATGGAAGGCAGCAAGCTCTACGGAGGCCCGGCAGGGTTTGGACTCGCCACCGAGAATGATGTGCCGATGGCGGCCAAGGCCCACATCATTGCCAGAACATTTTTGGGCGTGGAGATGGCATGTGCCCGCTGTCACGATGCGCCCGGAAGTGCCGTGATGCAGGAGGATCTTTTCAGCCTGGCCGCGATGCTGAAGCGAGCTCCTGAGAAAGTTCCGGCATCTAGCAGTGTACCGGTCTCACCACAGCGACTGGCACACATGGCCATCACCGTGTCACTCCCGCCCGGTCGTGCCGTCGCTCCGAACTGGCCATTCTCGCAACTCCTGTCGGCGGATGTCGCGAGCGACACAGACTCTCGTGCCCGGCTTGCCACACTGGTCACCTCCCCAACCAACCCCCGCTTTGCAAAAGTACTCATGAACCGCCTCTGGGCCCGGTATTTTGGCGAAGGGCTTGTGGCCAACCTGGATGACTGGGAAGGCGAGAAAGCAACTCACCCAGAACTGCTCGACTGGCTGGCACGTCGGTTTGTGCTCGAAGGGTATCGGGTGGAACGGATGGCCGCGTTGATCGTTGCATCTCATACCTATGGCCGTGGTGTTCCGTCTGATGACGCTACAAAGCTTCCGCAACCGCATCTGTTTGCAGGGCGTCTTCCGAGGCGGTTCACAGCCGAGCAGCTTGTCGATTCTCTCGCCGTTGCCAGCGGGAAGCCATTTGATGTCGAACCGATGAATATCGACATCGATACGAGCCGACAGGCGACCCTGTCGCTGAACCTGGGACGGGTTACCAGAGCCTGGCAGTTTGTCGCGCTGGGCAATGAGCGGGATCGCCCCAGTCTTTCCATGCCCTTCGCCCAGCACACCGTGTCACTGATGGAGGCCTTCGGTTGGCGGGGAGAACGCCAGGCGCCGATCACGTCTCGTGAGACCGCTCCCAATGCTCTGCAGCCAGCCCTCATGGCCAATGGGGTGGCCGTCAAGCGGGCCAGTCAGTTTTCCGACAGCAGTGGATTTACAAATGTGGCCCTTGCCAATCATTCAGTCGAAGACTTTATTGATGAACTCTATCTTCGCATCCTGACACGTTTGCCAAGCAATGCTGAGCGGGGAGCGAGCCTCGACCTTGTTAGCCCTGGCTACGACACACGTCGACTGCCCCTCCATGCGATCAAATCCATCGAACCTGAACCAAGGCCTGTCGGTGTCACCTGGTCCAACCATGTCACCGACGAGGCCAATCAGGCGAAGCTCATACTGGCTCGAATCGCCGCCCAAGGTGATCCGCCCTCAGCCAAACTTGACCCTGCCTGGAGAGAACGGGCTGAGGATCTTGTCTGGACTCTCTTCAACGCCCCGGAGTTCATCATCACACCATGACACTCTCCCGACGTGAATTCTTTGTCGCCTCTGCCGCAGGCCCGGCTCTCACATCTGTCGCACCGCTCCATGCCAGCGAAGCGGCTGACGTGCCGCTTGGCAAGGCCGAGCACTGCATCTTCATCTGGCTTGGCGGCGGTGCCGCACAGATCGACACGTGGGATCCCAAGGCCAAGGGCGATGCGAAGGGCAAAAAGGCTGGCAGCTACTACAACGCCATCCCCACGGCGATTTCAGGGGTGGAGGTGTGCCAACACCTCTCCCGCTGCGCACGACTCTACGATCGCTTCATTCCGTTGCGAACGGTTCACCATGAGGTGATCGACGAGCATGCTCGAGCAACAAATCAGGTACACACGGGCCGACCGACGGCCGGCACGGTCATCTATCCGTCGATCGGCTCAGCGGTAAGCCATACCCGCGGCCCGCTCAATGATCGCGTACCCACCTACATGCTTCTCGGCTTTCCCAACGTCACCCGTGGCCCTGGCTTCCTCGGGTCCAGCGCCGGCTTCGTCTACCTGACCGACACTCGCTCGGGCCCTGCCGGGTTTGCCCGTCAGCCAGAAATCACCGACATCCGGCAGCGACGGCGGGAAGCCCTACTCAACCAGATGCGGAAGGGCTACCGGAATTCCGATGATCTTCCAGCCCTTGTTGCCGACTACGACACCGCCAGCCGCCAGGCATTCCGCATGGCGGGCCCTGAGTTTATGGATTTCTTCAACCTCGCTCAGGAACCTGACGCACTTCGCGACTCGTACGGCGGTGAGTTTGGGCAGCGGTTGCTCCTTTCCCGCCGACTCATCCAAGGAGGCGTGCGCTTTATCGAAGTCTCTCACAACCTCGGCTTCATCAATGGCACCGGCTGGGACACGCACAACACGGGACAACTCAAGCAGCACCTCCTCATCGAGGAACTCGACAAGGGGCTCGCCACTCTCGTCAGCGATCTTGAGTCACAGCACCTGCTCGACAAGACCGTCATCGCGGTGGCCACAGAGTTTGGCCGCCCGGCGGGTTTCGACGGCGGTGGGGGCCGGGGGCATCACTCGATGTGTTTTTCGATGGTGCTGGCCGGCGGAGGGCTGAGGACTGGCCAGGCCATTGGAACCAGTGACGAGTTGGCCATGAAGCCGGTTGAGGATCCGGTGTCACTTCCAGACTTTCATGCCACGATCCATGCGGCGTTGGGTACCAACCCAGCGGAGGAGTTGTATGACGGCGCACGCCCTGTGCCCCTGACTGACGGCGGCCGCCCGATCACCGCGCTCTTCCCCGCAACCTGAACGCGATCGTTCGCTGCCACAGCTCTGGGAAGCCCGTGGCTCCTTGAACACATCCCGTTTATCTGTAGCGACGGTCAGACAAACAGAGAAAGGTAGGCGAGCAGGTCAGCGAACGCTCGAGGAGCGTTGGGCGTATCCTCGCCCCGCGACTTTTGCCGCCCTTGAGACGGCGATACACGTAAGTCGGATGTGCTCTAACGGCACCCCACTTGTGCGGCGCTGATGCCCCAGAGGCGGATTGCACCATCGTCGCTGCCGCTGACAAGTGTCTCCTGACGGGGACTTACGGACAGGCCCCACGCCGGGGAGGTGTGTCCGCGCAACACTGAAACCGTCTCTCCACTGGATGCATCCCAGAGATAGACGCCCCCATCAGCTGACACGGCGACCACGCGGCTCCCGTCTGGGGTAAACGCCACTTTCCAGACCTGCTGCGACGGTCCGGTGAGGATCCCCTGCGCGGCCCCGGTGTCGGCATCCCAGAGCCGCACCGTCCTGTCACTCGACGCCGTCGCCAACCGCTTGCCGTCGGGAGACAGCGCTAACCAATTCACCGGTTCGCGATGCCCCTCAAACCGGATCCGCTCCTGACCAGTAGCAATGTCCCACGCTCGGGCCACTCGATCCTCACAGGCGGTATAGAGGGTGGAGCCCGCGGGGGAGAAACGGCTGCAAAGCACCCGCTTTTCATGCTTCAACGACACGATTTCAGTGAACTCATCGGCCCACTTCCAGACCCGCGCCGCTTTGTCCTCTCCCGCCGTTGCCAAACGCTTCCCTTCGGCATCGACATCGATCGAATACACCCGGCGCGAATGGGCCTCGAAGCGTCGTGGCTCGCAAGGTGGCGCATCGCAAGCCGGCAACATCGGCCACACCTCAACGACCCCGTGGTCGCAGGCAGCTGCAAGCAGCCTGTCATCCGGGAAGAACCGCACATCGTTCACCTGCCGGCCGTCAGCGCCACACGACGCCAGCCGCTCTCCCGTTTTTGCGTTCCATACCTCGATGCCCGACACGGTGCCGACAGCCACGCGGGAACCAGTGGAATCATGCGTCACCGCCCGCACTTCGCCGCTGCATACCACAGCTGGATTACTGCCAAAGTCGCTTCGCCAGAGCCGCACACTGGCATCAGCACCGCTGCTCGCGAGCCAAGGCCCCGGACCGAGCGATGCCACTGACCAGATGCCGCCGTCATGGCCGAGTCGGCGGCCGACTTCGAGGCCAGTTTTGGGATCCCAGATGCGGAGAACGGCGTCATTGGTAGCCGTGACCACGCCGCCGTTCGCCGTGAAGGAAACAGCGTTGGCCCTCACCGGATGCCGAAGCACCGCCCGTTCCTGGCCGGTCGCTACATCCCAGATCCTCACTGTCGCATCCTCCGCAGCCGTTGCGAGTAGGTCACCCCGCTGAGAGAAGGCGACGAAGAAGACCCGTCCCCTGTGCCCGCGAAGAACCTCTCTCGCCTCTCCTGTCGAGGCATCCCAGAGTCGCACCGTGGTGTCTTGGCAGGCGGATGCGATCGCCCCGCCATCGGGAGAATAGGCGACGGAGTAGATGGTTCCCGCCTGTCCCTCGAATGATATTTCTTCCTCACCGGTTGCAGAATTCCAAAGACGGATGGTGCCGTCGCGGCCACCGGTGACTAGCCGGCTGCCATCCAGTGAAAAGGCCACACCGTACACCGTGCCCTTGTGTCCCACACACCGCCCCACTTCAGTTGTCGTCGCACACTCCCAGACCCGCACCGTGGCATCGGCGCAGGCAGCAGCGACTCGGTCTCCATGTGGTGCAAACGACACCGCCCAGATCTGTGAATCGATCGTGGCTAGTACCGAGGATCGCCAGGCTCCCCCGAATCCACCGTTGTCATCAGCCAGCATCCAGAGTTGCACCGTCCCATCCTCGCCTGCTGATACCAACTGTGGCTGCTGTGGAGACCAGGCCAATGCCCGTACGATTCCCTCATGCCCGCTGAGGACTGTTACCGCATCATCAAGTGATGCCGCGAGTGACGTCAGTTCAACCGGTCGTCTGGCTCCGGAATCGGCCACAAGACCTCGCGCCGTGTCAAGCAAGCGCCCCGCCTCCCCGTGAGCGCCGCGATCTCGTGCCGCGGCCGCAAGTAGCACAGTCGCCCGATACAACTGTGACCGAGCGGCTGCTCCCTCGCGCTCGGCCTGGATGGCAAAAAAAGAGATGCCCACCACTGCGACGAGCAACGCCGCCAGCGCGGCGAGCAACGCCGCCGCAACCACCCGATACCGTCGCGCGAGCCGAAGAAGCTGCTCGCCCGCGGTAAGTGGCCGGGCCACAATTGGCTCCCCCGCCAGCCAGCGTCCGAGTTCTGCCTCGAGTTCTGTCGCTGTCGCATAGCGGTCTACGCGTCGCTTTTCCAGGCACTTGGCCACAATCACACCCAGCGACCGCGCATCATCACGTGAAACGTCGTGATTCTCCTGCACGGCCCGCGATACTGTCACCCGAACGGGAGGTTCCTCCTCAGATACGATGCGAATCGCTTCCACAACAGACTGGCCGCGGAGGTTGTAAGGGAGTGTGCCTGTGACGAGTTCATGGAGGATCAGGCCGAGTGCATATACGTCAGTGCGAGCGTCAATGTCCTCGCTCCGTCCCGCCAGTTGCTCGGGGCTCATGTAGTGAAGGGTGCCGATGATATGACCGGGGTCGGTGAGTTGCGCAGCCGTGATCGCAGCACTCCGATCGGTCGATCGGGCGATGCCGAAATCAATCACCTTGGGCGCGCCATCACTCCCCACGAGAATGTTTCCCGGCTTGAGGTCTCGATGGATCACCCCTTTTTGGTGACCGTGGGCCACGGCCGCAGCCACCTTGTGCAGCATGACAACCCGATTCCGGACCGAGAATCCACAATCGTCACAAAATGTCGTCAGCGACTTGGCGTCTGACACGAGTTCCATCACGAAATACGGGATTGCCAGGGGACCGATCTGAGCTGTTGAGAACTGGTAAATCTGAGCAACGTGCGGGTGTCGAAGCTGGCCGAGCACCTGCGCTTCGTATTCAAACCGCCTCATCTGAGCGGCTGATACGACGCCATCTCGCATCACCTTCACCGCGACTGGGCGATTCGGTGCCTGTTGCAGGGCTTCATACACTCTTCCCATGCCGCCGACGCCAATGGCCCGCACGACGGTGATTCCGCCGAGATCAGTCCCTGGTGGAAGTTCACTGGGAGGGCCAACTCCAAACCCAAAGCTCTCGGAGGCTTGGCTCAGATCGGGAGGGATGACCGCCGAAGGATCGGTGAAGTCTGTCCAGCCGCCTTCGGAAGCAGGATCAGGGACCTTGCCTGCCGCATTCAGACTCAAGGGCTCCGACAACGCCGGCCGTGCCACTGATTCCGCCGGCGATGCGTCGCCTTGTTTTGCCACGGTGCCGTGCCCGTGCCGATCCTTCTCCTCCATTCACCGATTCTACCCCCGTCTGCGGGGGATGCATATCAGGGGGATGCATATCAACTGACCTCCTCAGCAACGAATTGCGGGCAGCAATGATTTCACCGACTAACTTTCCCACCCGTCCCTGCCCCACGACAGCCCCCACCTCAGCCAGCTCCCGCCGCCAGCGACGCAGTTGGATCTGGGCAGCTCGAATGATCTGCACCGGATCGTCAACCGTCGAGTGCAGCCGGAGCACGGCGTGGCTCGGCACGAGCCGAAACCCGTCTATTTCCTCCCGCGGGGTCATTCGTGACCTCGCCGCCCCGGCGATTTCCATGGCATCTCTCCTCTCACAGCATTCACACCTAGCCTCATATGTAAAAGCGAGACCGGAGCTCGGCAGGGGCAAGAAAAATGCTGGCTCTTCGAAAAAACGTTACACTTCGCGGGCGGGGAGAGTTTGCAGGCAGACTGATAGACTTCCGCAAGAATGCTGTTTTTGGGCCTGAAAAGCGCGATTCACCCCATGCCGCCGCCGATGGATGATGACGATCTGAGCTCGCCCGACCTGGCTGATTGTCTCTCCCGCCTCGCCGCGGGCGACCTGACTGCTCGTGATGGGATTCTCAAGCTCTGCTCGGGCCGCCTGCGGGTGCTTGCCCACCGCATGCTTCGCCGTTTTCCGGCGGTTCGACGCTGGGACGACACCGACGACGTCTTTCAAAATTCTGCCCTGAGGCTTCACCGCGCCCTTGCCGAAGTTTCTGTCACCTCGGCACGCTCTGTCATGGCTCTGGCAGCCACGCAACTACATCGGGAACTGATCGACCTGGCCCGCCACCATGCCGGCCCGCAGTCCTACGCTGCCAACCACGCCACAAACGTCGTGCCTCGGGGATCATCCCCCTCTCGTAACGGCCGCATCATCGATCTGGCATCTTCCTCCGATCCCCTCCTTGAACGCTGGACCCGCTTCCACGAGGCGATTGCCGCTTTGCCTGAGGAAGAGCGGGAACTATTTCATTTGGTCTGGTATGTCGGTGCAGACCAAAAGACCATTGCCGGCCTGCTGGAATGCTCTCCGCGGACCGTGAAATCACGATGGCGAATCGCCCGAGAGAAGGTGCGAGCCGCCCTCAACGGCATGTCTCCCGAATGATTCCTCGACCGCAACCTCGGCATCGAGGTCGCGGAGAATCTGCACAGCACCTTCGAGGGTCGTGTTGGCAGCCCTGGGGGAGTGGCCCTGCCGACAGGCCGATGCCAAGAGTTCGATATCAGAAAAGTCTGGATGAGCATCGAGCCGACGTCGTGCACGGCGGCCAAGCAAGCCGGCCGCATAGGCGTGGGCACCATCCAGTGATTCAAGAAACCAACGGGTTCGCGGTGTGATGAGCCCGTCGAGTGCTGCCAGGCAGGCATTCAGCGGATCGCTGCAATCAATCGCTGTCCCGACATCATGGACGAGTGCTGCCGTAAGCAACTCCTCGTCGAATGGTCGCTCAGCCAGGACGATTTCAAACGTCTGCAGAGCGTGCTCGAGCGCATCGGCTTCCGAATACCGTGTGGGATCGCGCCGCCGACTCGCCAGCGGCCACAGCAAGTCCATGATCTGATCGAACCGATCCCCCACAAGATGCCCGAAGCCACCGCGAACCTCCTCGTGGGAGGGCAACTGATGTTCGGGCACCCAGCCACGCGCGACCCGCCGCGCTGCCCGCATTCTGGCCCGCTGCGAATCGATACCCTGCGCCATCAGCCGCGCCGCCTCAACGGCAATGCGACGACGGAGTTTGTCATCATGCGGCCCATATGGATGCATCGCCGTCAACGCGGAACGTTCCGAGGAACATTTCTCCAGCGCACATTCCGCAGGCTGGCGGAGGTCGCATAGGTGGCGATACCAAGAGGCCGGGACGGGAGCATCTCGCTGCGGACATCAAACGTATGCCCAACAACCGCCAGATCGATCACCTGCTCTTTGTCAATGAAGCAAACAATCCTTTCCCGCGTGACTCGTGCGCGAATCGAATAACATCTCCCCGTCTCAAAATCACCGGCGGCCGTGGTGGCGTTTTGTGAGGCGTCAAGGCCATCGATACTTGAAAGCC
>JAYQOK010000115.1:0-12578 GCA_038144795.1 Candidatus Kuenenia sp. | reverse complement strand
CGCGTCGGCCATCCAGGCCGCCGCTCTCTGCCGTGTCCGCTGCGCTTCGCCATCCATGGCTGCGCTTGCTTCCACAGCCCGCTCGAGGACACGGGCAGCCCCTCGCGGGCGCTTCGATCACCGGAGCGGGGCCACGCTTTTTCAGAGTGCGACGCGTCGGCCTTCGGCTTGGCTTTGGGTGGCGGCATGGACGATGTGAATAGCTGCCAAGGCGTCGTCGAGGCCGCTGCTGGGGCGAATCAGGCTTGTCACCTTGCGGTGGAATTGCAGTAGCATGCATTCGCCGATGGGGCGTTCGCTGTCGAGCGATTCCTGGTGGCGGCCGGCCGTGTCGAACCAGACGAGGTTGGCCGGGAGATCGATGAAGGCGATGCCGCTTTGGCACACCACCTGGAGCGCCGGCGGGGGGCGAAAACCAACGGCCTCCTCCCATTCCTGCGGCATGTAGTAGCCGCAACTGATTTGTGCCAAAGCCCCATCGCCGGGGATCCCTTCGCCCGTAAAGTCGAGGCTCAGCATCTGGTAGTCCTCGAGGGCCGAGCCGGGCTGCTCGGCATGCCGTACGCCCATCACGCTTGTCGGGTCGGCGCCGACGACGTAGCGACACCAGTCGACGAGTTCCATCAGGTCACGGGCTTCGCTCGCCTCGTCGCGACTGGAGGCGGTCGCCGCGGAGCCGGCGGCCTGCGGCACACGGCGGTGGCAAAAGAGCATGCGGGGCGGCCCCAACCGAGTGGCGATCAATTCCTTGAGCCGCACCGTGGCCGGAGCATGTCTCCGCGGCAGTTCTGCCATGAAGGCGATACCCGACTCCTCCACTCGCGAGCGGAGCAGCGCCGCTTCTTCGGCCTCGAAGGGGAGAGAGATCGCCGAGTAGACTGCCTTGCCATGCTCACAGGCGGCGAGGATCGGCATGGCGCCATACCACTGGTCGGCAAGGTAGAGAATGGCATCGATATCGTCGCGGGCGGCAAGCGCGCGAAACCCGTCGACCGGGCTGGCGTTGAGGGCCTTGGCGGCCCGGGCGGCCAGATGAGCCACCTGCTCGCAGATGCCCCGCACTTCAAACCGGTCGGCAAGCGAGCGGAGAGCCGGAAGATAGCGGGATTCCCACTGGCTCCCGAGCCCGACGATGCCCACGCGGAGCTTCATCCGCCGGCCTCCGGCTGTGGCGCCACGGCGGTGCCGGCAGTCAGCAGGCTTCGTCGTTCGTGATCAAAGGCCTTGTCGGCAATATCCTTGCGACACCAGCCGCCCGGCCAACGGATCTCCTTGATGGCCGAGTAGGCCCGCAGCTTGGCCTTCGCCAGCGACTCTCCGGTGCCAGTGACGGCAAGCACGCGGCCACCGTCGGTCACGATTCCCTCCGGTGCCTGACGGGTGGCGGCGTGAAACACCACGACATCTTCAGTCGCGGCAGCCGCCTCGAGGCCACGGATCGGACGTCCCTTTTCAACCGGGCCGGGGTAGCCCTCCGCGGCCATCACCACCGTCACGCTCGCCGCCTCGTTCCAGCGGGGCGGCGCGACCTCCTCGAGCCGCCGGTCGACCGCAGCGTCGAACAGTTCCAGCAGGCTCGAGTCGAGCCGTACCATCAAGGCCTGACATTCCGGGTCGCCAAAGCGGGCATTGTATTCGAGCACTTTGGGCCCTTGCGCCGTCAGCATCAGACCGGCGTAGAGCACGCCTTGGAATGGCACCTTCGACCGTCGCAGGGAGTGCACCGTGGGCACGAGAATCCGCTCTTCAATTTCGGCCATGAGATCGGGTCCGACAAACGGCGTCGGGCAGTAGGCGCCCATGCCGCCCGTATTGGGACCGGAGTCCCCATCGTAGGCTGCCTTGTGATCCTGCAGCGGGGGAAGCGTGACGATCGTGCGGCCGTCGGTGATCGCCATCACGCTCACCTCCATGCCATCGAGCCGCTCCTCGATGAGGATGCCGGCGGCAGCCTTCGTAAACTGCGGGTCGCTGCCGAGGGTCGCCACCGCAGCCAGTGCCTCCTCGCGGGAGTCGCAGACAAACACGCCCTTGCCGGCCGCCAAGCCATCAGCCTTGATCACCACCTGCACGTCTTCGCGGGCCTCGAGAAACTCCCGAGCGCGGGCGACCGAGCGAAACTCCTGAAACATCGCGGTCGGCACATCGCCGCGATGGAGAATCTGCTTGCAGAAGATCTTGCTGCCCTCGAGTTGCGCCGCCTGGGCCGTGGGTCCAAAGACGCGGAGGCCAGCGGCGGTGAAGGTGTCGACGATGCCGGCGACGAGCGGGGCTTCGGGGCCAACCACGGTGAGATCAACGCCGCGGTCCTCGGCCAGTCGTACTAGGGATGGGATGTCATCCGCGGGAATCGCCACATTTTCGGCGACTGCTGCCGTACCCGCATTGCCGGGGGCTACGAGCACCTCGGCCCCATCCCTGGCGAGTTTCCAGGTGAGGGCGTGCTCACGTCCGCCGCCCCCCACCACGAGCACTCGGCGGGATGTTGGCACGGGGCGGATTCCTCTCAAAACGGGGGTGATGCGAAGGCCTGTCGGCAATTTGCCACTGGTCCGCGACGGATTGTGCCGCGGACCAGCGATACGATTCAAGTCAGTGGCAGCCCTGCCGTGGGCTGGCAGCAACTGGCGACGTTGACACTGTCTGCGGTGGCGATACAGTTAGGGAAGGAGTTCGTGAAAAAAATCACGAAGCCTCCCAAACACGGACGAAACGGCTTTTGCAGGGCTCCGAGGCACGCTGCCGGGACGAGGCGATGGCTGAAAAAAAGAAGATGTCGGTCGCGGAGATTCTCGCAGCTGCGCGGGCTGAGAAGGCTGCGGCGTTGTCGCAGGCTGCAGATGCTTCCGCGGCAGAAACTGCAGACGCAGTTGCGGCTGATTCGGAAGCTGCGCCAGCCGAAGTGACTGCCCAGCCCGCACCCAAAAAGCCGGCTGCGGCGAAGGCTGCCGGAGGCGGTCGGCCGAGTGTGGCCGATATCCTTGCGATGGCGCGGCAGAAAGGTGGAGACGAAACGGCCGCCGCCCCGAAGGCGGTGGCCGTCAAGCCGGCTCCTGCTGCCGCCAAGCCGGCTGCCGGGAAGGCTGCCAAGCCGGCTCCTGCCGGTGGCAAGGCCGGCGTGCAACGCGATACCGCAAGTATTTTGGCTGCTGCCCGTGCCGGTGCGAAGCCCGGTCCGGTGAGCAAAGCTGAGGCACCACCGCGGCCCGCCAAGCCGAAGCCTGCGGCAGTCAAGGAAGCGGCGCCGCCCAAGGTGGTGCCGCCGATGCCTGCCCGTCCCAAGCCTGCTGCCAAGCCTGCTGTTGAGGAGCGTCGCTCCTTTTTGTCGTACGCCATGGGCTCGTTTATGGCCGTCGGGTTTACGGCCCTTTCGGTCACAGGCGGGCTGTTTTCGCTCGGGCTGGCCCGGTTCATGTTTCCCAATGTGCTGGCCGAGCCGCCAAGCCGCTTCAAGGTTGGCTTCAAAGACGGCTTTCCTTCCGGCAAGGTAGAGACCAAGTTTGTCGCCCAATACGGTGTCTGGGTGGTGAACGGTGACTTTCAGGGTGAGCAGCAGATCTACGCCTTGAAGACGGTCTGCACGCACCTCGGGTGCACGCCCAACTGGCTTGAGGCCGAGCAGAAGTTCAAGTGCCCCTGTCATGGCAGTGGCTTCTACAAAGACGGCATCAACTTCGAGGGGCCTGCTCCCCGGCCGCTCGAACGGTATGCCATTCGGATTGCTGACGACGGTCAGCTCGAGGTCGACAAGAGCCGGGCCTTCCAGGAAGAGCTCGGCCAGTGGGCCGATCCGGCATCGTTTGTTTCCGCCTGACCCCCGCATTCCCCGGTTAACGTTCCATGGCCATTGGCGAAACCATCCGCAACTCCCAGATCTGGAAGAGCATCTTCCGTCATCCGATGCCGCTCGACAGGCGGAATCGGATCGTGGTGATGCTCACCAACTTTTTTCTTCACCTCCATCCGGTCTCGATCAAGAAGCAGGGCATCGCCCTTTCCTTCACCTGGTGCATGGGCGGGGTCACCTTCTTCTTGTTTCTGGTGGAAACAGTCACTGGCGTGCTCCTGATGTTTTACTACCGGCCGACGCTGGAGTGGGCCTACAACGACATCCTTGCCCTCCGCGACGTCACCAGCCTCGGCATCCTGCGGGAGCTTCACCGCTGGGGTGCGCATGCCATGGTGATCACCACCTGGCTCCACATGTATCGGGTGTTTCTCACCGGTAGTTACAAGCCGCCCCGCGAGTTCAACTGGGTCGTCGGGGTGATCCTGCTCCTGCTTACCCTGCTGCTTTCGTTCACCGGCTATCTCCTGCCGTGGGATCAGTTGGCAATCTGGGCGATCACGGTCGGTTCGAACATGGCCCGCGCTACGCCGATCCTTGGCTATGAGGGCCCCGGCCAGCAGCTGCTCACGATCGGTGGCATCGACATGATCACTGACGGCTCGGATGCCCGGTTCGGCCTTCTCGGCGCCCGGTTTGTCGGTGAGGAAACGCTCAACCGGTTTTATGTGTTGCACTGCATAGCGATCCCGCTGGCCGTCGCGTTGCTACTGGCCATTCACTTCTGGCGTGTGAGAAAGGACGGCGGCATCAGCGGCCCGCTGTGAGTCGACCACCATGCATTCAAGCGGCTTTTTCCTGAAAGACGTTGCGGGGTTTCTGGGTGGCTATTACGCCTTCATCGGCATCATGAATGGCGTGGCCGCGTTTCTGCTGTGGCAGAAGAAGCAGACCGCGTGGGCCGTGATCTGGTCGATCTTTGCAGGCGCCATGATGATCCTGGCGAGCCTGGCGCTGTCGGCCTCACCGGCGCTTGTGCCGGCGCTCCCGGAGGCCGTGCGATCGGTGGTGAACGCGCTCTCTGGTCCGGTGCTCTACACGCTCGGCACCACGGTGCTGCTGGTCGTGCTATTTGTGTTTCGGAAGTTCTTCGTGCAGCCGATGGTGGCCTGGACGATTTTTAACGCGATGCTGCTCCTGATGGGCCTCTCGATGGCCGACGAAAACTTCGCCGCGATCGTCATGAAGCCCGACAATGTGCCGATCGTGGGCCTCGTGTTTCTGTTGGCGTTTTTCACCTGGGTAGCCACCAAGCAGGCGGTCGTCAATGATGAGCGGATTGCTCAGGGGCTGCCGCCGATGGAGAAGGTCAACGACGAGAAGGTGTTGGTCTGGCCCGACCTCGTGTACACAGAACTGATCTGCATGGTGGGCGTGTCTGCCTTCCTGCTCTTCTGGGCGATCTTCCTGCCGGCTCCGTTGGAGGAGCCGGCCTCGAGCGTGAAGACTCCCAATCCGTCGAAGGCCCCCTGGTACTTCCTCGGCCTGCAGGAAATGCTCGTGTACTTCGACCCGTGGTATGCCGGAGTCGTCCTGCCAAGCCTCGTGATTTTCGGGCTGATGGCGATGCCCTATCTCGACTTCAATAAGAAGGGCAGTGGCTATTACTCGATCGCCGAGCGGAAGTTCAGCTACCTGACGTGGCAGTTCGGGTTTCTCGAACTCTGGATCACGCTGATCATTCTTGGCACGTTCCTTCGCGGCCCGAACTGGAATTTCTTTGGCCCGTTCGAGTTTTGGACGCCCTACAAGGTGGAAGTGCTCAATAATGTCGACCTACCGCAGATGTTTTGGGTGAATTTGCTCGATCAGCCGTTACCGCGGGCGCCGCAGGGGGCGGGGTTGCTCACCCAGATCGGCTACATCCTGCTCCGGGAGGCGCCGGGCCTTGTGCTGTTGGGGGGCTATCTTGTTTTGCTGCCGCCGCTTTTGGCTGTCACGGTCTTCCGAGGCTACTTCGCCAAGATGGGTCTGATTCGCTACATGATTATGTCGAACCTGATGCTCCTCATGCTCACGCTGCCGATCAAAATGATCCTGCGGTGGACATTCAATCTGAAATACCTGATCAGCATTCCGGAATTCTCGCTCAATTTTTAGCCGGTGTCCGCGTGCGTCGTGGCCGCGCTTAGGAACTTCAAAGCATGCCTGCAACAGAACAGACCTGGCGAAGCCTGAAACTGCTTCATGTGGTATTCGCGGTTGCGGCCATCGTGTTGCTCGTGGCCACCGTGATGATGCTCGCGGCCGACCACAATCGGCCCTGGAAGAAATATCAGCGGGAGTTTCGTGACCTCGAAACCTGGTCGGCGGCCGCCCGCGTCGACGAGGAGGCCTCGCATGCCTACCAGAAGAAGGGACGGGAGCTGGAGGAGTCACTTGCCATGGCGCGGCGGGCCGACTTCGACGCGGCTCTCGTAGAATCGTTTCTGGCTCAGGTGCGGGTGGTGCCGATGGATGCCCAGGCTGCCGATCGAGTGCAGCTCGATGTCGACCAGTTGGGGTCGCAGGCCGACCCCAATGAGCGACTGACGCTGCGTGGGGATTTGCTGCAGCGGTGCCGCGACATCGTCGCCCGGGCAAAGTTTCGTGAAGATAATTTTGCCGGGGCCTTGAAGCTGCGGAAAGCCGAACTCGACAAGGCGCGAGCCGACTACGAGTTGGCGATCGCCGATGAGGCGCCGGAAGACAAGCGAGCGTCACTCTTGATGATCGCCGATGCAAAACGGGCGGAAGTCGGGGAGGCGACGCTTGCCTTTCAGGCGTCCAATTCTCACCGCAAGGTGCTCGAGTCGACGCTCCGAGAACTGACGGCCGAGGAAGATGCGGCCGCCAAGGCGCTGGCCGACCATCGCCAGCAGGTGACCCTGCTGGAGAAAACGCTGGCGGACAAGGCGCCTAATGTTGGCAAGAGTCTTCTCGAGTTGCCGGTGCTCGATGCCTTCAATGGCCCGCTGCGGATCGACCAGATCTGGTTGCCCCAGCTGACGCTCAACAATAATTTCCGCGATGTAGCCCGGTTTGATCGCTGCACCACCTGTCATCAGGGGATGGCAAAGGCGGTGGCGGGGGCTCCGTCGGAACCCGCATATCCCGAACAAGAGTCTGTCGCGGTCACGCTGGCCACGCCGGACTCGGCTCCGGAGCCGATGGTTGTGGTGGGCGACGCCAATGAACAGCTCCAGGCGATGTATGGGTTTCAACTCGCGCCACGGGGCCTGTTCGATCACGACGATCCGACGGTGAGCGTAGTGGTGCCGGAGTCGCCGGCGGCGCTCGCCGGGCTTCGCACGGGCGACGTCATCAAGGAGATCGCCGGCGGTCGGATCGGCTCGCGGAGCATCGCCACCACGGCCCTTGTGGAAATGCCGTCGTGGGGCCAGCCGCTGTCTCTGGTGGTTAACCGTGGCGTGCCGCAGCCCTATTCGACGCATCCGCGGCTCGATCTCTTTGTTGGCGATTCCAGCCCCCACCCGATGAAGACTTTTGGCTGCACGATCTGCCATCAGGGGCAGGGGAGCTCCACCAGCTTCAAGTGGGCCTCGCACACGCCAAACTCTCCCAAAGAAGCCCATCAGTGGCACGATGATCATGGCTGGTTCAACAACCACCACTGGATCCTGCCGATGCTGCCGCAGCGGTTTGAACAGTCAAGCTGCCTGAAGTGCCACCACCAGGTTGTGGATCTCGAGCCGAGCGAGCGGTTTCCAGAGCCACCGGCGGCAAAGCTTGTCGGGGGCTACCACCTGATCCGGCAATACGGCTGCTACGGTTGTCATGAAATAAATGGCTGGGCTGGCCCAGAGCAGCGAATCGGCCCTGATATGCGGCTCGTCCCGAACTACCACGAGGTGGCGGCGGCGATTGGCAATGACCCCGGCCTCGCCGAGCTTGGCTTGTCGGTGGAACGGTGGGTGGACGATGTTCGCCGTAGCCCCGACGGCCGTGAGGCCCGCGAGCGGCTGCGGGACGCGATTGAGCGGGATGCGGCCGCCGGCGTCGAGGCAAAGCTCTCATCCCGGTCGCATGAACTGGCCGCCTTCCTCAAGGATCCGGAGACGCCCGGCACGCTGCCGAAGGTGGGGCCAAGCCTTCGCCATGTCGCGAGCAAGGTCGGCTTCGATTGGCTCTACGCGTGGCTTCGCAATCCTCAGGACTTCCGGCCGTCGACCAAGATGCCGCGGTTCTTCGGCCTGTGGGAGCACCTCGAGGGCAATGGGCTCGAGGAATCGGAGCGGTATGAGCCGCTCGAGATGCGGTCAATGATTCACTACATGCTCGCTTCGAGCCAGCCCTTCGAGTACGTGAAGCCCTATGAGGGCATCACGGCGGCAGCCGATATCGAGCGGGGCAAGAAGGTGTTTCAGGTGCGGGGTTGCCTGGCTTGCCATCAGCATGCCGATTTTCCGGATGCCGAGAGCACGCACGGTCCAGAGCTCTCGCGGATCGGTGCCAAGGCGGCGTCGCACCCGAATGGCGCGGCGTGGCTCTACAGTTGGCTCCGTGAGCCGGCCCGCTACCACCCGAAGACGATCATGCCGAATGTGCTCCTCGAGCCGGTGCCGCTTGCCGATGGCACGCTCAGCGATCCGGCGGCCGATGCTACGGCGTACCTGATGCAGTCGACTCAAGACTGGCGGCCGGCGAACGTGCCGGGGGAAACCATAACATTGGCTGAGCGGGAGGCGCTCGACGAGTTGGCGCTCATGTATCTCGAGCAGCGATTCCCCGCTGCACGTGCAGCCGATGTTCTGGAAAATGGTATTCCGGCTGAGATGGCGTCGATCAAGGGTGACGAGCAGATGCTTGTCGGGATGGCAGACGCCACCCGGGATGCCACGCTGCTCGCCTACGTTGGCAAGAAGACGATCTCCAAGCTGGCCTGCTACTCCTGCCACGACATTCCCGGCTTTGAAGATGCCAAGCCGGCCGGTGCGGCGCTCGCCGATTGGGGCCGCAAGGATCCGTCGCGAATTGCCTTCGAGCAGGTCTCCCACTTCGTAATGCATCAACTGGCGGGCCATGGGCATGGGGCTGCTGTCCATCATGAAGACCATGATGGACATGCTGGTCATGCCGGTCATGGTGCGCACGGTAAGCAGGCGGCCGACGATCTCGGCAAGGCCGATCTTGCCTACGGCATGGCTGCGCATGATGGGGCACATGTCGATCCGGAATCGGTCGATCCCGACACCGGATTCTTCCTCCAGAAACTCTTGGGCCACGAGCGGGAAGGGTTCCTTTGGCAGAAACTCCGCCAGCCGCGGAGCTATGACTACAAGAAGGCTGAAAACAAGTCGTACAACGAGCGGTATCGCATGCCGCAATTCCCGTTCAACGACACGCAACGGGAGGCCGTGATGACCTTCGTGCTCGGCCTCGTTGCCGAGCCCCCGGCGCCACAATTCGTCCACACGCCTTCCCCGCGGGAGCAGGCCCGGCTCGATGGGCTGGTGGTTGCAGGGCAGTACAACTGCGGCGGATGTCATGCCCTTGAGATGGATCGCTGGGACGTGCGGTATGAGCCGGGGTCGCTCGGCGAAGCCTTCGAGACTTCCGACTATCCCTTCCTGGCGGCCCACTTTACACCGCAGCAGATCGAGAAGTCGCTTAAGACCGATCGCCAGGGGCGGCGGCTTGCGTCCCTCATCGGTATGCCGATCCTCGATTCCGAGACGGGGCGGCCGCAGTTTGTCGATGAGGACGGCGTACCCGTGGAAGAAGATGACGAGGAGGCGGTGCTCCACCGCCCGATCATGCCGTGGCGGGATGTGCTGATCGATGGAGAACCACGGCTTGTCGGTGGGCAGAATCTGATCGTCCCCGAAGACGCCATTCAGGCCGGGCGGCACTACCCTGCCCGCGGCGGTGATCTCGCCCGGCTGCTGTTCCCGGTGGTGATTGCCGACGAGATGGAGATCAATCCCAACGTGAAGCCCGATGACGCCTGGGGCTGGCTGCCGCCGCCGCTGGTTGGCGAAGGCAAGAAGGTGCAGTCGAACTGGCTGCATCGCTTCCTGCTCAACCCCCACACGATCCGTCCCTCGGCGGTGTTGCGGATGCCGCGGTTTAACTTCCAGTCATCGGAGGCGGCCAAACTCGTCGACTATTTCGCAGCGGTCGATGGGGCCGACTACCCGTATGTCTACGATCCGCGGCTTGATGAAAGCACGCTCGCTGAAAAAGAACAGTCGTATCCCGGCCATCTTGTCGGTGCGATGCGGATTGTCACCAACAACAACTACTGCGTGAAATGCCATCTGGTAGGCAGTTACTCGCCGCCAGGCAATCCGAAGGCGCTGGCGCCGCAATTGGAGCGGGTTCATGAACGACTGCGGCCCGACTACGTGCACGACTGGATCGCCAATCCGAAGCGGTTCCTGCCGTACACCGGCATGCCGGTGAATATTCCGTACGACGCGCCGGTGAGCCAGGAGCTGTATCGGGGCACGAGTGAACAGCAGGTCGACGCGCTCACCGATCTGCTCATGCACTTCGACGCCTTTGCCAAGCGGAGCCTGCCGCTCGAGGCGTACCTTGGCCCGCTGGCGGCGCCGCAGCAGCAGACGCCGCCGACTCCGGCTGCCAGTGGCCAGCCCCCCGCGCAAACCAATGTATCACCAGTAAAACCTGCCTCGGCAGCGTCAAACGACTCCCGCGGCCGGGAAGTCGTCCTAAACTAGAAGTGTCGGTTTCAGCTGTGTCCAAATTTCGCGACCGTGTGTCCTACCTTCGGAGAAACGCCATGATTGTCACCCTCCGCCGTGCCGTCCTGTTATTGATCACCACCTGCTTGTTCGTGTCGGCGGCTTACGGCGATGAGTGGGGCACCCTCAAGGGTCGGTTTGTGTATTCCGAAAAAAACCCCCCGGCACCTAATAAGGTGACGCCAGACAAAGATGAGCATGTATGTGGCAAGCACGAACTGTTCAATGAGGAATTTGTGGTTGGCCGCAAAAGTGGCGTGGCCAACGTGGTTGTCTTCGTGCGTGACAAGAACGTGAAGGTTCACCCTGATGCCGCTGCGGCCGCCAAGGCCGAGAAAGTGGTGCTTGACAACAAGAATTGTCGGTTCGAGCCGCATGTCGCCTTTGTCCAGGCAGGGCAGGATTTGGTCGTCAAGAATTCCGACACTGTGTCGCATAACAGCAACATTGCCGCTCTTAAGAACCCTCCTTCCAACACCATAACCCCTGTCGGCAAGGAGACGACGATAACCTTCAAGGCGGCCGAAGCCATTCCGATTCAGGTCACCTGCAACATCCATCCCTGGATGAAGGCCTGGCTCGTCGTTCGCGACAATCCCTACGCGGCTGTAAGCGGGCCAGACGGGTCGTTTGAGATTGCCAACCTTCCGGTCGGTGAGGTCGAGCTGCAGTTGTGGCACGAGAAGGCCGGCTACATCGGTTCGGTGACCGTAGCCGGGAAGGCCGAAGAGACGAAGAAGGGCCGCAAGAAGGTCAAGATCGCGGCCGCCGGAACGGATCTCGGCGAGATGGTTCTCGATGCATCCCTGTTTTCAAAGTGAGTGCGATGGTTCGTCTGCTGCTTGTAATCGTCGGTGGAAGTCTGCTGGGTGCGACTGGCTGTGGCTCGGTTCGCGTCGACGCGGCTCGTGCGGACACGGCGGCGGCATCCGCCTTGCGGGAAACGTTGCTGACGGCATCGGTCGGTGAGGCCGCCGCTGAAGCGGGCCCCGCGGGCAGTGGCTGGGCGACACTGAAGGGCGTGTTCACGCTCGATGGCACACCGCCTGCTGCCAAGCAACTTGTGGTGGATAAGGACACCGAGGTCTGCTCCAAGGATGGCATGAAGCTCTTCGATCGGTCGCTGCTTGTCGACGGATCGACCAAGGGGCTGGGCAACGTCGTCATCTTCGTGCGGAAGTCGAGCCGGGTGAAGAATCCCGTGCCGGCCGAGCAACTGGTGTTCGACCAGAAAAACTGCGAGTTTCTCGCTCCGGTGTTCGCCGCCCGCGTGGGCCAGCCGGTCGACGTTCGCAATAGCGACCCGGTGGGGCACAACACGAACATCGCCGGCAGCAGTTTCAACCAGTTGATCCCGGCAGGGCAGGGCACGACATACACGCCCAATAAGGAAACGGGTATGCCGGTCATGGTGACCTGCAACATTCATCCGTGGATGAAGGCCTATGCCGTTTTCCGCGAGGATGGCTACGTGGCGGTGACTGCGGCGGATGGCTCCTTCACGATCCCCGATCTCCCGGCCGGCGAGCCACTGGAATTTCAGGTGTGGCACGAACGGGCGAGTGGTCCCAACGGAGCGCTCGCACTCGACGTTCCGGAGTTGAAATGGTCGGACAAAGGACGGTTTAAGCTCACGCTCGAGGCTGATGAGGTCAAAGATCTGGGCACGCTGGTGGTGCCGGCCGGTGCGCTGGGAATCTGAACCATGAGTCACGGAATTCTGCGAGAGGTGTTTTTGACGATGAAATCAGCAACAGCCCATCTCCGATTGGATGGCGTCGGCGGCACTCTGGTAGTCGCTGTCGCAGCGCTGGTTTTGACGGTCTCCACCGGCTGCGGCCGCACACCGGCAGCGTCGTTTCGCCCCAACATGGTCGAAGCCACGAAGCAGCGGCTCACGCCGGATCAGGAGCAGCAGGTGGCGACCATCCTGCTGGCGATGTTCGGCACGCCCGATGCCCCTGCCTGTCCTCCCGAGGTGGGCCTCGACGAGGCCAAGCTCCGGCTTGCCGCGGGCCCCGTGC
>JAYQOK010000114.1:1481-12654 GCA_038144795.1 Candidatus Kuenenia sp. | reverse complement strand
GGGGGATAGTAGCGATCGAAGACAGATCAGTCGTCGCTCTCGGCAGCATCCTCGGCGGTGGGCTTATCGACCGTGATCACCGCCTCCTTGCTGGCGAGGATTTTTGCCCGCAACTCCTGGGCGACGGCCGGGTTGTCCTTGAGGAATTGCCGGGCCTTTTCCCGGCCCTGACCGAGATGCGTCTCGCCATACCGCAGCCAGCTGCCCGTCTTGTCGACGAGCTTGGCCGCGATCGCCAGATCGAGGACGTCGCCCTCGAAGCTAATGCCGTCGGCGTGCATCATGTCGAACTCGGCGACGCGGAACGGCGGCGCTACTTTATTCTTCACCACCTTCACGCGGACCCGCTGGCCGACGACGTCTTCGCCATCCTTCAGCGTACCAATCCGACGGACATCAATCCGGCAGGATGAATAAAACTTCAACGCCCGGCCACCCGGCGTGGTCTCAGGGCTGCCAAACATCACACCGATCTTTTCACGGATCTGATTGATGAAGATCACGGTCGTCTTCGACTTGGCGATTGCTCCGGTCAGCTTTCGCATCGACTGGCTCATCAGGCGCGCCTGCAGGCCAACGAACGAATCACCGATCTCGCCATCGAGTTCCTTCTGCGGCACGAGGGCCGCTACCGAGTCGATGACGATGATGTCAACGGCGTTGCTCTTGATGAGCATCTCCGCGATGTGCATCGCCTCCTCACCGCTGGTCGGCTGGCTGACGAGGAGACTCTCCAACGAGATGCCCAGCTTCTTCGCCCAGCTCGGGTCGAGCGCATGCTCGGCATCGATGAAGGCGGCAATGCCACCGGTCTGCTGGGAGGCTGCCACCGCATGGAGGGCGAGCGTCGTTTTGCCGGATGACTCCGGGCCAAACACCTCGATGATTCGACCACGGGGGAAGCCCTTGCCGCCAAGCGCGAGATCGACCGACAGGCTCCCCGATGAGATCCCGTCAATCGGCGCCTGTGCATCGGCACCAAGCGGCATGATCGAGCCCTCGCCAAACTCCTTCTCAATCTGGGCGAGCGTGTTTCTCAACGCCGGATTGGCATCGAGAAACGACGGCACGGTCTTGCCGCCGGTCTTCTTCCTGTCTTCGCGTGACCGCGTCTCGGATTTTTCTGACTTCGCTGCCTTTGCCATCCGACCATTCACTCCTACTGCCATGACCATTGCGCTGCCTCCCACGTTTCCCGGCGCGTCGTCGGGGTGGTTGCCTCGCCACCATAAATCGAGCGTCTTGCTGGGAAAACGAACACTGAACGCAGGTATAGTATCGTCTGTCGTTCCGGCTGGCAAGAGAAATTTCTGAACGCCAGTACAGACTGCCGGCGGGCCTAAAACATCAGCATCTGGCGGTATTCCGCGATGCGGCGATCAAGATCGGTCCGCTCGATGCCGGCCAGCCGGTCGAGGCTAAAGTCCTCGACGGTGTAGCTGGCGGTGATCACACCGTAGGCGAGAGCTTCCTTGAGGGCCTGCGGGTCGAAACGACCGAGTGACGCGAGATGACCCATCATGCCACCGGCAAAGCTGTCGCCAGCGCCGGTTGGATCGAGCACCTTGGGCGTGGGGTAGGCGGGCATCACATACATTTCGTGCTCGCTGAAAAACATCGCCCCGTGCTCCCCCTTCTTGATGACCACGAACTTCGGTCCCATCTTCCGCACCGCGTGGCCGGCCCGAACAAGATTCTCATCTTCTGCCAGCAGTTTGGCCTCGGCATCGTTGAGGACGAGCCCGTCAACCCGGCGTAGCAGTTCGGACAGTTCACCCCGTTGGATGTTGATCCACAGATCCATCGTGTCGGCGACGGTGAGCGCCGCCTCCGGCACCTGGTCGAGCACCGAGAGTTGGGTTGTTGGAGAGGCGTTCCCGAGAAACACAAACTTGCTTTTCTGGTGGTTGCCGTTGAGCTTTGGCTTGAACTCCCCGAACACGTTGAGATGCACCTCGAGCGTTTCCCGGTCGTTCATGTTGGGGAGATACCGGCCCCGCCAGCGAAAGGTCTTGCCGCCAGGGATCACCTCGATGCCGGCCGTGTCGATGCCCCGCCCCTCGAGAAACTCCGTGTGCTGCCGCGGCCAGTCTTCGCCGACAGTCCCGATCATCTGCACGGGTGAGAAAAAACTCGCGGCGTAGGAGAAAAACACCGCCGAGCCGCCGAGCACGTCGTCGCGACTGTCCGTGGGGGTTTCAACACAATCGAGAGCAACGCTTCCGACAACAAGCAATGGCATGAGAGAGATCCTTGGCGAGCACTGTTTGTGATGCGAAAGCCCGCGAATGTACGGCTGTGCGGAGAATCCGTCCATTGCAGTTGCGTCTGTGCTGAGCCAGCGACCATTCGATACACTCTGGCTTTCTTCCGCATAAATCCGCCTGCTGGTTTTTGTTTGAGGAGGCTGCATGATCGCACGACGTTTTCCTGAATGCTTGCTCACGGTTGTGGCTATGATGCTGACGGCCGCGGTCGCCCCCGCCGATGACTGGCCACAATGGATGGGGCCCACGCGCGACAATGTCTGGCGTGAGTTGGGGATTCTTGCCGCGTTTCCTGAATCAGGGCCTCGCGTGCAGTGGCGGGTGCCAATCGCCGGTGGCTATGCCGGAGCGGCTGTTACCGGAGGGCGGGTTTTCATCTGCGATTATGTGACCGACGCGGAAGTGAAGATTGCGAACTTCGAACGAAAGCCGTCGACTGGAAACGAACGCGTACTCTGCCTCGATGAAGCGACCGGGGCGATCCTCTGGAAACACGAATATCCAGTTACCTACACGATTGCGTATCCGGCCGGCCCGCGGTGTACGCCGACGGTGCACGATGATCGGGTTTACACCCTTGGCGCGGAAGGAGATCTCCTTTGCTTGGATGTGGCGACGGGCGAGGTGATCTGGTCGCGAGACTTGAAAAAAGACTACTCGACGAAGGCTGCCCTCTGGGGCTGGGCCAGCCATCCGTTGGTCGACGGCGACCGGCTCGTCTGTGTCGTGGGCACCGACGTCGCCCATGCGGCTGCCTTCAACCTGAAGACCGGCGCCGAGGTGTGGCGGACCGGGAAGGCTTCCGAGCAAGGCTACGTCCCCCCGTCGATTGTTGAGGCCGCAGGCGTGCGACAACTCGTGCTCGTGAAGCCTGACGGTGTGTACGCCGTCGAGCCAGAGACCGGTAAAGTGCTGTGGGAGACTCCCTACAACGCCGATAATGGTTCCATCATCATGACTCCTGTCCGCAGCGATGAGTACCTCTATGTTGGTGGCTATCAAGGCAAAAATCTGCTGCTGAAATTGCGGGACGACGCGCCCGGCGTGGAAGAGGTGTGGCGTAACCGACCGAAGCAGGCGATTTCCGCGGTGAACGTGCAGCCCTTCGTAGCCGACGGTCTGGTCTACGGCTTTCATGAAAACGGTGAACTCCGGGCGATGCGGATACCGGAGGGGGATTTCGCCTGGCGCGGAGGCGGGCCGTTCGGGGGGCGTCCACAGGGCTCGGCCACTGCCTTCCTGACTCGACATGAAGATCGCTTTTTCCTTTTCACGGAGACGGGTGACCTCGTGATTGCCAAGCTCACCCCGGCCGGCTACGAGGAACTCTCGCGGACCCATCTGCTCGAGCCGACGAATGTCGCCTTCGGTCGCAACGTGGTCTGGTGTCCACCGGCATATGCCAACCGGTCGGTCATCGTTCGCAATGACAAGGAAATCATCCGCGTTTCACTGGCCGAGTGACGCTCGTTGCAGGCCCCTGCTAAGGCGCATCCAGCCTACGTGTGGCGCCGGCTCAAGGGCGGCAAAAGTCTCGTCGCGGGACGAGGATACGCTCAACGCTCCTCGAGCGTTCGCCGACCCTCTCGCCTACCTTTCTTAGGTTGTCATATCGTCGCTACCCATGCCGGAGTGCTCAGCCACACAGCGGCAATGCGGCGTCGATGCGGGCGAGCGACTTCTCACGGCCGAGGATCGCCAGACAGTCGTAGAGCCCCGGGCCGACGGTCTTGCCCGTCACGGCCACGCGGACGGCGTGGATGAGGTCGCCCACCTTCACGCCCACCGCCTCCACCACCTGCTTGAGCGCGGCCTCGAGCGGGGCCGGCTCGAAGGGTTCGAGCGTGCGGATGGCTGCTGCATAGGCTTCCAGGAGCGGCTTCGTGCCGGTCTTCGCGAGCCGCTGCTTCACCGCCGCCTCGTCCATGGTCAACGCATCGACCAGAAAGAAGTCGGCGTAGGCGAGGATGTCGCCGGCCACCTTGAGCCGGTCGCCCGCCGCCTCAATCACCCTGCGGACGGTGGCCACGGTCTCCGGCGGGGTCGGATCGGCCGCGAGCCCCGCCTTCACCAAAAAGGGCAGCATGAGCGAGAGCTTCTCGTCGGTCGGCAACGCCGTCATGTAGTGGTCCTGCACGGCCCACAGCTTTTTGGGGTCGAAGCTCGCCGGTGACGAGTTGATCCGCTCGAGGGAAAATTTCTCGACGAGTTCCTCACGGGAGAAAAACTCGGTCTTGTCGTCGAATGACCAGCCGAGGAGTGCGAGGTAGTTGTCGATCGCCCACGGCAGATAGCCGACCGCCCGGTAGAAGTCGACGATCACGGGGTTGAAGGTGTCGGCCTCGGCCGCCAGGCCGATCCGCTCGGCGATCGCGAGGCCGTGGTCCATCACCTGCTTGAAGTCGTTGTTTTTGAGATACTGGGCGAGCTTCCGCTTGGAGAGCTTGGTGCGGCTGCCCGGCTCGGCCACCAGTGGCAGATGGGCATAGGTGGGGAGTTCGTAGCCGAGCGACAGGGCGATGAAGGCCTGCCGGGGCGTGTTGGAGAGGTGCTCTTCGGCACGGATCACATGCGTGATCGCGAGATCGTGATCATCGACCACGCTGGCGAGGTGGTAGAGGCAGGAGCCGTCGGCCCGCTGGATTACATGGTCCTGCTCCCGCTCCCAGGCAAACTCGACCCGGCCGCGAACCGCATCGTCGATCACGAGTGACCCTTCCCGCGGCATCTTCAATCGCACTACGCTCGACCGGCCCTCGGCGGCAAACCGCGCCGCAGTCGCCTCGTCAAACGCGGCGAACTGGCGGCTGTAGATGAAGGGCCTGCCGGCCGCCTGGGCCGCCTTCCGCTCCGCGTCGAGTTCGTCGGGCGTGGCGAAATCGCGGTAGGCATGGCCGGAGGCGAGCAGCCGCTCCGCCGCCGCGCGATAGCGATCGCTCCGCTGCGATTGGAAATAGGGGGCGTAGGGGCCGCCCACGCCGGGCCCTTCGTCCCAGTCGATCCCCAGCCATTGCAGGCCGTCGAGGATCGGCTGCAACGCCTCATCGACGTTGCGGGCCACGTCGGTGTCGTCGATCCGCAGGATGAACTGGCCGCCGTGCTGACGGGCGAAGAGCCAGTTGAAAAGCGCGGTGCGGACGCCACCAATATGGAGGTAGCCGGTGGGGCTCGGTGCGAAGCGGGTGCGGACAGTCATGGGCCAGCACTATTCACGATCCGACCGGTGACGTCAAAGCCGCCCACATCAGCCCGCCTGCTGGAGCCGAGCCATCCGCTTGAGCCGTTTGCGTTCGGCCTTCGTGAGCTTCCGCCCTGCTGGCAGGTCGTCCTCGGAGCCGTCGGTAAACTCCGCCGGCTCCGAGGCTTCAAGAAACACCACCGGCTCTTCGGCAGCGGCACCGTCTCCGCGGTCGTCGTCAGCCTCGGCCGCATCCTCGATCACGGGCCTGCTCGGGGCCTGCTTCTTTGGCCGACGAGCCGCTGGCGCCGCGTCCCCCCGGATCTCACGAATCACACTGCGGGCGGCGGCCAGCATCGCAACGAGCGTCGTCGCCGTCGCGAAGGTCCATGCCGCCTGGCCCACGAGGGTGATCCCCAAGCTCCCCGCGCGAGTTGCTGCGATCCACGTGCAGCCCAGCGATGTGGCCCACAAGATTGCCGACGTGCCGAGCCAAAGCGCTGTGCCCAACCGCTCGTGGAGCGGCAGCACCGCCCAGAGCGACACGGCCCCGACCGCGACGGTGTTCACTGCAATCCACCATCCGAGTCCGCCCGGGCCGAAGGTCACGCCGGTGGCGTCGACGATGAAGGCTGCCAGGCAGGCCCCGAGCGGCGCAACGGCCGTGAGCGATCCGATGACCAGCATCACGGTCATCCAGCCCCAGGCGCGGAACCGTCCGTTGTAGTCGTCTCGGCGATGCCGCCTCATGCCCCGCACCGCCCAGGCGACCAGTGCTGCGGCCAGCAGCAGAATCTGGCTCGTCCCGGTGGAAAGGCTGACGGGAGCGTTGGTATCGAAGCAGTTGCGAAGGGATGCAAGTGTGCGGGCGAAGCGGCCGCTATCAGCGAAAAGCGGCCGATCGAGCACCATCTCGGCAAGGCTCGGGCCAGTCACCATGGCCGCGATCGCGAGGATGCCAGCGGTGACTCCCGCCAGACCTCCGATGCCGGTTGGCAGAATGGCTGCCAGAGCCGGCTGTCGCTCGGGGGCTGCTGCCGGCGCATAGTCGGCACCGCGACGATCCGTTGCGGCCCCGTCACCGGCGTCGGCAGCCGACGCGGTGCGAGACCAGGAAACGATCATCCGCCGACGCTGATCACGCCGCGAACCACTTCCGCGAGACATCGGGCCACGAATCTGTTTGGGTGGCGGGAACGCCTCCCGCCGGGGACCGCGGGGCCTCCATGCCGCCGCGACCATGCCGTGCTCTTGAAAACGTCGGCATGCCTCGGCCGCGGGATTCACCGAGTCGGCAGGCCGCGGGGCATCCGGCATCGCCCGCAGGTTCGGCAGGGACCGCATCGGCCGACTTGATCACCCATTCGCTACGTCCGGCGCCGTCGAGAAGCTCGGTCGTTTGCCGGTGGGCCGCTGGTTGGCTACGATCCCGCCACATGATTCACGCTCGATTCCTCGCTTAGGAGATCTCCACGATGGCCTACACGCTCCCCCCCCTGCCCTACGCCTTCGACGCCCTCGAGCCGTATATCGATGCCCGCACGATGGAGATCCACCACGACAAGCACCACGCCGCCTATGTGACCAATGTCAACAAGGCCCTCGAAGGCCATGCCGACCTGGCGGCCCTGTCGGTGGAAAAGCTGATCACCGATCTGGAGAAGGTGCCGGAGGCGATCCGCACCGCCGTTCGCAACAACGGCGGCGGCCATGCCAACCACACAATGTTTTGGGAGACGATCGGCACGGGCAAAGGCGGCGAGCCAGGCGGCCCACTCGGCGAGGCCGTGAAGAGCGTCTTTGGCAGCTACGACAACTTCAAGACGACCTTCAGCGATGCCGGCATGAAGCGGTTTGGCAGTGGCTGGGCCTGGCTCTCGGTTGATCCTCAGGGCAAGCTCCTCGTGGAGAGTACCGCCAACCAAGACAGCCCGCTGATGCACGGCAATACCCCGTTGCTCGGCGTCGACGTGTGGGAGCATGCCTACTACCTGCTCTACCAAAACCGTCGCGCTGATTACCTGACGGCGTTTTTCAACGTCATCGATTGGGATGCCGTTAGTAAGCGGTTTGCGGCTGCCAAAAAGTAGGGAAGCTTGGGTTGCGTCGCGCTCCTGCCCAGCTTGCCGGGGCTTGTCATTTTCGCGTGATAGGCGTTCGGGCAAGCGTTGGCGTTGACGTGCGGATGCCAGCGGCCTATTTCCCCTGAGGTGATAGGCACACCCGATGACACCCGTCTGTTGGAGAGCGTCATGAGTTTGGAGCACGAACACGAATTCCGCCGCCACAATCGGGCTTGGGTGGCAGCTGTCGCCGGACTTGTCCTTGTGGTCTCTGGCTGCAAGAGCGGCGCTTCGTTTTCCAAGCCGTCCTCATGGTGGGCTTTCGGGGGGTCGGGCGATCCCGCTCAACTCGCGTCGGCACCCCCATTCGACGAGAGTGCTCCTCGTGAGGACGGCGTTACCAAGCCTTCGAGCATGGCCTCTCCGTATCCAACCACGACAACTCCTCAGGGCTATGTGATGAATGAGCCGGCGGCAGCCCCATCGGCCGATGTCGCAACGGCTCAGGCCAGTGCCGGCCAGTTGCCAAACTACCCATCGACCGATGATGCGGCGCCGATCACCTATGGCCAGTCGACTCCTGCCCCGATGACTTACCCCGATACTGCCGAGATGGCCGGAGCCGGTGCGGTGGGTGCGGCTGCCGCACAAAACGGTCCCTACGCGACACTGCCCTCGGTAGCACAGCCGTCGGCAACAATGACCGCGACGCCCGATACGGTCGTGGCGCCAGCGCGGGTCGCCGACAGTCGAGTTGGCAGTTCGTTTGGTGATTCCGTGGCTCCGGCAGCTGCGTCAACGCCGTCGTTGTCTCCGGAGTCGCGGTACGGCGACGTCGACGCGAGCCGGTTTGGCGGGAGTGGCTTTGGTGCAGGTGCGGCCGCGACTGCACCGCCGATGGCCCCCGCGATGGAGCCGCCGCTGTCGAGCAATCCGGCCGCTGTTGCGGCTCCGGCACCGTCGGGCCCAATGTCTTCCTCTCTTGAATTGGCCCCGCTACCAGTGTCTCCCGATTCGATTCCCAGAACCGATTCGATTCCCGGATCGCCTTCGCTTCCGGTAACACCCTCGGGTTCGTCGCTTCCGGCTACGCCGCCGCGGCGGCGGCCTGACCCTGGGTATCGCCCAGGGGGCACATCGAGTTACCGCCCCAGTTCATCAATTCTCGTCGGCGAACCAACCGCTGAATCGGCTGTTCGCGCCGCGAACTTCGACACACCGGCCGAGCCCGTCGTACGCTGACGCCTCTCGTCGCTACCAGCCCATCACCATATTCGACTCGATCACTTTGCGGGCCCGGTCGAGATCGTCGCCGGTTTCGTGCATGTAGAGCCGGATGGCGTGGAGTTTGTCGCCAGCCGCCTTCGATAGGCATTCGCGGGCGGTGTTGCAGGGATCGTTGCGGGTGTCGGTGAGGCCGAGGGCCGACTTGGAGATCACCCAGGTATCCCGCGGGCGTCGCGTAAGCCTCACAATTTTCTCATGCGGGTAGGCATCGGCCACCACAGTTTCCGCCCCCTGCTCATCGGCGGCCCACGAGATAATGATGTGGCCGTCGGTCTCAATTTCGAAAAGCGGCATGCTGGAATCTCCTGCGGAATACACCACGTTGGCGGAATTCCCAATTAGAATACAGATGCAGGCCATTCCTATGCGATACGACCGCGACGGATTCCCGATTCCACCCGTATTTGATGCCCCCGTTGTCTTTGCTGACGGCGGCAATGCGGGGCAGCAGCCAGCACCGGTTCGTCGGCGGGCAGGATCCGGCAAGCGGCTCTTCATCGCAGCGGTAATCGCCGGCCTGGTCGTGCCGACACTGCTCGCGCCGGTGGTTATGCCGCTGATTCGTGATGCGGTGGTTGTCTGGTCGCTGGAGCAGGCCACGTTGCATGAGGTGCAGGATGACCTGCCAACTGCGGTGACCCACATGAGCCGTGCCATTGACTGGTATGGGCAAGATCCTGACTTGCTCTGCATGCGGGCGATGCTCCGGCTGGAGAATCGCGATGCGGCAGGGGCGATTGCCGACGCAGAAAAGGCAGCCCAAGAAATGCCGATGAGCCCAATGCCGGCGCGGGTGCAGGCACTCGCGCATGTGGTAGCCGGCGAGCCGGATGCGGCGATCGAGGCCGCGGCGTTGGCCGTGCGGCTTTCGGGGCCCGGCGATGCCGAATCGCTCAATCATCGCGCCTACATTTGGGCTCTCGTGGGCCGAGACCTCTCGGAGGCGCTCGCCGACGTTGATGCCGCGTTGGCGGTGCGGGATGACGAGCCAGTGGAGTTTCTGGATACCCGTGGCTTTATCTTGCACCTGCTGGGCCGCCAACAAGAAGCGATCGATCAACTCAATCTGGCGATCGATGGCATGCAGCGACAGCGGCGGCAGGCGATCTTGCTGGTCGAGCGGGTCGATCGTGTGCAGTTGGCCCGGCGGCTGCGATGGTTTGAACACTCGCTGGCCGTCATGCATCACCATCGGGCATTGGCCTGCCAGGCGATTGGCCTTGACGGTCAAGCTGAGCAGGATTTTGAAACCGCCCGGACGAAGGGCTTTGATCCCTCCCGCGGCGTGATGTAGGCAGCGCTGAGGGGGGACTTGTGGAGAAGGGCCAAAAAACGGATATATTTGGGGGTCGAGAGGAAACTCCCTTCGCACTGCATCTCTCACGGGGGATCGCAGTGAGGCAGTTGGGGGTGTAGCTCAGTTGGTTAGAGCGCCAGCCTGTCACGCTGGAGGCCGCGGGTTCGAGTCCCGTCACCCTCGCTTTGTTTGCCGGCTTTACCACTGGTCTGCTGGCTCGCCCATGCCTGCCGATCGCGGCTGGCTCCAGAAAGAGCCCGTATGCATTGGAAATCGGGCACTGCGATCGTCACCGGGGCAGCCAGCGGCCTGGGCCGGGCTCTCGCCCTCGACCTCGCCGCCGCCGGCTGGCGGATCTGCCTGGCCGACCTTGACGCTGAACGCCTGGCCGCGGTGCAGGCCGACGTCGACGGCCGCGGTGGGAGCGGCATCCCGACCATCTTCGATGTCCGCGACCCAGCTGCCTGGCGCGCTGTGCATGACCGGCTCCGCAGCGACTGGCCCACGCTCGATCTGCTTGTCAACTGTGCTGGCGTCGGAGCGACCGGCGAAGTGGGCCAACTCCCCGAGTCACAGTGGCAGCGGGTGCTCGACACGAATCTCCTCGGCACCGCGCTGGGCTGCGAGACGTTTCTGCCGTGGCTCCGCGAGCATCCCTCCCGATCGCATCTGGTGAACGTGGCATCGATCGCCGGCATCCTCGCGCCCCCATCGATGGCCGCCTACTCCGCGAGCAAGGCCGGCGTGATCGCGCTCTCCGAGGCGATCGCGGCTGAGTGTGGCCGCCGTCGGCCCGGCGTCACGGTCGTCTGCCCCGGCTTCTTCCGATCGGGCTTGCTCGACACCTGGCACTTCTCCGCCGGCCTCGAATCTCGTGAGGCCCGCCGCCGCATGGACGCCTCCCGCTGGACGAGCGAACGCGTCGCCGCCCGCGTGATCCACGCCATCGACCGCGACCGTCGCTACGTCGTCGTCGGCCGCACCGCCCGCTCCCTCTGGCGGCTCAAACGCTTCGCCCCCCGCATCACCACCTCCCTCATCGCAGCGATCTACAAACGCCTCCGGTGAGCTACTCCAGTAC
>JAYQOK010000114.1:0-1471 GCA_038144795.1 Candidatus Kuenenia sp. | reverse complement strand
CGCAGCGATCTCCAAACCCCTCCGGAGAGCAACTCCAGTTCCTCCAGCCAGGCCCGGATCTCGGTTTCGTAATCGCTCGCCAGGCCGCCCACGATCAGCTGACGGTGGAAGCTCGCGGCGCCTTCTTTGACGAGATCGGCATCCTCAGCGCTCGGAAACCGCCGGGCCGGGTCGGCCGCGATCATGCCGCGGATAAATGACATCAGCAGCTCATTGCAGGTGACCTCCGTCGGCAACACCTGCTCGAGTCGGTGGACAAGCGACCGCTTGGCTTCGAGCAGATCGCGGTAGGAGTGGAGCCCCGCAAAGGGTGGCTGCCCCGAGAGCATTTCGATCAGCACATAGCCGAGGCTGGCGAGATCGGAGCGAGGGGTGTTTTCGCGTCCTTCAAGCACTTCGGGGGCGGCGTAGGCGGGCGTGCAGGTGCGGTTGGCAGGCATGTCGTCGAGGGCCACGGCCGAGCCGATGTCGATGATCTTCGCATTGCCCGTCCGCTTCACCATGATGTTGGAACTCTTGATGTCGCCATGCACGATTCCCTCGCGATGAAGCGCGGCAAGGGCGGCGAGGCATTCCCGCATGACGGCGATCGCCACTCCCGGCTTGAGCCGCGACTGCCGCGAGCCGGCCGTCACAATCACGTTGTTGAGATAGGTCCAGCGGTCTTCGCTAACGCGTTCGCGGGTCTGCTCGAGAAGCTCCGGGGCGAGCAACCGCGACAGGTCATAGCCGTCGATCCACTCCATCTCCATGATCCGGATGCGGCGTTGCTCGACAAAGTTTTGTACGTCGAGCAGATTGTCCTGCTGAATCTGGGCGACTCGCGAAGCGACGGTGGCAATCCGTGCCATCGCTTCGTCGTAGTGGGCCTCCGATTCGTACCGCTCCGGTGAAAACACCTTGAGCGCGACCGGCAGGCTGAAGTTGTCGGTGCCGCGGCGGGTGGTGAGGAAGACCACGCCCTGCCCGCCCGCACCAAGCCGGCGGATCAGGTTGTGGTATTCGGTCCAGTTGAGGCGGCCACTTTCCAGGATTTCGCCGTAGCGGGAAAGGAGTTCATCGGGGCACCGCACCGCGATCTCGCTGGCGGCCGAGATCGTCGGTCGGTCGTCCTGATAGATGGCGGTGGAGTAGGAATCGTCGCGGGTCATGTGGCACTCGGTTGGCCGGGCTCCGGAAAGCCAAGTCGCTTGTCGACTTGGTTTCGCAGCGGATGGCCGGTGAGGGAACGACGGAGATTATCGCAGAAGAATTCGGTCATTGCATCGATTCGGCGGGCCGACTGCCCCGCGACGTGCGGGGTGATGAGCAGTCGGGGCGCCGTCCACAGCCGGCTGGTCGCTGCCGGCGGCTCCTCGGGGGTCACGTCGAGGGCGGCCGAATCGAGGTGGCCGCGTTCGAGGGCGTCAGCCAGGGCATTTTCATCAACGAGTTTCCCGCGGGCCATGTTGACGAGGATGCTGTCCCGCTT
>JAYQOK010000113.1:9381-12796 GCA_038144795.1 Candidatus Kuenenia sp. | reverse complement strand
CCCCTACCCAGCTCGACCTCGACTTCTCGGAGCTTCGGGATGATGACCTCCGCCTGCTCCGCCTTTCCTCGTGGCATTTCTTGCCCTCCCTTGGTTGCGGCCACCCAGGATTCTCGCTCCCGAAGTGGCCTCGTTTAAGGGGGGCAGGTCACAATCTCGCAGCTCACGGGCAGTCCATCACGCGAGGCGGCGAACCGCGATGCATTGCCTCATCGCTGCCCCCACGCGGCGGGCGATCCGCGACATGCAGCACCCGGGCGAGGCGTTTCGCGATGATCCCGTGCTCCGCAGTGACCCGCAGCCCGACCACATGAAGCGAATCTACACGGGGCCGGCCGATGCTGGCGGCGTACACATCAACTCCGGGATTCCGAATCGGGCATTTGTGCTTGTGGCCCAGAGCCTCGGCGGGCCGGCCTGGGAGGTGGCGGGCCGAATCTGGTATGAGGCGCTGCGGCAGCTCTCGCGGACGAGCCAGTTTGCCGATCTGGCCCGGATCACGGGCCAAATCGCGGGCGACGAGTTTGGCCCCGCCGTGCGGAAGGCGGTGAAGGCGGCCTGGAAAAAGGTGGGGCTGTGAACGGGCTCGCGGCATACACTGGTGGCCCGGATCGAGAGGCATTCCGTCATGCGGATCACATTCATCCAGTCAGGCGGCTTCACGGGCACCGTGCGGGGCTGTCGGATCGACTCGGCCGATCTGGAAGACGAAGACCGCGACGAGCTCGAGGAACTGGTGCAGAAGGCCGGCTGGACGGAATCGTGGCAGGCCTTTTCGGAGGGCCGCGATCGCTGGCAGTACGACATTCAGATCGATCGCGATACCGTTGCGGTGCATGTGGTGTGCGACGATTCGTGCGTGCCCGCCGCCGCCCGCCCGCTGGTGGCGTATCTCAAAGACAACGCCCGTCCGCAATCGCCCAAGTAGGACAGGCTTCAGCCTGTCATCTGCATGAAATACGGCCGCTATGAAGGCCGCGTCACCGCCACCTGGCATGATGACGGCCGCCTGCTCCTCGCGGTCATGCCGCCCTCGCCAAGCTCACGTCAGGTGGCCGCGACCACCGCCTGGTTTCGGGAACACGACGTCGCTGCCGACGACATCCCCGGGCTTGTCGTGCCGGGAAGCCCCGCGCGGCCGCCGAAATAGCGACGGCTGCGGGGACGCATTCACAGCGTAGACTTGTCGGCCATGACGTCTCCCCCTCCCAAACAGCCACGCGGCGGCCGGCCGGCTCAAAAAACCTCCCGGCCACGGCATCGGACGAAGGCGGAAGAAATGTTTCATGGGCTGCGGGCCTGCGAGGCGATCTTTGCCCGGCGGCCGGCTGACATCATTCGCGTCTATGTGTCGCACGGGCGGCAGAAGCAGCTAGCGAGGCTGCTGGCCTGGTGTGCGAAGGCGAAGAAGGGCTACCAGATCGTCGCCGACAACAGTCTCGAGCGGCTGACGAAGTCGATTCACCACGAGGGGGTGGCGGTCCTGGCCAGGCAGATCGCACGGTTGGATCTTGAGGCACTGCTGGCGCAGGTCGCTCCCGGCAAGGCCCGGCCGACGATCCAGGCTGGAGCTGCAGGTGGCACCGCGGCAACCGCTCCGCCGCTCCTCTACCTCGACGGTGTGCAAAACCCGCATAACCTCGGTTCGATCCTCCGCACGGCGGCCCACTTCGGGGCTGCGGCTGTGATCGGCAAGGCGGGCGATCTGCCACCGCTCTCCCCGGCGGCGGTGCGGGTGGCCGAGGGAGCGGCCGAGCATGTGCCCGTGTGCGACCTCGCCGATCCGGCCCGCGATCTCGTCCGACTCAAGAAGGCCGGTTACCAGGTGGTGGTGACATCCAGCCGGCGGGGCGAGTCGCTCTTCGAAGCACCGCTTGGTCCGCGGGTCGTGCTCGTGCTCGGCAGTGAGGGGCAGGGAGTGTCGCGGTCGATCGACACCCTTGCCGACCGGCGGGTGATCATCCCTGGCACCGGTGCCGTCGAGAGCCTCAACGTGTCGGTAGCCTGCGGGATCGTCCTCGCTGAGGCCTGGCGGCGACAAAAATTGTGATGGAAGAACACCGCCGGGCAGCGGTTACCTTGCCCCGGGGCGACGCACGACCCATCGCTGTGGGCCGCAGCATGCCGCTTTTTGCAAAAAGTGTTGCGATTTGCAGAGTAGGTAGCCGATTGCGGCGGTGATCACGAATGTGGGGGTGGCCCATTCCGCCCCGATCACGTGGTTCCGAGAAACCGTCTGCCTTTGGCACACCACGTGCACCAATTTGGCATGTGTCCGGTAGAAGTCGGAATCACAGGCCAGGGAGAGCAACCATGTCCACCACGTCGTCATCCTTTGGGCATCCCGCCGACCCGTCCGACGAAGAACTCTTTCACCGGTTTCGCGATGGCCGCGACGATCGGGCTTTCGCCAATCTCGTCTATCGTTACGAGCAGCCACTGTTTGCCTACCTGCGGCGACTCCTGCACAGCGACCAGTTGGCCGAAGACGTCTTTCAGAGCACCTTTCTTCGGGTTCATGTGAAGCGGCAGAGTTTTGATATCTCCCGCCGTTTTCAGCCATGGCTTTATTCGATCGCCACCCGACAGGCAATCGACGCAATCCGTCGGGAAAAACGTCATCGCCGCAAAGCAGCCTTGCCGGCCGCTGCGGGACCTGTCGCTGATCTCACGGTCGATGACGTGCCGGCCGCGGATTTGACGCCCGTGGAGCAGGTGCAAAACCGTGAGGAATGGCAGCGGGTGCGGGCGGCGGTGGGGCGGCTGTCGGCCGTGCAGCAGCGAGCGGTTCAGCTTGTCTACGGAGAGGGACTGGCCTACCGGGAGGCAGCGGGAGTGCTTGGTGTGCCGGTGGGGACGGTGAAGAGCCGTGTTCATTCGGCGCTCTTGGCCCTTGGGGGGAGTTGGGCGTGAGCCGCCGCAAGCTTTTGCGAGCTCTTTGGTAACGCGGGTGGACGCTTGAGTCCTGCGGGGTTTCGGGCTGCCCAGTCCCCGTCGCTGGACGTTCGCTGCGCCCATCCTGGGCTCTGCTCACTCCCTGATGGCTGCGCTGTCGCCCTCCGGGCTTCGCTGGCCACCTACGCCGGCTCGCGGGGCATGGGCAGCCCCTCACCAGCACGCTGGGAGGGGGGAAGCATGCGACCAACTGTCCGCGGCGCCGGAGACGGCGGACAACGCTGGGCGTGTAACCGCATAGAAGAGCGCTACAATAAAGCGGGGTGGAGGTCGCGCACATGGCTGTTCGAAATAGAAATCGAGTGCGGTCTGAGGAGGCTGCGGCGACACGTCAGCCTGCGAAGTGGCGGGCTTGGTTTCCCGGGCTCGATAATGATTACCTTACGCTTCGCGAGGTGTTGGCCACCCATGCCGCGGGCCCCCCCGCCCCCGGTGCCCGGGGGGGGGGCCGAGTTTAAAA
>JAYQOK010000113.1:0-9371 GCA_038144795.1 Candidatus Kuenenia sp. | reverse complement strand
AACGCTCGGCGTGGTGTGGCCCCCGCGGCGGGGGGCGCCGCGGGCAGCGATTCCCTGGGTCGTGCGACTCTTTGAAAATCCGCAGGGCTGGCTGCCCCTGCATGGCGCGGTCGATCTGGCCACGCACGACCGGATTCATGTCGTGCTAGGTCGTGGCCTGCTTGCGCAAGATGAGGCGTTTGTGATCGGCTTCACGATGGGGAGCACCAAGGCTGTGTCGCGGCTGGAGCGGTGGTTTTTCAAGTGCGCCGTGTCGCACCTCTATCCCGATCCCTACCGGATTCCGTGGCCCCTGCTTGCAGCCTACGATCTCGGTCTGGAGGCGGGGCGGGGAATGGGCGTGAAGGACATCCATCGCTCCCTTGGCGACGAGATGCTTGATTGCCCGCTTGGCAAGGTGCGGCGGCTGCTTGGAATCGACTCCCAACGGCTCCGGCAATTTTATGCCCGCGAGCGGGAGGCATTGCCTGAGTCGGTTGCCAGCCGGCGGCTGCTGGCCACGGCCACGAGCGGCCTCCGCAGCTGATCTGGAAATCGGCTGGTTGCGAATTAGGCTCTCAGAAAGGCGTGGCCGCCTTCGCTTGAAACCTTACGACCTCTGCACGGTGTCCGCATGATTCGCTCAGGCCTGCGTGTTCTCTCGATTTGGACGATCGCCATCGTTGTGAGCCCGGCCGTGGCTGCCACGGATGCTCCGGCCATGCCCGCCGCGCCTGAGAAAGCCACCGCGCCGCAGTTCGATCCGTCGCTCATCTATCGGTACGACCCGATCACGGAAGGTTTTAGCCCGATCGACCGCGCCAAGCTCAAGCCCTTCCATATCTACTACCGTTTCAGCCCGGTGCTTAATCGGTGGGCGTGGAGTAAGACGACGCCCGACGGCCGGCTTGAATTCGCGATGGGGCCGGGGTCGGTGCAGTCGGCGTTTCTCTTCGATCTCACCGCCACCATGGAGGAGCGGATGCGGGTGCTCGAGGAGCGGGCGCCGGAGTTGGCCCGCATGTATGCGGTGCAGGGGTCTCGTGCATCGATGATCCTCGGGGCAGATGAAAAATGGATACTGCATGGCCTGCAGTCGGTGGGCCATGTCTTCGATCTCGAGACAGGCCGCCGTTGGGAGTGGCACGGGGATCATCGGGCCGAAGTGGTTCATGTCGGCGGCAACGCCTGGCGGCTGGATGCCGACCGATATGTGCCGGCCTACGGCACCTGTCATGTCTGCCAGTAAACCGCCTTACATCCACTGGCGTTGATCGCCGGCGGTGGCGGGGCGTTCCGGCACCGGTTCGCCTTCCCGTTCAATCTGGAGGAGCAGGGCATCGCGCCGCTCGATCGCTTCCGTGAGCGAACGTGTCTTGAGCGACCGCCGCACGCGACGCTTGCGATGGTCGAAGTGGAGCGTGAAGTGCACCCACCACACGCCGTTGTTGTTCCAGAGATGATGCGTCTGGTTGTCGGCATCAATCCGCAGGGAGGGAAACCCGATCGTCATGCTTCACATCCTTTCCGTGTCGAGGAAAGGAAGGGCGTTCGCCGGATCCACCGTGGATCCTCCGAAAGCTTCACCGACGGCCGAGCGACGCCCGGCGGCCGATGCACATCCTCCCGCCCTGTTGCCAGGGCAGGTCACCACCTTTGCTTTCGCGAGGTTGGGCCGGGCGACCACGAGGGTTGCCCGCTATCGAGACGGATGTACCTTCCGCGAATAGCATAGCCTGGCCGCGGTCAAGCTGCCAGTTTTGGTGAGGGTTTCGGGTTAGCGGGGCTTCTTGGCCTTCTCTTTTGTCTGGTCCTTGGCAGGGTCGTAGGCGGGATTGGGAGAGGGCAGTTGGGCGCCGACGGCGGCGAGCCAGGCGTTGAGTTGCTGTTTGAGCTTCACCACTCGCTCGGGCTGGGCCTCCGCCAGATCGGTTGTTTCGCCGATGTCCGCGGTCAAATCGTAGAGTTCGTTGCGGCCTTCTTCATAAAAATGGACGAGCCGCCAGTTGCCGGCACGGATCGCGCTGTAGGGCGTCGCTCCACCGGGATGGTAGTGGGGATAGTGCCAGTAGAGTGCATCGCGGTCGAGGGGCTTTCCGGCGAAGACCGGCGCGAGGCTCCTGCCGTCCATCGGCTGGTCGGGTGGGTTCCCGACTCCTGTGAGATCTAGGATCGTGGCCGGCACATCCATCGTGATCGCCGGCACGTCGCTCGTCGTGCCGACCTGGGTGTGCCCCGGCCACGACACGATGAACGGCACTCGTACTCCCCCCTCATAGGCCGAACCCTTCCCAGCTCGCAAAGGTGCGTTGTCAGTCACATTGAAGAGGCCGCCGTTGTCGCTGGTGAAGAAGACTGCCGTGGTTTCACGGATGCCGAGCGAATCGAGCGCGTCGAGGATGCGGCCCATCGCGTCGTCAACGCTTTCGACCATCGCGGCATAGGCGGGGTTTTTCACGCGGAGGCCGGTCACGCTCTTGGCGTCATACTTGGCCGTGATGTTTTTCTTGGCCTGAATCGGCGTGTGGACGCAGTAGTGGGGGAGATAGAGAAAGAAGGGCTGGTCGCGGTTCTTTGTGATGAACCGCACTGCCTCGTCGGCCTCACGGTCGGTGAGGTACTCGCCGTCGGGCCCCTCGGTGAGCGTCGGGATTTTGTAGGGGGCGAAGTAGCTCGGCGGCTGGCCGCGATGGTAGCCGCCGATGTTTTCGTCGAAGCCGTGGTGCTGCGGGTGATAGGCCTCGTCGCCGAGATGCCATTTGCCAATCGCGGCCGTGGCGTAACCGGCTGACTTGAGCCGCTCGGCCACCGTCACGGTGTCGAGCGGCAGGAAGAGCTGCCAGTCGGGCACCTTGAGTTTGGCAAATGGTCGGTTGTGGCCGGCGATCCAGTCAGTGATGTGGAGACGGGCGGGATACTCGCCGGTCATCATGGCGGCCCGCGTCGGCGAGCAGACGGTGCAGGCGGAGTAGCCGTTGGTGAACCGCAGCCCCTCGCGGGCGAGCCGATCGATGTGAGGTGTCTCGTAGAGCGGGCTTCCCTGGCAGGAGAGGTCTTTCCAGCCCATGTCGTCGATGAGCACGACGATGACATTGGGCTTCGCCTGGGGAGCGGCCGCCACGGTCGTGGACATACACCAGGCAAGGGCAGCGACAGTCAAGAAAATGGCAGATCGACACATCGAATGAAAGCCTTTGTGTGAGGGACGTGACGTTTGAGAAGGTTGACCTGCCCAACACGGTCATAGTACTCACAGAGCGGCTATTGAGCGAGCATTTTTCGGGTATGCTCGTCTTCGTTCTCACAGCGCTGCACAAGAAAGTCGATCGACATGTTTCCACGAACCACGGAAATGCTCTTGTTCGGCCTGACCGTGTTCCTTGCGGGGATGGCCCCGAATGCCGCGGCCGGTCCGCCTGTAAAGGGGGAGCCGACGAACGATGCTGAACGGGCGGCGAAGAAGCAGGCCGCCGATGCAGCCATTGATACCAAGTACGCTGCCTTAGTCGCCACGCTGCCGGCAGAGGAGCAGACCTGGGAAAAAGTGCTCCAGGAAAACCTTGGGAGCTTTTATCTGCCGCTGCACAAGCGTGACAAACTGGCCGGCCGCAGCAATGCCTGGGATTTCGTCAAGGATGATCCAGCGTTACCGCGGGTGCTACTCATTGGTGACTCCGTTTCACGTGGCTACACGCAGGCGGCCCGCAAGGCGTTGGCCGGCAAGGCCAATGTCCATCGTGCTCCGGCCAACTGTGGCCCCACCACGAGCGGTCTCAAGAATATCGAGGCTTGGCTGGGTGAAGGAAGGTGGGACGTCATCCACTTCAACTTCGGCATTCATGATCGCAGCGCGCCTGTAGTCGACTATTCGACGCGGCTAGAAAAACTCATTGAGCGGCTGCAGACCACTGGAGCCACGCTCGTATGGGCGAGCACCACACCGATCCCTGACAAGCCCGACGCGGGGCAGACTGCGGCATCGATCATCGAAAAGAATGCGGCTGCCGCCGCCGTGATGCAGAAGCACGGCATCGCCACCGACGATCTCTTCTCGTTTATCACCCCGCATCTGGGCGATGTGCAGCCTCCCGGCGACGTCCACTTCACCGCCGCTGGCTACGACCTACTCGGCAGGCAGGTTGCCGCGGCGATTCTCGTTGCGCTCCGCCAGCGCGATGTACCGTAGCATTGGCGAAGGTGTGCGGTTGTCGAACCGCGCCGGTCGACGCAACGCCGGTCGGCGTCTCTATCCATCGTTTTCGCGCACCTGCCCTGAAAACCGTTATTCCTTTTGGAAACAACGGCTGTCAGGGCCACCGGTGACGTGCAGCATCGCCAATGGCCGATATATACTTTGGAAAACCGCTGATCGATCCCGGCTGCCTTTGGCGGCGGGATCCGCGTTGAGGGCCGGCAGCCTTCGACGGCGACGCGGGTGTCATCCGGGAAGAGAATTCCATGAGGCACTTCGTCTGGTTCGCTCTTGCGGTCTCTGGATGGTCGTCGGCCGTGATCACGACGGCCGCCGCCGAACCGGTTCCCTCGTACACCCGCGACATCCGTGGTCTGCTTTCGAACCGCTGCGTGCGGTGCCACGGCCCCGATGGCGAAGACCGCCACGGCGGCGGCGACGACGGCCTGCGGCTCGACACATTTGCCGGGGCGACGGCCGATCTGGGTGGCCATGCCGCGATCGTGCCCGGCAAGCCCGACGCGAGCGAAGTGATCGCACGAATCACCTCGACCGATCCCGATCTCGTGATGCCGCCACCGGAAGCAGGCCAGCGGCTTACCGACAAGGATGTTGAGTTGCTGCGGCGGTGGATCGCGGCGGGGGCGGCCTACGAGCCTCACTGGGCCTATGTGCCGCCCCGCCGGCCGGCCGGGCCGGCGGTCAAGAATACGGCGTGGCCGAAGAACGATGTTGATCGCTTCATCCTCAAACGACTTGAGGCCGAGGGACTCGCGCCGCAGCCCGAGACCGATCGCGTCACCCTGGCGCGGCGGCTGGCCCTCGATCTCACCGGTCTGCCGCTGAGCCTGGCAGAGATCGATGCCTTCGCCGCCGACCCTGCGGCCGACGCCGTGGAGAAACTCGTCGATCGCCTGCTCGCGGACGCAGGGTACGGCGAGCACATGGCGCGGCAGTGGCTCGATCTGGCCCGCTATGCCGACAGCGCGGGCTATGCCGACGATCCGCCGCGGACGATCTGGGGCTGGCGGGACTGGGTGGTGCGAGCGTTCGACGTCAACATGCCGTTTGACCAGTTCACGATCCGGCAGCTGGCCGGCGACCTGCTCCCCGATGCCACGCTCGACGACCGCGTGGCCACCGCCTTCCATCGCAACACGCTCACCAACAATGAAGGCGGCACGATCGACGAAGAGTTTCGCACCGTGGCTGTCATCGATCGCGTGAATACCACGATGAGCACCTGGATGGGCACCACGATGGCCTGCGCCCAGTGCCACGACCATAAATACGACCCGCTCTCCCAGAAGGAATACTTCCAGCTCTACGCGATCCTCAACAACACGGCCGATGCCGACCGCAGGGACGAGGCACCGACCGTTCGCATCCCGTGGGAGCCGATTGATACGCAGCGATCGAAGATCGAGGAGGGGATCGCCGCGATCGAGGCGGGGATTCCGGAACTGAAAAAGCCAACCCCGAAGGACCGTACCGAGCCGCCGGAGTTTCAGCCAGCGCGGAAGATCATTGATGAACTCCGCAAGAAACTCGCTGCCACGCCAACAGTCACTGTTCCGGTATTAGAGGAGTTGGCAGGTGACAAACGGCGGGTTACCAAGATCCAACTTCGCGGCAACTGGCAGAACCTCGGCGACGAGGTGCGCGAGGGAGTGCCGGAGGTGTTCAATGATGTCGCCCTGTCGGAGGGAGCGCAGGTCGATCGGCTCGCCTTGGCCAAGTGGCTTGTCGACCCGGCCAATCCGCTCACCGCCCGCGTGGTGGTGAATCGGATCTGGGAGCGGTTTTTCGGCATCGGTATCGTGTCGACCAGCGAGGAGTTTGGCAGCCAGGGTGAGCTGCCGAGCCACCCAGAGTTGCTTGACTGGCTGGCCTGTGAGCTCATCGATAGCGGCTGGGATCTCAAGGCGCTCCAGCGGCTGATCGTCACAAGTGCCGCCTACCGACAGACATCGAAGTGCCCACCCGACCTCGTGGCTCGGGATCCCGAGAATCGCCTCATTGCCTGCGGCCCGCGGGTGCGGCTCTCGGCCGAAGTCATTCGCGATCAGGCGCTTGCTGCCGCGGGGCTGCTGTCGCACAAGAAGGGCGGCCCGAGCGTGCATCCGCCCCAGCCCAATGTCGGCCTGAGGGCGGCATTTGGGGGTGGCATCGATTGGCAGACAAGCACTGGCGAAGACCGCTACCGCCGGGCGATCTATACGACATGGCGACGCAGCAATCCCTACCCGTCGATGGCCACGTTTGACGCGCCCTCTCGGGAGGTCTGCACGATCCGCCGGCCGCGGACGAATACGCCGCTGCAGGCGCTCGTGACGATGAACGATCCGGCCTATGTCGAGGCCGCCCAGGCGCTCGCGCGACGAATGGTGCGGGAAGGGGGCTCGACCGCGGCCGATCGGGCGATCCACGGGTTTCGACTGGTGCTCGCGCGCCACCCGGTGGCCGCCGAGGTGGACCGGCTCGTGAAGCTGCAGGCCGAGGCCCGCGCCGACTATGCCGTTGCACCCGTCGACGCCAAACAGATGGCGACCGATCCGCTCGGGCCCGTGCCGGCCGATCTCGTTATCGACCTCGCCGACCTGGCCGCCTGGACGGTCGTGGCCAACGTGATTCTGAATCTCGATGAAACCTTCATGTGCCCGTGAGAAACATCATGGATCCGATTCTCGAACACAAGCTACTCACAACCCGTCGCCACCTGCTCGGCAGCATGGCTGGCGGCATCGGGGCGATCGCCATGCACGACCTGCTTGGGGCGACGAGTGGGGCTCCCGCCCCGTCGCTGGCGGCCGACCCGATGGCGGCCAAACAGCCGCCGCTGCCGGCAAAGGCCAAGCGAATGATCGTGATCCATCTCACAGGTTCGCCGCCGCACCTCGACCTGTACGACCACAAGCCGGAGCTCACCAAGCGAGATGGCCAAGACTGCCCCGCCGAGACGATTGCCGGCAAGAAGTTTGCCTTCACCAGCGGCACCCCAAAGCTGCTCGGCACGCGACGGCAGTGGGTGCGGTGTGGCGAGAGCGGGATGGAGCTTTCCGATGCGATCCCCAATCTGCATCGCGTGGCTGACAAGCTCTGCCTCGTTCGCAGCATGTTTACCGACCAGTTCAACCACGCCCCGGCCGAGCTGATGGTCTACACCGGCAGCCCCCGCGCCGGACGGCCGAGCCTCGGCAGCTGGGCCACCTACGGCCTCGGTACCGAAAACGCCAACCTGCCCGGCTTTGTGGTGCTGATCTCGTCGGGCGTGCAGCCCAATGGCGGCACGAGCAGCTTCGGCTCCGGGTTTTTGCCCAGCGTGTACCAGGGCGTGCAGTGCCGGTCGAAGGGGGATCCTGTGCTCTACGTGTCGGATCCGCCGGGCATGAGTCGGGTGATGCGGCGGAAGAGCCTCGATGCGCTCAAGGATTTGAACGAACTGCAGGCCCGGGAACTTGGCAATCCCGAGACGGTGACGCGGATCGCCCAATACGAACTGGCCTACCGAATGCAGGCGAGCGTGCCCGACGTGATGGATATCGCGAAAGAGCCGCAGCAGGTGCTCGACGCCTACGGGGCAAAGCCAGGCGAGGCGAGCCTTGCCAACAACTGCCTGCTGGCCCGCCGCCTCGTCGAGGATGGGGTGCGGTTTGTGCACCTTTTCGACTGGGGCTGGGATTTTCATGGCACCGGGCCTCAGGAAGACATCCGCGACGGGCTCACGAAAAAGGCGGCCACGTTCGACAAGCCGGCGGCGGCGCTCATCGAGGATCTCGAACAGCGGGGCCTGCTCGAAGACACGCTCGTGCTCTGCACAGGGGAGTTTGGGCGGACGCCTTTTCGGGAGGGCCGTACGGCCAGCGGTGGGATTCTCGGCCGCGACCACTATCCCGACTGCTATTCCGTGTGGATGGCGGGGGGCGGTGTGAAGCCGGGCTACGTGCATGGGGCGAGCGACGATCTCGGCTTCAAGGTGGCCCACGACATGGTGCACATCCACGACCTGCAGGCGACGATTCTTCACCTGCTCGGCTTCGATCATACGAAGCTCACCTACCGCTTCCAGGGCCGCGACTTCCGGCTCACCGACGTCCATGGCCATGTGGTGAAAGCCATGCTCACGTAACAGTGCTTTATGGGGCGAGATTCAGGCACACGAGCGTGTCATCATTGCGCACATAGAGTCGGCCGTCGGCCAGCGCCGGCAGTGCCCGGAGCGTGCCGGGCAGCGGTCGGTGGCGGGCGAGGATCGTCGCCCCTTCCGGGCTGGCCCGCATCAGCACCAACTCGCTGTCGGTCTTCGTCGCCAACAGTTTGCCATGGGCCGCGAGCAGCGTGCCGTAGCCAAAATTCTTCTCCGTCCAGCGCACCCGGCCGGTCGCGATCTCGACGCACTTCAAGTCGGCTGGCGGCACATCGTCGCGGCCATCGATGCAGTAGACATGCTGCGGTCCCACAGCCGCGTCTGGCCGGATCGCGATCGGCGTGCAGTATTGGCTGGCAAGGGCATCGACGCCGTCCCAGCGCTTCGTGAATGCGTCGCGGGTGAGCGTGCCTTCCACCGCACCGATACCATAGGCCGCGGTCACGAGCAGGGCATGGCCTGCCCCATCACCGCGAATGACGGGTATCGCCGCGTTCACCGTCGGCCCCCGCATGCCGAAGCGAAACTGCCAGCGAATTGTGCCGGTTCGAGGTTCAAGGAGGAGGCACTGGTAGCGGGTGATCATCACGATATGTGGCTCACCATCGAGATCGACCACCACCGGCGACGAATAACTTGCCGGCTCAGCGGAGGTTTGCCAGAGCGTCTCACCGGAAGCGAGTGCGAAGCCGACGATGCCTGCCTCCTGCTGACTGCCGCCGACGTTGACGATCACGACATCGCCCACGACGATCGGGCTCGACCCGGCGCCGAAGTAGCCTTCTTGCGCGCCGAAGTCGCGGTGGGTCTCCCGACGCCAGAGCAGTTTGCCGCTGGTGGCATCGTGGCAGGAGAGTACGCCCTGGGCGCCAAAGGTGATCACGCGGCCGGCATGAATGAGCGGCGTACAGAGCGGGCCGTCGCCCCCGCCCACCTGCGGCTGAAACGTGGTGGGGTGGCCATCGCTCCAGAGCGGTTTCCCGGTGGCCGGGTCGAAGGCCTCCACGACCTCCCGGTCGTCGGCCCGCGTAAAGAGCACCCCCCCGCCCCCCG
>JAYQOK010000112.1:0-12801 GCA_038144795.1 Candidatus Kuenenia sp. | reverse complement strand
GGCTACTCTCGGGCTTGTGCCAGGATACAACTATAAACTCAGCGTTTACTCCTTCGGCAACACCAGCGAAACGGCACCGCTTGTCTTCGAGGGCGGGATTCGGGACCGCTATGTACGCGAGATACGCTTTTCACCCGATTTGGAGTTGCATAAGACCGAATTCGTCTTTTGCGCCAACTTGTTGCAGGACAGAATCGGGTTCAAGGTCAATCCGCCAAAGGGCGGCTACGTGGACTACCTGGAAGTGGAACCATTGCCGACCGAACCGTCGCCCTTCGAGCAGTCTTTCGGGGCGATCATCCGGCAGCCGAGTCCGGACAAGAAACAACTGCGGGAGGCATTCGTACAGTTTTGCGGCCGTGCTTTTAGACGGATAAAGCCGAGCCCGGAATACATCGATACCCTCATGGCTGCCTATGATGCGGAGATTGCCGCCGGCAAGCCGGTGCACAGTGCCGTTATCGCTCCCCTTGCCACGATTCTGACCTCACCCGCATTTCTTTATCTCAAGGAAACCAGCAGCGGCAACCGGGAACTCCTCTCGCCTGTAGAACGCGCCAACAGAACTGCCTACTTTCTTACCGGCACACCGGCGGACGATGCCTTTCTCAAGGCGGCTTCCGCTGGCCAACGCGAATCTGCCGACCCCTTCATCCAGGCCGTCGAGGGCCTTCTCGCATCACAGCGAATCAACATCGCAATGGGTGACTTCTTCAGTCAGTGGATGGAACTGCCGCGTTTTGACCAGGTGACGCTCTCGGATGAACTGCTCGGTCAATTTTCGGAATCCGTGAAGGAAGAACCCGTCCAGTTCTTTATCCATCTGATTCGCGAAAATCTCCCGGTTGACAAACTCATCGATGCCGATTTTATCGTTGCCGACGAAACCATGGCACGCTACTACGGCCTTGAGGTTGCCGTCAACGGCTTTGAACGTATTCCGTTGCCGGCAGACAGCCCGCGTGGTGGACTGTTGACACAGGCATCGTTTTTGATGATGGGGTCCTCCGGGCCGAGAACCTCGCCGACCATCCGAGGCACGATTATTCGTTCGAAGTTTCTCAATGATCCACCGCCGCCGCCGCCGCCCAACGTGCCGCAGCTGGACACCCAGGAAAACGGCACGCAGACGGTGCGGGAACTGGTAAAGCTTCACAAGGAAGTAGCCCAGTGCACCTCCTGTCACGAAAAGCTGGATCCGATCGGCTTCGGGCTGGAGAACTTCGATCGTTTCGGGAAATTCCGGATCGAAGAAGGTATTCAGCTCGCCAACAACCGCGGCAAGTGGACCGCTCGGGATACCCGTCCGGTAGTGGCAAGCGGCTATCTTGACGCGGAGCACCGTTTCGATGATCTGGCAGGTCTCAAGCAGGTGCTGTTGCAACACAAAGACGAGCTAGCGAGATCGATGTTCGAGTCGCTACTTGCCTACGGCATGGGGCGAAAGCTGGAGTTTGTCGACGAAGCCGAAGTCGACGCGTGCCTGGCAAGGCTTAAAACCAACAACTACCTCATGAAAGATCTGATCCTCGAAGTCATCCAGTCAAAAGCATTCAAAACCAAATAGAGAATCCTGCAATGGCTATGATCAAAAAAATCTCCCGACGCACCTACCTTGTTTCGTCGGCCTCGTTTCTGGCTGTTCCGGCGTTGGAATCTTTTGCCGGCGCCGAGCCGCGGGAGGCGTCAAAACGGATGCTCTTCATCGGGCAGGGGTACGGCTTCACCAACAAGAATTTTTATCCGACGCAGGCCGGCAGATTCTCGGAACACGGCCTCCCCGAAAGCATGAAGCCGCTGCTTCCGCACGCCGATGACCTGTGCATGGTCGATCGATTGAACAATCTCGGTTGGTTAGGGACCCACGCTGGTAGCGACGGTTTCCTTCGCGCTGGAGGAGCCGTATCCTGCGACGTTCTGGCCGGTTCGTATTTGAGCGCCAACGCGCGTTATCAGAATCTGATCGTCAATACGAGTGTCTATGGCGACGGCCATGGCAGATATGGCCTCTCCTGGGGAATCAACGGCGATCCGATTCCCGGTATCAGTTCCTCGTTGGGAACCTATCAAAAACTGTTTGGCGGCGACGAGACGAAGGAGGCAATCCTCCAGCGAATCAAGGAACAACGCAGCGTTCTGGACTCCGTAAAGACCAACGGCCGTTCTTTTGCCACCCAGCTATCCAGCACTGACAAAAACAAGCTGGACGAGTATCTGCAGTCGGTTCGCCAGATTGAGCAGGAGCTCGAAAAGGAAATCGCCTGGATCGACGTACCGAGACCGAACGCGCCATTTCCCTATCTGAAACCGGTCACCGAATCAAAAGGTGACGGTCCCAGTGGCCTGGACGGCATCAAGGACATAAAACTCGTCTACGACATGATTGCCCTGGCTTTTCAATCGGGGCAGACCAACGTGGCGTCCTTTACCTTGCCAAACCAGGCGGTCCTGACCAGCATGGGGATTGACAGTCACATCCATCAGCTCTCGCACTACAACGCCTCGAAAGATTTGACGGAGAAATCGATGCAGCGCGATGTCGTGAACATGGAGTTACTGAGCTATGCACTGTCGAAGCTGAAGGCAACTAAAGATGCCGACGGCCGCAGCCTTTTCGACACAACCTTGGTGGCATATGGCACCAATCTGAACACGGGACACTCGGTTAAGGACGTGCCGTTCATCCTTGCGGGAGGCGGTATGAAGCGCCTGCGGCGTGGCGAGTACGTCCGCCCTAACCAAAGGTCCGTGCCGCTCGGCAACGCCTGGCTCACCATCCTGCAGGAGATGGGTGTCAACGTCGAAAGGTTTGGCCACAGCACTGGCACTGAAGCAAGTTTCCTCGCATAACCCGGCACGCTGCGGTCGAGTTGCAAAGGATAGGACGGTCAACGGCACTTTCGCAAACTTCGCATCCGTTGGGAGCAGCTCCACAGCGTTGCTCCGGCACTCAGGCGGGCGAAGGTGACCGGGTGTTCCACGATTGACCGATCACCCGGCATGCCCGGCGTTCGCTGACACGGCCATGCCGCTGTGGCGCTTGCGCGGGAAATCATGGGGCGGTCAGCCGGCGTGACCCCAGCTCGTGAGGCCGAAGAGGAGATGAAGCGGGCGGGTCACAGCCGGAACACCATGAAAGAGGCCAAGCGTATCGCTGGCGTTCGCAGCCGGAAGAGCGGGATGGCTGACGGCTGGGTCTGGGAGTGGGGAGGCAAGCCGTCACCGGTGAGTGGTGAGGCGGTCCCGCTGGACGAGTGGCCTGCTAATTTTTGATTGCCGCTGCTCCTGACCGACGCGACGCTTGCGAAAGTGGGCTTGACCGTCCTAACCTTATCCTTGGAATGAGCGAAACAAAAAGCGGCAACGAATTAACGCTACCGCCACACCACTAAATAAGTATGGGGAGGAACAATGAGATTTTTAGTCACTGCTTTAGCGCTTCTTGCGTTGGGTGCATGTTCACGCAGGGTAACCATTGAAGACTTGGAAAGTCTGCGATGCAGTACCGATCAAATTCATGGAATGAGTGTTGAGGAGGTAAGAAACAAATGTGGTGTCCCCGATTTTCAAAACTTAATTAAATTGAACGACGGTGGAGCTAAATTGTTTATCAAGTACACCGTAGAACGAGAACCATTTGAGTATACTCTTCACTTTGACGGCCGGTACGAGTCTTCCAAGTTGTTGACAGAACTAAAGGAAGTCGTTTTTTCTTCCAGAGAATACTCTGACTGGATACGCAAACTGTGTGAAGAAAATAACAACGGTGGTTGGCAGTATGTGCGTTAGGTGCATTAACACGATCATAAAAAGGGCGACAACGAATAAAACGCCCTATTTCCACAGCCGTCCACAGAGGCGGTTTTCATTCCGGCAGGCAGCGGTGCCGCTGGCAAGGCCCATTCCCGGCTTGGAGCCCTCTCGTTCCAGAATCGCTTTGGCTCGGCGATCAACAGGCATGTCCATCTGGATGCTTGTGTAACCGACACTCCTCCCGAGGCTCACGAATCCCTCATCGGCCTGAAGACCGTTGAGGAAGTGCCGTTAACCGGGCTATCCTTTGGCACATCTGTTCAACCTCGCGGATAAGCCCTGGCTCTCGCAACATTGGGTGCGCGAGGTGAGCGACATTGCCTTCGGCGGCACGGACCCGCACTCCGGCCACTGCGGCGAAGAGGACCAGGGGCAAATGGGCACCCTCGGCGCCTTGGTGAAAATCGGCCTCTTCTCCGTCGATGGCGCCTGCGGTACCGAGCCCGCATACGAGATCACCAGCCCGCTCTTCGACGAGGTCGTCATCCACCTCGACCCGCGCTACTACCCCGGGGGGACCTTCACCATCAAGACGCACGACAACTCGGAGGCCAACCGCTACATCCAGCGGGCCACGCTCAATGGCAAACTGCACGACAGCGTGAAACTTGCGCAAAAAAACATAGCGGCAGGCGGCATCCTGGATGCTTTGACTTGGACCGGAGCCCAACAAGGACTGGGGAGCAATCAAGACCGGAAAAATTGAATACAATCGTGATTTATGAAACGCACCGTCACACTGACCGCAATCCTCTTTGCCGCATATACCCTGCACGCTGGGGAGCTTTCTCCCAAAACCCGCCTCGTGCAAAACCTCGAGGTCGGAAAAAAGCAAACGTTGGTCACTTTCGGCACCAGCCTCACCGCAGTGGGAGCATGGGTCGACCAACTCCGCACCGTGCTCGAACAGCAGTTCCCCGGACTGGCCACGGTGATCAACGGGGCCCAAGGCGGGGCCAATTCCGACTGGGGGCGCGGGGCGCTGGATGAAAAAGTGCTCGCCCACAAGCCCGACACCGTCTTGATCGAGTTCTCGGTCAACGATGCCAACGCCAGGCGCAAAACCTCGGTTGAACATGCGCGGGAAAACCTCGAGAACATGATCGAACGCATCCTCGCGTCCAACCCAGACTGCGAGATCATCCTGCAGGTCATGAACCCGCCGGTCGCCCACACCAAGACCGCCCGACCGGACATCGCCGCCTACGACCAGATGTATCGCGATGTCGCTGCCGAACGCGGATTCCGGCTCATCGATCACGGCCCCGCATGGCAGGAGTTGTTGAAAACTGACCCGCGCAGCTTCCTGCTCTGCATGCCGGACACCATCCATCCCCTGCGCAGCGGGTCATTGAAAGTTTCCACCCCCGTCGTTGTTTCCGCCCTCGGACTCGAGCCCGGTGACCCGTCTGCTTCGACAGAAGATCGCTGCGACAGATACATCCGCGGCGGCATGGATAGGGACAAAGACCGCTCGGTCCCGCGCGCCGAGTTCGACGCCTTCTGGAGCGAGCAGTTCGCCATGAGCGACACCGACGGCAACGGCCAACTCACGGCCGCAGAGCTTCATTTCGCGGAATTGCTCGGAGTCCTCGACTCGAACGCGGATGGCTCGGTTGACCAAGCCGAATACATCGCTTTCTTTGAGCCTCTCTACCAGGAAAACGCGCCGGAGGCCGGCAAACGTAAAAAGAAGAAAAAGAATCTATGAAACACACAGCCCTCAACTTGATCATCGGTTTCCTCGCGGCAGCGACAAGCCTCGCGCAAGACGCCCCGCCCCAACCGAACATCGTCCACATTCTCACCGACGATCTGGGGTGGATCGATCCCGCTTTTGCCTACAAAGCCGAGCACGGCAAGGACTCCGTCTACGAAACGCCGAACATCGACCGGCTCGGGGCGAACGGCACGCGGTTCCGCCAAGCCTACTCACCCGCGCCGACCTGCGCCCCGTCGCGTGCCGCTTACATGGCGGGACAGTGGCCCGCGCACACCGGGGTCTATCATGTGATGGGCAGCCGCTTGGCACGTGCTTACAACGCGGGACACTCCCGTATCGACCCGTTCTACTCCGGACGTCTCTCCCTCGACACGCCGACCATCGCCTCGGAGTTGGACAAAGCAGGCTATACCACGGCACACATTCAGAAATGGCACCTGGGCGGTCCGGGCAAAGGGTACCCCACGCCCCTCGACTACGGCTTCGACTTCAGCTGGGACTGGAAGGGCCAATACAACGACCCCGGGTTGTGGGATCCGATGGACAAAAAGACCGCGGATTTCGAGGGTATCTGGCGACCGATGCAGCCGCACCGACTCGGCGACTTTCCGAGCTCGCGCGATCCGAAAGACCCCTACTGCCTCGACGAGGATGACCGCCCGTTTGATTCGGTAGTCGATCTGTCCACGCGCTGGATGGACAAGGTGAAAGACCAGCCCTTCTTCCTCAACTTCTGCCCTTCGTTTGTCCACGGGCCCTTCTCCACCCGCGACCGCAAGCGGCTGGAGCACTACTGCGAAAAGATGGGTATCCCCTTTCCGACCGATCCTGGAAAAATCAACGATGGAAGCCCGGGACAAAACAACCCGTACTACGCGGCCATGCTCGACTCGCTCGATTGGCAGGTTGGCAAAATCCTCGAATTCCTCGAGAAGACTGACGATCCACGAAACCCGGGCCACAAGCTGATCGACAACACCTACGTCATCCTCAGTGCCGACAACGGCGGACTGCAGCGGTCGCCCGTGGCCGATGGCAAAGACAAGGGAAAACAGGAAGGCATCACCGACAACCGTCCGCTCGACGGCGGCAAGCTCACTCTGGAGGAAGGTGGCATCCGTATCCCGTTCATCGTCCGCGGACCAGGCGTGCCGAAAGGCGCGCTCAATGCCAAGACGCCTGTGAGCCTCGTCGATATGTTCCCCACCTTCCTCGCCGTGGCCGGCGCCAAGCCGGGCGACAGCCTCGACCTCGACGGATGCAATGTTCTTCCCGTGCTGAAAGGCGAAAGCGACAAAGTCGTCAAGACGGACGGCTCGACCCGCGACACGCTTTATTTCCACTACCCGAGCGTGTTGCCCACGTCATCGGTCATCATCAAAGACGGCTGGAAACTTCGCCTCTATCACGGCGGCTCGATGGACGGAAAACGCCCGCGGGTCGCGCTTTACCATCTTTACGACGCGGACGGTTCGCCCGTGGACGAGTCCGAGAGCAAGAACCTTAGCCACGAAATGCCGGAAAAACGCGAGGCCATGCTGGCCGATCTGCAGTCTTGGATGAAAAAGCACAAAGCCGAACTGCCCTATAAAAACGCTCAAAAAAAGGGCAAGCCCGAGCCGGGCAGCGATCGCGTACCCGCGGTGGTGGCCAACATATCCGACGGAAACACCCTCACCACCGAAGTCGAGTCGGGCGAAGGCAAATCACGCATTGTCGACGCCAAACTGGTCTACACGACCAACGGATCCAGGTTGCTTCGCGGAGGACAGAACCAGGAGGAGTGGCATCAGACCCCGGCCAAGGTCGACGGGGCCCGGGTGACTGTCGATGCGCCTCCCGGCATGACCCACGGCGTTCTTTACCTCCGCGACGAGAATGATTTCATGGTCACCTCCGAGTATCTGCCGCCATTCAGCGGCACGCCCGACGCGATCGATGTCGGCGCCAAGGGAGTCGACGTGATCAAGGACGGCTTCGCCTGGAAGCCCGGCTTGATCTCGCTGGTCGACGCCGCCAAGGCGGCCAGCGCCTCGGCCGCGGCACAAAATCTCAACCACGCCGCCCTTGATGCCGAAATCGCCAAGGCGGAGAAAGTCGTCGCAAAGCCGGCCAACGAGAAAACCTACGCCCCTGCCATGCGCGGCCTGCGTCAGGCCATCCGCGCGCTCGACGTCCCCGAGGCGAAGATTGCCGCGCTCAACTGGTTCCCCGAAGACGCAAACTGGTAGGCACCCACTCTATGAAAAAATCCCTGCTTCCCGTGTTGGCGCTTGCTCTCGCGCCACTCCACGTTCTGGCCGGGGCGCCCCCGAAGCCGAACATCATCCATATCCTGACCGACGATCTCGGCTGGCAGTTACGCCGACGGGTGATGTCAAGCAGATGACAGGCGACTCGCAACTCCCCTTTGTTCTCGGCAACCTAGCGTTGATGCCGTTCGAGCCACTTCCTGAGACTGAGCAGGATCGTTGGCAGGTTGGGAATGGCCTCACGATCACAGAGCAGTCTTCGTCGTCCTCACGGTTCGGGCCGCGTTTTGGGCCCTTTGCCGACACGGCCGAGGAGAAGGTGACGAGTGGAGTTCATGAGACTTCTCGGTATGTGATTCAAAGCGCGAACAGAGATTTGGTCACGATCTCCAAGAACTATTCGCTCTCGTCACCCGCGGCCACGAGCGATGACAGTGCTCTTGAGATGAACGGGGCTGGAACGTGGGTGTTCAATCGGGCTGAGGGCGTTTCGCAGTCGATGGAGTTTAAAGCGACGCTCAAGTTCGAGGTCGACAATGCGACGGTCGATTTTCCGTTCACCATTTCCTGGCAGCTGATGCCGGACGAGGAGTATGCGGCGTTCCTCCAGGAACGAGCGAGTCGCATGGCCGAGGTGCAGCAGCAGGCTCAGGCAAGGGGCGATCGCGATGCCGCAGCGGCAAAAGAACGTGCAGGCAAGCCGCTCGACGCGAAAGAAAAAAGCAATCACGGAGGATCTTTTTTCATCGCAATGGCCAACGATTGCCAATCGCTTGCGAAAGATGGGCAGCTTGCAGCCGCATCCAGATGATTTCGACATCGCACTGCGGGTCAAGGAATTGCAGTCGCATAAGGTGGTGGGCGTGAGCATGCAGGCCAAGAAATTGTGGGAAGTCGTGTGCGGGAATGGAGCGACAGTTCCGGCTCGTTCACTGTTGAGGCAGAGTTCATCAAAGTCGACAGGCCAATGTGGTGCTGAAGCGAACAGACGGGAAGGAGCTCACGGTGCCTCTCAGTCGCCTCAGCAAGGAAAGTCAGGCTGCCGTGGAGCAACTCCGCAAAGCCAGTGCTCCCACAAACCCATTTGAATAAGCGGTTTTACGATCTTCCCACTGCGTGGCCCAAGGGGTTTTGACATTGTTTAGGAGGGCCGATAGGTTCCGGCAGTTCAGCATCGATCAACCCAACCCGCCAAAACAGCCATGTCATTTGCCAACGCCACGATCACGAAGAAGGCCAACATCTATCACGACGGCCGTGTCACCAGCCGATCTATCGTCACCAGCGACGGCGCGTCGAAAACCTTAGGCGTCATGCTTCCTGGCACCTACCGGTTCAACACGCAGGCTCCTGAGGTCATGGAGATCACGCAGGGCGCCTGCCGCGTGCGGATCGGCGATCAGGAAGCGTGGCTTGAGGTGAAGGGCGGCGAACAGTTCGACGTGCCCGCCAACTCGAGTTTCGACATCGAGGTGACAGCGCTGCTCGACTACATCTGCCACTTTGCGTGAGCGGTCGCCATCGCTTCTTAGGAGAGCGTGTCGGGCTTGCGGTATTCCTTGGTGAGCCAACGGGCTGTTTCGTCGTCGCCCACGGTCGATTCGGTCGCGGGATCCCAGTGAATCTTCTTGCCAGTCCGGACGGCGATGTTGCCGAGATGGCAGACGGTGGCGCTGCGGTGGCCGATGCTTATGTCGGCTGCTGGCGTGGCCCGCGTTTTCATGCACTCGAGGAAGTTGCTGATGTGGGCGTAGTTGGCGGCCCAGCTATCAGATGAGGGGAGGCTCGCTACGTTGCCTTCGAGCGAGAGCGGGGCTGGCACCTCGACGCCGTCGAGCACCGCCGGCGAGCTCACTCGCACGCCCCCTGCCACACAAAGAGTGACCCCTTCTCGCCGATAAACTCGGTGCCCTTTTCTTTGCTGGTTGCCCCCGGAATCTGTCGGCAGTTCATCACCACGCCGCTTGCGTAGGTGTAGGTGATTTAAGCACCGGCATCGCTACCACGGCGTCTTCGCGCCGAACCACCGGCTGCGAAAAGCCGTCACGGCGTTCGCGATCGGCAATGTCGGCAAGCGGCAAGAGGCCGCGACCGGCGGGCATGCCGGCACTGCGCACGCCACGGAAGGCTGCTGCGACGCAAATCAAAAGCCCCGCTCGCACGACACGTCTCGGATTACCTGGGCCAAGCTGGCCAACTGATCCTTTGCCTGGTCATGAGCGATCCAGCCGGGCGAGCAGTTGTCGAAAATCGGCGCGAGAGCGAAGCGGATTGAGATCGGGGTCCTTCTGATAATTGCTTGCCTTGGTGTAGCCCGCACGGACGGCCTTGAGCAAACATCGCATGGCCTCCTCGTGCTGACGAAGACGGGTGTGGTAGCAACCCCGGTTGTACCAGACGACGCCAAGCTTGGGCGATCCGCTATGCCGGGTGGTCGCCTCCTCGAGAATCGCTAGGGCACGTTTCAGTTGCCCGATCTGACCCGCAGCCGCGGCGGCGCGGATAAAGGTCCGCAACTCGGCCGCTCCCAGGGCCAGTGCTTTCTCGTAGTGGGCCGCGGCCTCCTCGTAGTCCTTGGCATCGAACAGACGATCCGCCCGTAACAACCAGGCAGGTGCAAAACCCGGATGGGTATCGAGCAGGCCGCAAATGATCCGCTCGCCCTTGGCGACATCTCCCGCCTCGATGGCTTGCTGGCCTTCTTGGAAGCGACGTTCGGGACTCACGGGAGTGATATCAAAGAACAGGTCGCGTCGCCGGGGCCGCAGCCATAAAAAGGTGATACCCGTGGCCGCCAGCAGCAGCACCGTCAGGACCCCTGGCGACAGAGAGCCCAGAAGAAGCTGGACGATGCGCGCGTAGAGGTCGAAGCCTTCTTCGAACTGCGACTCGAAATCGAGCCGAAAGTGACGAAGCAGCAAAGAGGCGAACGGCAGCAGGAAGGTGGCCAGGCCCATGACCACGGTCAGGCCCTGGTTGACCAAGCGAATTTGCAAGGGGATTGTGGCCAGTTCCTCTCCGTCCTGGCGCACCGCGACATGGGCCTCCTGCACGGTTCCAAGAATGTGAGCCACGACGTAGAAGCTGGCCGTGGCCTCCCCGCGTCCAACGATCACTTCAGCCGAGGGCGGGTAGCAATCGCAACCCGGGAGGATCGGCACGATCTCCACCCGCGTGCCCAGTTCAACCTGGAAGCTCTTGCTGTGCGCCTGTTGCACCTGCTTCTGCACAACTTCCCGAATGCTCTTTTCCGAGAGGATCACTAGCAGGGGATACATCCGCTGCGGGTTCATTCGGTTGTAAAAGCGAACCGTGGCATGATTCTCGACCTGTTGCCTTTTCGCTTTGCCCGCGCCGGCCGACCGTTGCCTCGAAGGCATCGGTGAAGGCATCTCACACGCCAACACGTCATCGGAATCGGAAAACAACACGATTCCACTGTCATCCTCTCCACTGCCCAGATCAAACTCAGATGCCTCGAAGTCAGAATCCGATTCGTCCAGGGGCGGACCAGATTCGGGACCGCTGCGAGGTGATGCCTTCGGTTCCAGCAACGTATCTGGCACAACTTGCCAGATTTCCAGCGCCAGGGAAGTACCGGGAGGAAGATTCATGAGCAGGGTCGTCAGCCGGTTTCCCAGCCGCAGGATCTGTCCCCGGTGGCGTACCTCCCACAGGCCGGTCCCCGTGGGCAACTTGTGCCGTTCCAGGGCGGCCTCCAGAATCTGGCCCAGGGTGTCCTGGGTTCCGTGGGTGGTCTCCTCGACGATCTCCTGACCTCGATAGCGGATTGTCAGCCGAAAGGTTACAGTGGTCACGACGATGACTTCCGACTCCGTCTGGAAGAGAACCGGTCCGGGGAAAGGAGGGGGTCGGGACCAGCTTGAGACACCGCGACAGGAGTGCCTCGTACCTCTCTGTTTTCTCGCTGGCTACAGTTCAGGGCTTGGTTCTGACAGGATATCGACCCACGTTCCTTCCGTGAAGGTAGCGTTTTGGGCACATGATGCGCTACTTTGAGCTCACCTTGTCGACCGCCGTGGACAACCTGCTGCTCGAGGCCGAGGCGGGCCGGGGTGGAGAGGTACTCAGACTCTGGGAATGCCGCGAGAAAAACGCCATCGCAGAGGGGAAGCCACGCGTTTCGGGAACGCCTTTTGGGGCCAGGCCAGGAAGAACCGGCCAACTGCTCTTGAGCCGCTCATGAGTTCAGGACTCGTTGCGTAAGTGCCATTGATCGGGCTATCCTTTTTCCTTTTCTGGGCGTATCGACTGCATCAATCGACCCCGCCACAGACTTCGCAGTTGTGTGCCTTCAGCTGTCGGACGACCTACTCGTCGCGGCATGCCTTTCGTAGTTCACACAGGGAACGGCTAGCATCTACTGCAGGACACCACGGATAGATCAGCCCACGGCCATCGACACAGGAGAATCCATGATCCAGGAGTGGTACTACAGCCAGGATGGACAGAAAAAAGGTCCTCTGTCTCCCAAACAACTCAAGGATCTCGCCATCGCGGGCGCGATCACGCCCCAAACGCTGATCTGGACTCAGGGCTTGCCGGAGTGGTGCAAGGCTCGACGTGTGAAGGGGCTCTTCCCCTCCACGCAGTCGCCCGATTCACCCACCCCGCCCCCACTGCCGCCGCCCGTGAACGCCCCCGTGCTCCCCCGGCAGGATGCGCCGCCCGAGGATGTCTCCTTTCGATCGCAACTCGCCGAAGGCGGAAAATACGCCGGCTTGCTCGGCACGCTCAGCGGTCTGGCCGGTGATTTTCTAACGCCGTTGGCCCCGATCAACATGTATCTCTTTGCTGCGGCTGCCCTCCTGACACTCGGACTGTCGGTCCAGTGGCTTTGTTTGTCTCTGGATGACCGACAGCAATGGAGCCGACGAATCCCACACCAAGCGCTTCTTTTTTGCGTGGTACTGCTTCTCACTTTCGGATTCTGGTTTTTTGCAGAACTGCTGTCAGGTGGAGAAACCCAGGGCGTACTGGCATCTCACGTCG
>JAYQOK010000111.1:10022-12810 GCA_038144795.1 Candidatus Kuenenia sp. | reverse complement strand
CTGATTCTCGGCAGCGTCAGTGCGCACTTTGTGCTCGCTGAGGAATTGTTGGTTCCGCGACGGCACGATCGTCCGCCGGGGCCGCCAATCACTGCGGAGGAGGCGATCCAGAGAATGACGGTGCCGAAAGGCTTCACGGTCGAGGTCGTTGCCGCAGAACCGGAAATTGTCAACCCGGTGGCAATGTGCATCGATGAGCGCGGCCGATACTGGGTCACCGAAAGCCTTGAGTATCCCCGCCGTGAACCAGGACCAGGCCGTGATCGCATCAAGGTGCTGGAAGATACCGACGGTGATGGCCGGGTCGACAAGGTCACCGTGTTCGCCGAAGGGCTGAACATTCCTTCCGGCATTGCTGTCGGCTATGGGGGGGTGTGGGTGGCCAATGCTCCCGACATCCTGTTCCTGCAAGATCTCGATGGTGATTTGAAGGCCGATAAACAGGAGGTCGTCCTGACCGGCTTTGGTCGGACCGACACGCACGAACTCCCCAATTCGCTGACGTGGGGCCCCGATGGCTGGCTGTATGGCCTCAATGGAGTCTTCAACAGCTGCGATGTTCGGTACGGCCCCGACAATCCGAATTGTGATCCAGAGCATCCGGGCTGGAAGTTCACGGCTGCAATGTTTCGGATTCATCCTCGCACCCGTGAATTTCAATTGTTCGCGGAGGGAACCAGCAACCCCTGGGGAATCGCGTTTAATGACGAGGGGGAAGCGTTTATCTCCGCATGTGTGATCGATCACCTGTGGCATATCTCGGAAACTGGCTCCTACATCCGTCAGGGTGGCCCCTACCCGCCGCATACGTGGCCGATGCGATCAATTGTCGATCACAAGCACCAAAAGGCGGCCTACTGCGGGATCGTGTGGTTTGACTCGCCGGCCTATCCGCCGGAGTACCGCAATGTGTTGTACATGGGAAACATTCACGGAGGCTGCCTGAATGCTGACATTGCCAGCCGGTCAGGAAGCACTTTCAAAGGGCGACCGCACCCGGGTTTCCCCCCGCAAGCTGGAGCGTGGGATCGCGATGAGTTTGGGACACTTGCGACAGCCGGGGATGCAAACAACCTGCGACTGGCAGACCTGCTGACTGCGAACGATCCGTGGTTCATGCCCGTCGCACAGAAGATCGGCCCTGACGGCTGCCTTTATATCCTCGACTGGTATGACCGCTATCACTGCTACCAAGATGCCAACGCCGACCCCGCCGGCATTGAACGGGAACGAGGCCGCTTGTATCGGCTGGTCTACCGAGGACATCAAAACCGGAAAGCAGAGAATCTTGGTACGCGGTCTGATGATGAGCTGATTGTCTTGTTAGGCGACGCGAACGTCTACAAGCGGGAGACCGCACAACGGCTGCTGGTGGAACGGAACAACACAACGACAATCGATAAGCTGCTGTCCCTTCTAGCGAACTCCACGGACAGGTTCTCCACGCAGCAGCGGCACGCATTGTGGACTTTGGTCAGCAGTCGTCTCGATGAGGACAGCCATGAGACGCGTGCCGAGGAACTGTCGGCCGGCCTTGTAAAACACGGAGATCCGTGGGTGCGGTCCTGGGGATTTCGGCTGCGGGCAGCACTTCTCTCGCGGCGGCTTACCGAACACAGTGGCCAGAAGTCGCCGGCCTACGAATGGGCCAAGTCAGCTCTTGAAGATGCCGATGTGCGGGTGGTAGCGCAAGGCGTCCAGTTTGTCACTCGTCTCACGGCTCACCAGAGCCCCGCAGTGTCCTTTGACGACGCCTTGGCTGGCATCGTGTGTCGTAACGATGTGGATGGGCATCTGATTCATCTGGTCTGGAACAGTTTCCGAGCGGCCTGTCTCCGCGATCCGAGCCACGTGGACCGTCTGCTGCCGGTACTGCTCGGTCGGGTGAATGGCACACCGTCCGCACACGCAGAGATTGTTCGTCGATTGCTGGATTTCGCAGTTCAACATCAGCGCTGGGAGGCCTTGGCCGAGGTCATTACCACCCCACTCGCACGACCGGAAAAGCATTCGACAGCTGCACGCGACTGCCTACTCATGCTTGCCGATCGCGTGCAGTCGGGAGAGGTCGTCGGACCGAACCTGCAGCGGCTCCAGGCAAGGCTGCAAGACAGTCTGCTGGCGGTGTTGAAGTTGAGCAATCACCCGCTCCGAGTCGAAGCGGCCCTCCTCGCGTTGTCAGCACGGTGGCCGCAGCCGACAGCGGTCAGTTCGGAATCGGTCGACGTTGGGCGAGCGGTCGCACTCGATGAGTCGGCCCCGCAGGAACGCCGCTTTCAGGCCTTCCAAGCACTCACTGCCTCACGGGATCCCTGTCATCTTGCGACCTGCAGGGAGTTGCTGGATCGGCCGCAGACGTCGCTCGATTTGAAGGCACGTGTCGTGGGGGCACTGACTCACGCCGATCCATCCCAGGTGGCGAGTCTTGTTCTGGAACGATTCCCCACGCTACCGGGGACTGTGCAATCAAAGACGATCGAACTGCTTACACAACGGCCAGAGTGGGCCCAAGAACTGCTCGCAGCGATTTCCGACAAGCGTATTCCCAAGGAGTCTCTCAACCTCAATCAGGTACGCCGGGTGGCCTCGTTTCCAAACATGGCATTGAAGGCTCAGGTGAGAGAGTTGTTCGGCATGATCCGGGAAGGACGAAATCCGGATCGCGAACAGGTCTCTCGACAGATGCGCGACTTTCTATGGGGAACGCCTGGTGATCCACATCTCGGAGCGACCGTCTTCCAAAAAGTGTGTGCCCAGTGCCATGTGATATACGGCGAGGGTGCGGAGG
>JAYQOK010000111.1:0-10012 GCA_038144795.1 Candidatus Kuenenia sp. | reverse complement strand
GTGCGGAGGTCGGGCCAGACATTACGCGCAACGGTCGCAACAGTTGGGACCAGCTTCTGACGAACGTGTTCGATCCCTCCGCGGTGATCGGCCCTGGCTATCAGGCCTGCGTGCTGGTGACTAGCGACGGCCGCGTGTTGACCGGACTGGCGGTTGAGGAAAGTGATCAACGGATCGTGCTGAAAATGCCGGGGAACAAGATCGAAACCATCCCCCGCGACCAGATCGATGAGTATCGCGTCAGTGAGGCTTCATTGATGCCGGAAGAACTTGAAAAGCAACTGACCCCCCAGCAGCTGGCCGACCTGTTCGCCTTTCTGGCCCTCGATAAACACCCCAGCGATCCGACGGCACGAATTCTCGCAGGGGCACCACCACAAGCGTCACGATTGGACGCACAAGAGTAGCAGGAGAGTGTCGCTCACGGCAGCGGGACTGCTAGTGTATTGCGGTTAGCGCGGCAACGGGCAAGACAGTCTACGGACTCCTCCCACGGCACCTCGTGCGGCAGCCGACCCGACAAGGCAGCAACAGACGCGACGATCCCGGCGGCCTCACCCATCGCAACAGCGTTCCCCGTGACTCGGTAACTCGAATGTGCAATGAAGTCGCCGCTGATGTTACGGCCCGCCATCATCAGACCGTCCACATCCCGCGCAATGAGGGCCCGCAGAGGGATGTCATAAGGCCGCGTCCTGATCCCGCGGTTGCTATAGCCGGACGACTTATTTTGCTCAGCTGTGAGGGCATGAACGTCGACCGTGAATGTGGCGCGGGCTACCGCATCGTTATGCCGCGCACCACTTTTCACGTCATCCGACGTGACTACATACCGACCGCGAATCCGTCGTCCGTCACGAACGCCAATCTGCTCAGCAGTGGCCGCAATCTGTAAGCCCGCCCACGGTCCGCCGAGACGCTTCAGGCCATCAACAATCAGGTGCAATTCAGCACGCGCCCGCACGGTGGCCTGTGTGACAGCTGCAGCATCGAAAGCCTCTACTCCGTACTCATGATTCATCATCACGAGTAGGAGGTTGTCTCGCACTTGCCACAGGGTGGGCTTGCTATATGACGGGAAGTGCCCTGTTCGTTCGATCTCAGCCCGAAAGCGGTTCTTTTTTTCTTCATTGGGCAGATCACCCGGGGGCGGAACAGCGAAGCGGACAAAGTCGCCCAACCGCGTCGCGTCTTCGCAAACAAGCAACGCGTTGAGAGACATGGGTTGGCACGGGCAGTGCTCTGCCTCACCAAACTCGAAGCCGCAACCTGCCAAGGCAGCCAGATCACCGTCCCCTGTCGTGTCGATAAAGACCGGTGCCCGCCAAGCTTCGCGCCCGGACTTGCTCTCAGTAACTACCGTTGTCAGCCGACGCCCCTCGAGAAAAGCCGCCGACACTTTGGTGTGATATTGGAACGTCACTCGTGCGGCAGAGCAGAGTTCCTCCAGCAGCACCTTCATCCCCTCCGGGTCGTAGCAAATTCCAGTTTCTGCTGAGCCCCGTCGATAACCTCTTGCCGTAAGCAGGTGCTTCAGTTCAGTGGCAAACCCTTCCTTATCGAAATCAAGAAGATAGCCCAGGAGTCCGGCTGTCCAGACACCGCCCAGGCAGCCCCGCCACTCGAACAATCGCACCTTCGCTCCAGCCCTAGCCGCCATGATTGCCGCTGATACACCTGCCGGACCAGCACCACAAACGATCACATCGGAATCCTCAACCAGTGGAATACTCCGCTCCGGTTCCACAAAACCAGCTGTGGGTGATTGCGTTGCCTGGCAGACATGTGGACGGATCGCCGCGCCCGCCAAAACCGTGGAAATCAGGTGGCGTCGGTTGAGAGGCAAAATAGCGGCCATACGGGAAGAGTCTAGGACCGACACTGACGTCCTTGCAAGGCTTCGAGAGACCAGCGCAGAACACGCGAAGATGGGAAGAAAGCGCCCCGGCGCTCGTTGCATGGATGATGCCTGGTATTCTTTCGGCATGCCCCGCCACATTCCTAGTCGTCGTGATCTCGTTGCGGCCACCGCTACCGCTTTGGGTATTCATGCCACGGCCTCCATCACCGCCGCTGAGATGGCTTCCACTGCCCCGACCTTTCGTGACCACCTTCTTGCCGGTCTTGGTGGCGTCTGGCCGGATCCGTGTCCGCTCGAGGCGCGGCCTCGTGACCCGGTGGAAGTCGATGGTCGGCGAATCGAAAGCAGTCCTCACGATGGCTATCGAATCGAGTCGCTCGACTACGCGGTTGAACCGGGAGAGCGGGTACCCGCGCTCTTGCTCGTGCCCGATGGTGTGGATGCCACGCATCCGGCGCCGGCGGTTGCTGTCTGGCACCAGCACAATGGCGAATGGCATCTCGGGAAGAGCGAGCCAGCCGGCCTCGCCGGCAACCCGATGCATCATACCGGCGTCGCGTTAGCCAAAGAGGGCTATGTCGTCCTCTGCCCTGATGCCGTCTGCTTCGAGGAACGGCAGAGCCCATTTCTGAAAGATGGCAGCTTTGAACGCTTCGAGTTTTTGCGGCATGTCGTCGCCGGCCGCTCCCTCGCGTGGAAAAACATCCTCGATATGCGGCGGGCGATCGATCTGCTCGCATCACGCCCCGAGGTCGATCCAGCCCGGATCGGCTGCTACGGCCACTCGATGGGTTCAACGCATACCTGGCTCGTCGGGCCGTGGGACGAGCGGCTCAAGTGCCTCGTCGGCAACTGCTGCCTGCCCACGTATGCCGCCATCGAAAGGACACACCTGCTTCACTGCTTCCCCAACTTCATTCCTGGCATCCATGCCCACGGCGACATACCAGACATCGCTGCCTTGATCGCCCCACGGCCACTCTTGCTCACCTTCGGTGAACTCGACGGGGGCAGCCCGATTGAGGAGGTGCGGGCAGGTATCGAACTTATTGCCCGCGCCTATGCATCTGCGGACAGGCGTGAGGCATTTGACTCATTCATCGAACCAGGCGTGGGGCATGTCCTGTCCCCGACGATGTGGGACCGTGTCCGGAGGTGGTTCAAGCGGCATCTGTGACAGGATGTGCTGCGCTGGAACTAAACCGGCAGCGCATTGCGAAGAAAGTCGACGACGTTGCCGAAGTAAACTCGCTCAATGTCGGGCAACGAGTAGCCGCGGGCGGCAAGCATGCCGCCGATCCGGCCAAGGTCGGCGATACTGTCGAGGTCTAGCGGTGTCTGCTCCGTGCCGAAGCCGCCGTCGAGATCGCTACCTATTCCGACATGTCGCGCGTTTCCCGCGATTTGGCAGATATGGTCAATGTGGTCGCAGATTTTTTCGATTGTCAGGTCGAATTCCTGCGGGGTGCTCCGGAGATGGGCCCAGCCGTGGACCATCATGATGGCGTCAAAGGCCATTCCGAACACGCAGCCCCGGTCGATCAGTTTCCTGATCTGCTCGTCGGTGAACTGGCGATTCCAGTTGGCGAGCGACCGGCAATTGGAATGGCTGGCCCAGAGCGGTCCCGAATAATGTTCAAGCGCGTCATGCAGGCTCTCGTCGCAGAGATGCGTGACGTCGAGAATGATACCGAGTCGCTCCATCTCCTTAAGGAGTTCGCGGCCCCGTGGCGTAAGCGGTCCCTCGGCGTCGGTTCCCATGCCGTAGACACCCGGTCCATAGTGCACCGGCCCCAGGGCCCGCAACCCCTCGGCATACGACTGCTCGAGGTGCTTGAAGGTCACGATCGAATCGGCCCCTTCGAGGCTGAGCACATAGCCGATTGGTAGGCCGCCCGCTGCTGCGGTGGGTGGCATCTCTCCCGGAGCGGCCAGCCACCTTGCCAGATGCCTGTCGAGATCTCCACGGGAGCGGACCTGTTCCAGTTCGCCACAGGCCTCCATCTCGCGATACCAGGCCAACTGGCCCATCGTGTGGGCTCGAGACTGCTCGGGGCTCATCCACCCCGGCATACGGGAAAAATAGTCAATTGAACGAGCCAATTGGGTCGCAACACACAGGCCGACGCGGCCCCGCCGCATCTCCGGGAAGCACACCGTATTCCGGGAGCGAAATACCTGATCTTTCATGCCAAGTTCGCGGCGGCGAATCCGCTCTTGTGTCCACCGCAGATCACGATTGAAGTCAATCGCGTTGTAGGAGAGATCGAGGTGGATGTCGAAAATCAGTATTGGCTCGTGGGCCACCGGTCCCTCCTCACCATGGATTCACACCGTGATCCGTCGCTTGCGGGCAACTACTTGCCACCGACTGTTGGCAACACCATCACGGACAACAAAGACTTCCTCGTGTAGGGCGACAGTCGGGCAGACGTGCCGCGGCAGGCAATAGAGTACCGAGCCGACGGCGATCTGGTCAGCCTGTGGCGTTTCAACGACCAGGTGTTCCTCGCTATGCAGGGGAAATGCCGCATCCTCAAGACCGAAGATCGTGACGCGCGGATGTGGCATCTCGCTGGCCACTGCCTTATGGCCAAGGTCGAGACAGAGCCGTCCGGGTACCGGCTTGCTCACCACCCGGGTCAGTAAGACGGCCGCATGGAGATAGTCGAGATCGGGAGACAGTGTCGGCTGCCCACAATCCCAAAGCACGGTGGTGCCAGCACCCACTTCCACATCGTCCCGTTCGGTGAGAATGAACGATGTCGGCGTGCCACCGACAACGACGAGCGGCACCTCGCATCCGGCCGCTTCGAGGTCTTTCCGCAACTGCCAAACCGGCGCAAAGGCCGCCTCAACCTGTCGCACCAGTTGCCCCCGATCGGCATCGTGCAGGTGGCCATCGTAGGCGTGAAGACCGCCGAGTGAGAGGCTTGGCGATCTTGCGATGTGGTGTGCCAACCGCATTGCCTCAGGTCCGGGGGCGACACCGGTGCGGTTCATCCCGACGTTCAGGTCGAGCAGTACCTCAATGACGAGACCGGCTGTGTTAGCGGCCCGTGCGAGATCGGCGACTCCAATGTCGCTGTCGACAAGTGCACGAAAATGAACATGCGGAAAGAGTCGGGCCAACTCAAGGAGTCGGACTGTTGCCGGTCCCACAGCAGGGAAGGCGAGAAGAATGTCAGTCCCGCCGGCACCTGCCGTCATTTCTGCTTCGGCGATCGTCGCCGCCTTGAACTTTGTGATGCCATGGCTGAGGGCCATGCGCACCACCTCCGGCATCTTGTGAGTCTTGACATGGGGCCGCAGTCGCTGGCCGCCACCAGCCGCAGCCACCATCCGTCGAAGGTTTTCCTGAATTCTGTCGGGGTAGATGAGCAGCGCCGGCGACGGAATGGAGTCTGCGTTGTTGATACGGTACCAGTCGGCCATACAGTGTTTCCGAGCAAAGCGAACTATAGCACTTGACAGGCGTACGACCCTAAAAGGATGACTCACACCATGACAGACTCGACATCGTCAAAAAAGTACCGAGTGGCCCGCTTGGATGAAATTGATGCCATCCCCTGTCCCTGTGGAAAGACTCGCCGGGCCTTCGTCGCTGAAGACAACCCCATTGCCACGCTGCACCTCGTGGACATCTCAAGAGACAGCCGCGCCCATTACCACCAAGCGATCACCGAGATCTATCTCGTGCTCGAGGGACAGGGTCACATGGAGCTCGACAACGATATTATCCAGCTGGAGCCGATGACCGCTGTCCTCATCAAGCCGGGCTGCCGCCATCGGGCAGTAGGAAACCTGCGGATCGTCAACATTGCCGTGCCGGCCTTCGATCCCCACGACGAGTGGTTTGAATAAGGCCTGACGACTCGGAAAACTGGGCTGTTGCCGGTTTCCGCAGCCTGCTAAAAACCGCCATCTGCGGCTTGAAAGGTCGTACAAAGGTCGACACCGTCGCGTGCACAAGGCAATGAGGGCTTCATGCTGTTCAACATTCTCGCGGTTGTTGGCTGGTTCGTTGTGATGGTGGTGTTGATGTCACTGGTGGAGCACCAGATTCACTGCCGTTTGATGCACAAAAAGCCCCGCCACTTTCTGTTCCGAAACCTCACGGCCCGACAGCGGATCTTCACGAGCCACGCCGTTGAGCATCACACGCAGTATCGCAAGTCGTTTCATGATGATCCGGTGCCGTCGGGTGAGGATCGCGGTATCCGGCTCAACCTGTGGGAAGGACTCGTCGAGAGCTTGCCGTTGAGCCTGGCGTTGTGGGGCCTGTCAGCTTTAACCGGGTTCACGACGTTTCTGGTCGGTGCAATCGTCTGGCCGCTCGTGGTGGCTCTCCATCACACGATTTGGAATCAGATCCACCTGGAAATGCACAAGCCGGAAGGACGCTTCTTTAAGAACTGGTCAGCTTATAAGTTTGTCGCGCGGCATCATTTCCTGCACCACCGCTATCCGGACAAGAACTTCAATGTCGCTTTCCCCTTCGGCGACTTTTTGTGTGGCACCATTGCTAAGGCGTCTCCCGAAGACTGGGATGCCATGCGGGCTGAGGGCATCGCCTGACGCTTCCGCGAAATACAGGTCGCGTTTCGTCCCCGAGAACAGAACTATCTGACGTGTCACTTCTGTTCATTCCATTCCCGCAGCTGTGCATGCACCTTGGCAACGCGGCCCATGTAGTGATCCATACTGAACGGTCCAGCTGCCAGCAGAATGTGTTTCTTAGCAAGCTCGACATCTCCTCGGGCCTCAGCATAAAGCCCCAAGTACAAATGGGCATAACAGAGCTGATTGCGGAGCGTTTTTCCGTCGCCGCGTGACGCAGTAACAAGAACGTTTTCCGCTGAGCCATCTCCCTTGAAGAGAGCTAGGATTTGACGCATCGGCACGCGTGAATCCTGGCCTACCGGAAGCATAGCCTCCCGTGCCTGTTCTGGCGTCGACGCTCTTGCAACGCACAGATAGTGCCACGCGGGGTTTTCGACATCGTTCGGGTTTACAGTTCGGTGTAATTCAAACTGCTTGCGACCTTCAGCAAACCTCTCAGCGTAATAGAGGGCGATCCCGCGCTGCCAAAGCCCAGGGACTAGTTCTGGCCGGGCTTCTGCAAGCTTGTCAAACAGCCCAGCCGACTTAGTCGGCTGTCCGTCGAAAAACAGCATCGTCGCCCTGTCAAAAAGTGACTCTGGCGACTGCGGAAACAAGTCGTCCTGAGCACACGTAAAGTCAACTACTCCAAAGACGAGGGACAGGAGGATCACGGTGCTATCAATCACCTGCATAGTTTTGGACATGCGGACACCCTGTGGGCACTGTCTCGGAAACATAAACACACGTGGACGGAATATCCAAGAAAATAACAGAATTGGCACGCGTTCGGGTATTTCGCTACCATTCTGTTCAGCGGTCGTTTAACTAATAACTAAATAGCTCAAATAAGAGATTTGTTGTTTGCACTACTTCTAGCGATATCTGTAGAGAAAGGAAATAAGATCGATGCTTTCCAAGCCAATTTGTCGCGCTGCAGTCCTCCTTGGCATCGGCATTGCTGTATCAGTTGCAGATGGAGCGATTCGGGCAGAGTCTCCTAATGAAAAAAAGATGCAGCATCATGATCGCCAGCCACATGAGGTCAAGAAAACATATGTCTCAAAAGAACACGCCGACATCGTATCGCGATTAGATAAAATCGTTGATCGACTTGAGATGCTCGCCACTCAGATGACGTCCTCGCAACATGGTCGTACTCATGGTGACAAGCGGGACGGCCATGCGAGCCGTCATGGTAAACATGGCCGCAAGGAGCACGCTTCGCGACAGCATTTTTCCGAACAGCAAGGAAGACAGCACCGTGAACATGAACATCATCGGCATGGGAGTGTGAAGCACTCTTACGGGCACTTTGCCGGCAGCCCCAGAGGCCACGAGCGAGGTCCATCCGGCCCCCCAGGCAAGGCTGCATGTCCTCATTGCAGAACTATGCAGCTAGAGCAGAGAGGCAATAAGGACCATGCTGCAGTCTCTGATCGGCGAGGCCATCAGCCACCACGTCCACACGGATTTGGTCCGCCAGGAATGGGTCCACACGGATTCGGTCCGCCACACCCAGATGACGCAAACCATGCCAATCGTCCTCCGCATGCAGGACTGCAGATGCCGCACGGTCCGGAAACTGCTAACACGCGACAGTTACTGCAGAGCATGCAGCAGCGTGTCGAGCAGGAGATGCAACAGCACCTGAAAAACATGGCCGAGAAGGCGAAGCAACATCTTGAAGCAATGGAGGCCCGCGTTCGAGATCTCACCAAGATGGTTGAGGAGTTAAAACGAAACAAGAGTTAATCACAATAGAGTGATTCATTGAGGGCTTTTTTTCGAAAGCTCTCAGAGGCTACAGGCCTCTGAGAGCTTTTTGCTTTCCTGCTACCCGCAATAGATTTTTTTGGAGGGGGATTTAAACATCGCAGAGGGCGATGGATGCGTTGAATATCCGCAGCAGCTCACGCAACCTGTCGGCTGCCTGCATGTGCTTCCGCGAATCTCGTTGGTTAAGTGGGGCACATCAACCGTGAATACACCGTGAGCGCCCGATCCGTGGGCGTGAACAACTCGTTCTGGAATCCGCTCCCTGTTAAACCGAGCGAGCTTTTCCAGAAGGTGGTGATCTTCCAGGAGAATCGGGCCGTCGACACCCGCAGTCTTGGAGTTGCTATTGTTTGCCACAGGACAGCCGGTGGCTGTTGTCATGGGCAGGTGGCTGGCTTTGTCAGAAGTTTGGTTCATAGCGTATGGTGATGATTAGCGGCCAAAAGTGAACGGTTCCGGTTAATCGAATCGTAATCGAGAAAATGCCGGAAAGTCTATTCGTGGTAGTAGCCTCGCCATGATTTTGTGGTGACGATCCTGAAGGAGTGTTGAAACGAGTGGAGAAAAAACTTTCGGGCCACTGTCTTGTGTGCGGCACGGTGCTAACCGGCTTGCTTGGCAAGCTTTTTCGTCTTTTTGGTATTCGTCGCAGTGGAAGAAACCCCAATATTTGCACCCGCTGTGATTTCCACATCGCCGAAGGCCGTGTGGCGGAACTGTCTGTACTCTTTGCAGATCTGACTGGATTCACGAGTTTAACGAACCAGCTTGGGGCAGATCGTACGTTTGAGGTGGTCGACAGCTTCCTTAAGATGGCCAGCCGGCATCTCGTCTCCCACGATGGATTTATCGACAAGTACATCGGCGATGCCGTAATGGCATTTTTTAATGTGCCCATTGCCCGCGAGGATCACGCCGGCCAAGCAGTTGCAGCCGCAGAGGACATACTCGATGAACTGCCGTCATTGGGTGAAACAGTTGGCTGTTCCTTGCAAGCTCGAATCGGTATCGCCACTGGCTATGCTCGGGTCGGCAGGCTTGGAGCAGGCGAGCGGAGCGATTACACGGTGATCGGTGATGTTGCCAATCTTGCTTCAAGGCTTGAGGGGCATGCTCAGCCAGGCGAAATACTCGTGTCTCATGAGGTGTTTGAGCGAATCTCGGCGAGCTATCCTGATGGTAGAGCAGAGAGCCTCGTCGTGAAAGGATTCGATAAGCCGGTTGAGGTTTATCGTTTGAGGAGAAGTGAGCACGCTTCTGGCGGCTCGCCGGTGAGTGACGCGGCAAATTCCCCTAGCCATGGTTCGCTGCGACTGAGCCTGGGCAGTGTCTTGTTCACAATCCTCGGCATGCCCTGCGCCGTGGTGACGACGGTAAGCCCGCTAGCCTCGCTCTTGGGAGCCAGTGCAGCTTTTGGAGCTGCAGCACCGGTGTTTGGGTTTTTGGATCAAGCGGTGGTGCGGGTGCCGCTGCAGTGCTTCGCAGTCTTGGCGGCATTCGCAAACCTCTACACGCTTTGGTTCGGGAGAGCCCAGCGGGCATCTCTTCCGGAGACGAAGCAAGAACGGCGGAAGGTCGCGGTGGTTGCTGGGCTTTCAGTCGTTGCACTTGCGGCAGTCGGGTGGGAGCTCTACGTCCACAGTTTCGTGCTGAAAATGCCATATTTCTCTCCTTGATAGATATGGTTCGTGACTGACCTGCCCCCCTTAAACGAGGCCACTCCGGGAGCGAGAATCCTGGGTGGCCGTAACCAAGGGAGGGCAATCAATG
>JAYQOK010000110.1:0-12917 GCA_038144795.1 Candidatus Kuenenia sp. | reverse complement strand
GTGCCATAGAGCCGGCGTAGGAAACCGAGCGCAGCCAGGATGGCGAAAGCGAGGTTTCCTCCGAGTGAGGGCAGGCCTGGAGGGCCGTAGCGAACGTCCGGCGATGTGGCACGGGCAACCCCGAGCCACCTAAAACCTGTTCCGGCGACTCTGCAGGTAGCTCACCAGCGCCGTATCAAACTGCATGCTCGTGTCGAGCGGCACATAGTCGATGCGGGTCTGGAAGCAGGTCTTCTTGTATTCCTCGCGAAAGGCCTCCACCTCGGCCAGATAGCCCTGCCGCGCGGCATCGGCGTCGATCACGAGCTTGTCGTGGGATTCCGGCTCGGTGAACTCCACCATGCCACCAAACGGAAACTTCGCCTCCGCCTCGTCAAGCACGTGGAAGAGAATCACGTCGTGGCCGCGGTGCCGCAGCCGCAGCAGGGCATCACGGATTGGCTCCGGGTCGGCCAGCAGATCACTGAACACCATCACCAGCGACCGGTGGCGGAGCATGCCAGCCACCTGGGTCAGGCTGCCGGCGATGTCGGTCCGGCCTGAGGGCTTTGCCTTCGCGAGCAGCGAGAGCACCTGCGGAATCTGCGACCGTCGTGATCGGGCCGGCAGGCTATGACGCACCTTGTCGTCGAAGAGCATCAGGCCGCAGGGATCCTGCTGGTGGATCATCATCCAGCAGAGCGCCGCGGCGAGGGAGATCGAGTAATCGAGTTTCGTGAGTTCCTGCCGGTATGTGTAGGCCATCGAGCCGCTGACATCGACGACCAGATAGCCGGTAATGTTGGTCTCGGCGTGAAACTGCTTGACGTAGTGCTTGTCGGTCTTGGCAAAGATCCGCCAGTCGATGTCCTTCGGGTCGTCGCCGAGCGTGTATTTGCGATGTTCGCTGAACTCGACCGAGAAGCCTTGATAGGGACTCGAATGGAGCCCCTGCAGGAAGCCCCGCACGATGAACTGGGCGCGGAGATCGAGCCGGGAGATCTGCCGCACAACCTCCGGCTTCAGGTATTCCTCGACGGCGCGGGCCATGGGCGGCTCACTTGACGAGCTTGGGAATCTCGGGCTCCGGCAGATCCTGAATCAGCCGCTCGATGATCGATTCACTCGTCTGCCCTTCGGCCTGGGCCTGGAAATTGGTGGCGATGCGGTGCCGCAAGACGGGCACCGTAACCCGCCGCACGTCGTCGAGCGACACGCTGAAACGGCCATCCATTGCCGCCATCGCCTTCCCCCCCTGAATCAGAAACTGCCCGGCCCGCGGCCCGGCGCCCCAGTCGACCAGCTGCCGCACATACTCCGGCGCCGAGGGATCCTTGGGCCGTGTCGACCGCACTAGGCTGGCGACATACTTCACCACGTATTCGCTCACCGCCACGCCGCCGACGAGCTTCTGAATGTTGACGATCGCCCGGCCGGAGAGCACCTTCCGCACTTCTGGCTTTTCCGACTTCGTCGTCGACATCAGGATCTGCTCCTCCTCGGTAGCCGACGGGTAGCCCACCTTGATGTTGAACATGAAGCGGTCGAGCTGTGCTTCGGGGAGGGGGTAGGTGCCCTCCTGTTCGATAGGGTTTTGCGTGGCTATTGTGAAGAAGGGGTCGGGGAGCTGATAGGTCTCCTGGCCAACCGACACCTCCCGCTCCTGCATCGCCTGCAGAAGCGCCGCCTGCGTTTTCGGGGGCGTGCGGTTGATCTCGTCGGCCAGCAGGATGTTGGTGAAGATCGGCCCTTCCACGAAGCGGAAATTGCGGCGGCCTGATTCGTCCTCTTCGAGCACATTGGTGCCGGTGATATCGGAGGGCATCAGGTCGGGCGTGAACTGCACCCGCTTGAAGCCGACATCGAGAATTCGGGCCAGGGTCGAGACCATCAGGGTTTTAGCGAGGCCCGGCACGCCTTCCAGCAGGCAGTGGCCGCGGGTGAAGATGGCAGCAAAGAGCTGTTCGATGACGTCGTTTTGGCCGACAATCACCTTCTGCAATTCCTCCTGCATCAGCTTTCGGTGCTGGGAGAATTCGAGCAGGATGTCATCGAGCGTCTTGGAGCGTGAGGCGGTCGACACGCGGCGGTCCTCGGAGGTGCCAGAACTGGGAATCAAGAACAGGAAAGTGGAAACGGGGGCTCGGAAAAAGAGAACCTGTAGTATCGACTTCCGCGGCCCCGGCGGCAATCGTGATAGATTGAAGGCGGTGTTCTGAAGCACGGTCAATCATGGAAAGCATGCATCGCGTGGCGGGGAATCAAAGTTGTTGGAGGCGGCGGGCCTGCCGTACGCTGGCGATGGTCGTCGGCGTGGCGACGAGCGGCGGCCTACCAGCAGCCGCCCAGGCGCCCCTCGCCCCTGAATCGATCCAACGGTCGATCGAGAAGGCCCGCGATTGGCTGATCCGCGAGCAGAAGGCCGATGGATCGTGGGAATGCTCGATGCGGACCAACGAGACCCGCGTCGGCGCCACGGCGCTGGTGGTGCTGGCGCTGGCCAACGCGGGCGTCGATAAGGAACACCCGACCCTCGCCAAAAGCCTCGCCTGGCTACGGAGGCAGAAGACCGACGAGACCTACTCCGTCTCCCTCCAGACGATGGTCTTCGCCATGTTCTCGCCAGTGGCCGACCGCCCGATCATCGCCCGCAACGTGGAATGGCTGGAGGCGTCTCAAGTGGCGCAGGGCCGCGCTGCTGGATCGTGGTCATACGGCGCCGACCGCGGCACAGGTGACAATTCCAACTCGCAGTTTGCACTTCTCGCCTTGCACGAGGCAGCCGGTGCCGGCGTCGAGGTCAAAAACATCGTCTGGACGCGGGCCCAACAGTATTGGGTGGCCTGCGCCAATGGCGACGGCTCATGGGGCTACACGCTCGGCAACAGCGGCGGATCGGGCAGCATGACATGCGCCGGGATCACAAGCATCTGGATCACCACCGAGCATCTTGGCCGGCCCGGGGCCCAGCCATTGGGTGACTCCGTCTCCTGCTGCGGTGGTGGGGGATCGCCCAAGGAGTTGGAGCGGGGAATTGACTGGCTCGGCAAGCGGTTCTCCGTCGTGCAAAACCCGGCCACGGGAGGCCAGACATGGCTCTATTACTATCTCTACGGGCTCGAGCGGGTGGGGCGGTTTACGGCCCGTCGGTTCATTGGCGATCACGACTGGTATCGCGAAGGTGCCGCGATGTTTCTCGGCGTTCAGGATCCCTTCAGCGGCTCCTTCAAGGGAGGCCGGATTGAAGACCCAACCGTGGCCACCAGTTTTGCGTTGCTCTTCCTCGCCAAGGGACGCCGGCCGGTGATCGTCGCCAAGAGCCGCCACGAGCCGGCCAGCGACTGGAACCGCCACGGCCACGACATCGCCCATCTGGTCGGCCATGTCGAGAAGCGGTGGCAGAAGGAATATCCAGCCGGTCTGTCCTGGCATGTTGTCGACACGGCCGGGGCCACGGTCGAGGATCTCCTGCAGGCCCCGGTGCTCTGGCTGTCGGGAAAGAAGGCACTCGAACTTGGCCCCGATGCCGGCACCCGTCTGCGGCAATACATCGACGAAGGGGGCTTCATCTTTGCCGAAGGCTGCTGCCCGGCCAGTGAGGAATTCGACGCCCGCTTTCGCCAGTTCGTCGAAGAGATCTTCCCCGAGACGGAATACCGGCTTCATCTCCTGCCCCCGGAGCATCCCGCCTGGCATGCCGAGGAACTTGTGCCGCCAGAATTGCAGCGGCCACTCCTCGGCATCGATTACGGCTGCCGCACCTGTCTGATCTACGCACCGCCGACCGACCTCAAGCCGGGGGCTGCCGCCATGCCAAGCCTATCCTGTCTGTGGGAGATCGCCGGGCCGTCCCGCCAAAATCTCCCCGCAGCAATCAAGCGGGAGGCCGATGCGGCGTTGGCCATCGGCACGAATGTGCTGGCCTACGCCACCAACCGGGAACTCAAGAGCAAGGATCAGCTCTTCGCGATCGAGCGGCCCGACGAGCAGCCGGCCGACACGTTTGAGCGGTGCCAACTCGCCATCGGCAAACTGCGACACGGCGGCCTGTGCGATGCAGCCCCGGCAGCGCTTCCCAACATCCTGCGGGCGGCGGCGCGGGAGCTTGGTGTGCGGGTCGATGACACGCCCCGGCAGATCGATCCTGCCGACCCGAGCCTCTTCACCTATCACCTCGTCTTCATGCATGGGCGACAGGGCTTTTCCTTCACCGCCGCCCAGCGGGAAAAGCTGCGGCAGTTCATCGAGCGGGGGGGCACGCTGCTGGCCGACAGCGTGTGCGCCGCCCGGGGCTTCACCGCCGCCTTCCGCGCGGAGATGGCCCTGCTCATGCCCGAGCAGCCGCTGGTGGAGATCCCCGCCGCCGATCCGATGTTTACGGCAAAAGAATATGGCGGCTTCGACATCCGCGAGGTGACGCTCCGCGAGCCTGCCGGAGGAGATGGACCGCTGGCCGCCCGCAAGCGACGCATCGCCCCGAAACTCGAGGGGATCCGCATTGGCGACCGCTGGGCCGTGATCTTCTCCCCCTACGACATTTCCTGCGCCCTGGAGAAGCAAAACTCGATGGAGTGCACCGGCTACGACCGCGACGACGCCGAGAAGATCGCCCTCAACGTGCTTCTCTACTCACTGAATCAATAGATCGCATCTGACAAACTGAGTACGGTAGGCGAGAGGGTCGGCGAACGCTCGAGGAGCGTTGGGCGTATCCTCGCCCCGCGACAATCTGAAAGACCGCGAAGCGGCAACCTTTGCCGCCCTCGAGCCGGTGATTCCCATACGCTGGATGCGTTGAAAGTGACAATCAATCGTCACTGCGGTTGCCGGTGAGGTAACTGGCGTAATAAAGCAGCGTGAGCACGCTCTGGAGCGTGGCGGCCACATAGGTCCAGGCCGCCGCATTGAGGACCTTGTTGACCGCGGGCATCTCCGCCGTGGGCACAATGCCCAGATTCACCAACGCCGCCTTGGCCCGGTTACTGGCATCGATCTCCACAGGCAGGTTCACAAGCTGAAAGAAGACCGTGCCACCAAAGAGCAGGAGGCCAAGCCAGGCAACCGGCTTGAGGGCCATCGCCAGGCCAAGGATGAACATCATCACCCCCAAGCCGCTACCAAAGTTGGCCACGCCAACCGCGGTATTGCGGAGGCTCATCAACGGATACTGCTGGGCATCCTGAAGGGCATGCCCGGCCTCGTGGGCAGCGATCCCCACCGCCGCCAGCGAACGCGTGCCATAGACGGCCTCCGAGAGCCGCAGCACCTTTTTCTGCGGGTCGTAATGGCCCGAAAGCACCCCGTGGGGCGGCTCGCTGGGGACAGGGGGCGCCCCGGCCGAGGCTCCACGGGGGCCCGCGGCCGCGGCCCCGGGGAGCGGTGCCGGCTCATGCGATGCTGCTGTAAACGACGAATGCACCCGCCACTGGGCCCACATCGCCAAAAGGACGGCCGGGGCCGTCGCCATCATCAAGTAGGGATCGAAGAAAATCGGTGGCATCGTTCAACTCGCTCCGTGCTTCGAAAGCCGACGGCATGCGGCCTCAATCGAAGGTATTCTAGGCGGACAGTCCAGCCTGGTAGCAGACGAATCCATGGCCCATTTCTACGAATTTTTACCACCTTTGGTTCGCAGCCTGAGAAGCCGATCGAGCAAGACGGTGGTCGTCGGCCTTCTCGTCGCCATCGGAACGGCCGGCGGCTGTAGCCGGCCCAGTTCACCGACGCTGCTGATCGACTCTCAACCCGCCGAACTGCAGGCAATCGACCGGACCAATCTCTGCCACCGGATTGATGCTGTTCTCGCCCACGCTCGTGACGGCCGCTTACTTGATGCGTCAGTCCATGGTGCCTGGCAGGTGGTTCACGGCGTCCTTGCGTTCGGCCGTGACTTTCCGCTGGCCCACGAGGGCACGGTGTCGTCGGCCCTCGACTATCTGCTCGCTGGCGGCCCGATCACCGGCTGGGTGCTGCGGCCTTCCAGCCCAGGGGTGCGGGCGATCGTAGAGGGGGGCAGCACGATGGCCCAGGGCCACCCCGACCAGTGGCTCGGGTATCTCTCGCAGTGCGGCCTCGCGCCGTGCGGCCACGGGGGAGTGCCCCTCGACACGAAGCTCACCGTCGCCGGCCGCGAGTTCACGGTAGGCGACCTCCTCGCCCAGGCGCAGGCCGATATCACCCCGGGGCAAGAGGCCACCTGGACGCTGATGGCTCTCTCGACCTATCTGCCCCACGAGGCTGAGTGGACGTCACGGGATGGTGAGCGTTGGACGATTGGCCGCGTCGTGGCCATGGAAGCTGCGGCCGACATCTTTTCGAGCGCGTGTGGCGGGGCCCACCGGCTCTACGGCCTGATCGCGGCCGTTAGCCGGCACATGACTGCAACCGGGGCCGCATGGGAAGACCTTGATGGCCCGTGGGGCGAGGCGGCCAACGTCATCGATGACTGCGTCGACCGGGCGTGGCGATTCCAGCAGGCTGATGGCAGCTTTTCGACGCACTCCTTCGAACGGCCAGGAACATCGACAGATGTGTTTGCCAAACTCAGCGCCACCGGCCACGTGTTCGAGGTGGTCGTGATGGCTCTCGACGACGAGCGTCTGGCTGAGCCGTGGGTGACCCGGGCGGCCGACCGGCTGGTGACACTCCTGGAGCAAACCGCCGATATCGACGTCGAATGTGGGGCCCTCTATCACGCCGCCCATGGCCTGGCGATCTACCGCGAACGCACCTGCCGAGCCGGTGACAGGCCGTGACGTTTTCCCTCCCGGAGGAACGTGATAGCCTGTCATTAAAAATGGTTTCCCAGGGAAACCGGCTCACGCTCACGAGTGCTTCGATGCACGGCCTGATTTTCTTCTACATCCAAAAGTTTGCTGGCTCGGCGGCGGCCGGGGCCAGTTCGTGGTCGAAGCTGCGTTCGACCGTGACCACGAGCCACGACAAATACCTTCCGTCGGGCGTCTACCCTGATGCGGATGCCGTACACCTGCTCGATTCGATCGCCCAGTCAGCCCATGAACCGCTCCCCACGATCATCGAGCGATTTGGTGAGTTTCTCGCTCCCCATCTGATCAAGGTCGCCGGCAAGCATGTCGATCCCGACTGGACGGCGCTCGATCTGATCGAACGCACCGAGGCGATCATTCACACGATGGTGCGGGCCACCAACCCCGGTGCCCGGCCACCGGTGCTCGACACCGTCCGGCAGGCTCCGCGGGAACTCACGCTCATCTACAGCTCCTCGCGACAGCTCTGCGGGCTCGCCCGTGGGATCATCCGTGGGATCGGCACTCACTACGGCGAGGAACTCTCCATCGAAGAGACCTCCTGCATGCACCAAGGAGCTCCATTCTGCACGCTCGTGATCACCAGTGGCGAGCGCGATACCCACGAGCAAACCTCACCGCTGCACGAAACGATGGAGTTTCAGGCAACGTCGCCACCGTCGTCGCCACCTGCGACTGGACGCTCCACCGCCGCCGTCTGGGAAGGCGGCAGTGCCCCCAGCCGGATCGGCACCTACACCGTCATCAGTGATATTGGCCGCGGCGGCATGGGGAAGGTCTATCTCGGTCGCGACGAGCAGTTGCGGCGGGACGTTGCGATCAAGGTGATGCATGCCCACCGCGCCGGCAACTCATCGGCGCGGCAGCGGTTTCTGCAGGAAAGTCGGGCCACGGCAGCGGTCGATCATCCGCATGTCGTGACCATCCACCAGGTGGGCGAGCACGACGGGCTTCCCTTCATCGTGATGCAGCGGCTCCAGGGCCTCACGCTCCAGGAATACCGTGAGGAAGCGGGCCGCCTGCCACTCCTGGAATCACTGCGCATCGCTCGCGAGATTGCCACCGGTCTGGCCGCCGCCCATACCCGCAATCTGATCCACCGCGACATCAAGCCGGCCAACATCTTCCTCGAGGGCCCAGAACGCCGGGTGAAGATCATCGACTTCGGTTTGGCGCTCGATGCGGCCGACACCGGCACCAAACTGACTGCTGACGGATCGATCGTGGGCACGCCAGCCTACATGTCACCGGAGCGGGTCAACGAGCAGACGATCGATGCCCAGAGCGACATCTTCAGCCTCGGTGTCATTCTCTACGAGATGCTCAGTGGCCGTTTGCCATTCGAAGGTGATTCACTGGTGAAAACGCTGATGGCCATCGCCGCGGGCGGCGCCACACCAGTTCATGCAATCGCCTCGGATGTTCCTGAAGCGGTGAGTGACCTCGCCATGCGGCTTATCGCCCACGACAAGGCCGACCGGCCGGCCACCGCAGCGGCCGTTGCTGACATGATCGCGAGCGTCGAAAAAAGCCTCGCACACCCACGGAACTCGTGACCGCTTTTACGCTGCCACCGGCAGTGGATTAAAGCGAGAACCCTGAAATTTGCCCCCTGATTGGCCGGCATTCCCGGGGAGGGCAACTGGGGGGTTTGCGGCGATGGCGCTGACTATTTCCAAGGGGAAGGTTTTGCCGATCTATGGGAGTTGGTAGGCACGATACCGGGGCAAGGTCTTTCGCCATGGATCCAGACCATCGGAACTTCGCATCGACGCGGCGTCGGTCGATGGCACTCCGATGGCTTATGGCCTGCGGGCTGCTTGCAGGACTCATGGCTTTTTCCAAGAACACCGTTCAGACAAGCCATGCCCAGGAGTTGCTTCCTGCCCCCGCTCCTGTCCTCGATCCGAGCGAGGTGGGCAACATCGACCTCGAAGCCGGCGAACGACCTTCTTTCGGTCTGCCTACGGGGCCTGGAACCGTGCTTGACCCGAATCAAGTGGGGAATATCGATTTGCGCTTCGAGCAGCCCCCGAACCGGCTGGATGGGGGTCAAGGATCAAGTGACTCCCTGCCGCTCATCCGGCTCAGCGGCTTTTTTCAACTTGACGACGGACTCTTCAGCCAGCCCCAAGCCAGCCGCGAGCGCATTGGCAATGCCCTCGACGGAGTGAGCTTTCGTAGGACGCGACTTCAGGCGTTCGGGAAGCTCACCGAGTTCACCAACTACTCGATCATGATGGACTTCGCTCAGGCCGGCCGGCCGAGCTTCATGGACGTTTGGGGAGAGCAGGAGCAGATCCCCTTCTTTGGCACGATCCGGATCGGCCAGTTTCGCCAGCCGGGCACGATGGAGAGTTGGACGAGCATTCGTCACTTCGAGTTTCTTGAGCGGAGCGTGGCGTTTCAGGCGATGGAGCCCTTTCGCCGCGTGGGGATCATGGCCTACGCCATGGCCGAAGACGAACGAACCCAATGGGCCTACAGCATCTACGCGACAGGGCTCACGTTTTGGAATGGCCAAGAGACGGTCTACAGCACCATCGGAGAGAACCGCAACGGAGCCCAGATCGGCGACAACGGTGGTGTCGCTTTCGCGTCCCGGCTCACGCACCTACTGTATTACGATCCTCTCGCCGAAGATCGCTACCTGCTGCACATAGGCGGCGGCTATCGCTACGGCACGACGGGCGGTTCGCCAGACACCACAGGTGCCTTCGCCAAGACGTACCGCTCGGCGATCATTCCGGAATTTTATGTCGGTGATCCGACGGGGCTCGGGTTTGCCGGAGCGGGCACGCCACTTGTTGCCGACACAGGGCGGATCCTGGCGAATGATTTCAATGATTTCCATGTGGAACTTGCGGGGAGCTATGGCCGGGCACACTTTCAATCCGAGGCGATGCTCACGACGTTCAGTCAATTTGGTGGGCCGGCAGTCATGCAGCCGGCGGCCTATTTTCAGTGTGGCTACATGTTAACAGGCGAGGCTGTTGGGTACCTCAAGCAGGTCGGGGCTTTTGATTACACCGTCGTGCCCTTCACGCCATTCTTTGGGTCCGGTCGCAAGGGCCGCATCCGCGGCTGGGGAGCGTGGGAGGTGGCAGCACGGTGGTCATACGTGGACCTGTCGGGGGTGAACGTGCGTCCGGAGAACCAACTTTCTAATGCTGTCGGACCGCCCCCGTCGCCGAACGCCGCCACCGTCAATCAGACCACGGTCGGTGTGAATTGGTACTGGAGTAGGTTCGCCAAGGTGCAGTTCAACTGGATCCGTAGCATGCCCGACTACATCGGCTATGGGGGGGCACCCTTCGACATCTATGGCACGAGGTTTCAGGTCGAATTCTGAAAACCTGACTCCCGAGGCTCGACGCTGCCCCGCTCGTCACGGCAGCAGCGATATCTCCCCGGACTTCAAATTGTAGTAGGCCCCGACGATTTGAATCGTACCGGCTGCCTCCATTTCGCGGAGGATCTCGCTGCGTTCCCGGATCGTCTCGACGGCCAACCGCACGTTCTCACGGCAGACGTGCGCTACATAGGCGGGGTTGTCACTCGCCTTCGCGCCCTCGAATGGCCTGCCTCTTTCGATGGCCGGTCGGATTTTGGCAAGCATTGGTGTGATGTTACCCGCCCGCACGTCATCGATGGCAGCCTTCACGGCACCACAGTGCGTGTGGCCGATCACCATGATCAGCTTCGCCCCCGCAACGTGACACCCAAATTCCATGCTGCCGAGAATATCTTCGTTGACAAAGTTCCCTGCCACACGAGCCACGAAGATATCACCGATTCCGCGGTCGAAAACATCCTCTACGGGAATGCGACTGTCGAGACAGGAGAGAATCACCGCCTTGGGAAATTGTCCTGCGTAGGCCTCACGAATTCGCCGCGAGTGATTCCGCTGGGTGAGGTCGTCGGCGATAAACCGGCGATTCCCTCCCAGCAGATCGTCGAGCACCGCCTGGGGCGTGAGGGCGGCCTGCTGCTCCTGCGTGAGGACACCACGCAGCGCCGCCCGCTCCGTGGCCTGGAGTGTGGCCTCCGTGGTCACAAGATCGTCGGCGAAACACACTCCTGGCTCACTCGCGGCCGTCAGCCAAGTGAGAACGAGACCGAGCGATGTTACGAGACCATGGCGATCGAGGAGGGTGAGCATCAAGGACTCCTTTGAAAATGAGGGAGAGGTTTTGGTCAGCGATCAAAAAGGAGCATGGTATAGGCGGCGAAAATAATCAGGTGGACCACACCCTGGAGCAGCGTTGTCCGGCCGGTGGCGAGCGTGATGACACTGGTGATGAGCGTCAGGGTCAGCATCACGATATCGGTCGGCTCGAGCCCCAATTCGAAACTCCTTCCTGACACCAGTCCGATCGCCAGCACCACCGGCACGGTCATGCCGATCGTGCTCGTCGCCGATCCGAGCAGGATGTTGATGGTTCGCTGCAAGCGGTTGTCGAGCGCCGCCCGCAGGGCACTGACGCCCTCCGGGGCCAGCACCAGAACCGCCACCAGAAAGCCGCCCAACGCCGCTGGCGCACCGAGCGAATCGACACCGTGATCGACGAGTTTGCCAAGATTTTTTGCCAAGAGCACGATCGGCGCCATCATCGCCACGAGCAGGATGGCATGGGTCAGTGTTGCGTAGGGAGGTTCTCCATGGTGATGACCATGGTCCGTTGCCGGAGCGCGAAAAAACGTCGCCTGGCTCCCCGTTTGCACAAGCAGGAACGTGACATAGAGCCCAGCAGACGTGACCAGCAGAAAAACCGCCTGGAGCAGTGAGACATTGCCTCCAGGAGCCGAGGTCGTAAACCGCGGCACGATCAGCGTGAGCACAGCCAGCGGCACGAGCACGGCAAGATAGGCATTGGCACCGGAGAGGTTGTATTCCTGGCGGTGGTGCCGCAGCCCACCCGCCAAGAGGGTTCCTCCGAGCATGCCTGTCAGCACGATCATCACGACGGAAAACATCGTGTCACGGGCGAGGCCTGGATGTGCCTTTCCGAAGAGGCTCACGGCGGCAATCATCGCCACCTCGATGCCGATGACGGCCAATGTGAGGATGACCGTGCCGTAGGGCTCACCGAGACGTTCGGCAAGAGCGTCGGCATGGCGAACAACACCGAAGGTAAGCCAGAGAATGACGGCAAACAGCCACCCGAAGAGACCGGCCGCCCACCAGGGATTGCCAAGGTCAGCAAGCCAAGCCTTACCGAACGCAAAGAACAGTGCGACAGAGAGAAGACCGGCGAAAAGCCCCGCTTCACTGCTGAGAAAACGGGTGATACGGTTCATGACGATGCTTTGAAGCGTTTTTCCTCTACCCGCCAGCCGGTGACCTGAGGGCCTGCCGCACCGCAGCCGCCAGTGTCCCAGTGTCGCTGCCCCACTCGATCGTCGTGCTCTGCTGGGTGGTGAGGTCCTTGAGCTGCGCCGAACCTGCCGCAAACTCATCGCTGCCGATGATGAGTGCCGCCGGAAACCCCTTCTTGGCGGCCACCTTCAGTTGCTGGCCGAGCTTCTTGGGCTCGGGGAACAACTCGACAGCGAGGCCGGCCTGTCGCAAGGCCGCGGCGACCCTGAGATAGTCGCCAAGATGCTTTTCATCGAAATAGGCAAGGAAAACGTCGGCTGGGGTTTCGACGGCGTCGAGTCGACCGAGTTCTTCGAGGCCGGCCAGAAGCCGGTCGATGCCGAGTGAGGCGCCCACGCCCGGCAGTTGCTGCTTCGTGTAAAGACCGGCAAGGTTATCGTAGCGGCCCCCGGAGCAGATGCTTCCCAGCCCCGGCAGCTCGTCGAGAAAACTCTCCAGCACAATGCCGGTGTAGTAGTCGAGCCCCCGGGCGATCGATGGATCGATCACCACGCGACCATCGGCGACCCCCGCCTGCCGCACGCCGTTGATCAGGCTGCGGAGGGCGGCGAGGCCAGCCTCGCCCGCCGCTGAGCCGGCGACGAGCGGCTCGAGGGCCGCGAGCACCGCCTCGGCATCACCCTTCAGCTGCGCCATCCCGAGCAGGGTCTGGCAGGCCTGCGGATCGACGCCGTGCTGCTGCATCTCGGCAGCGACGGCGTCGGCCGACGCCTTGCCGAGTTTGTCGAGCGACCGCAAAAAGTCGGTCGCACGATCGGCGAGCCCAACCA
>JAYQOK010000109.1:0-13101 GCA_038144795.1 Candidatus Kuenenia sp. | reverse complement strand
GGGGCAGCGGGTTCGCCTGCCGCCCCTCGCCTATCCAGCGATACCAACTAGGTGCGTGACACCCCTTCACTCGAAAGGAACATCCCATGGCGATGGACGAGCACGACATGCAGCAGGAGTCGATTCTCTGGCCGTGGATTGATGATCCCGGCCCCAATGCTGCTGATGAGGACAACTACGACCCCGACGCTGACGCCGATCCGGGCGACATGGACGGCGACCACGAGAGTGGATTCTCGTCGGCTGGGTGGGGCGTTGATGAATCGTATGACCCCTGCTGGCACGACGACGAGTGATACCAACTAGGGGGGCGTGGTGATGAGCCACGCTCCCTTTCTCTTTTCAAGGAACACCCACGATGAGTGACCCCACCGAGATGACCCGCAGGAGCATGGTGCAGGAGATCAACGGCAACGCTGGCGACCGGGAGCGGCTCGAAGCCCAGCACGGGCAGGTGTGGGACACGCAGCAGCTTCAATCCGACTTCGATGTTCTCGGCTTTGCAGCGCCGCTCATTATCGTGAGGCAGAAGACAACCGGGCACATGGGCAGTCTGTTTTTTCAGCACAGCCCACGGCTCTACTGGGGCTTTACGCCAGACTGATGGTGGCCGGGTCGCCCCACTGAGTGACGCCGCCGCCGGTCGAAGTCAGTGGCAAAAAGAGAAACCGGGAAACTCTCGACGGTTCCGCCGCCATGCCCAATACCAACTAGCCCCATGGGCGGCATACCTGTGTTGTCGCATTTTTTATCGACAACAACTCGACGCTCACCTATTAGGTGGCTGTGCTTTTCTGGGAAGTCGAGTCGCTGAAAAACGGCGGCGAGAAGAGAGCTACTCGGCCTTGATCGTGAACACCTTCTTCTGGCCGTCTCGCTCGACTTCGATGTTCCACGACTCACCGTAGTTGGTCATAGACAGCAAAGTGACCGCTCGTTGCATCGTGCTGGGTGATTTCCCGTCTATGGAAAGAACCACATCCCCGGCCTTAATGCCCGCCTTCTCCGCAAGGGAGTTTTTCAGCACGTCGCCTGCAAGCACCCGATCTCCCTCCTGCTTAAGCGCAAGACCCAAGGTCGGAGCGAAGCGAGCGGTCACGGACAGTCGGCTGAGGTACAGAGTGCTGCTGTCTGGACCTGCACCGAAGGCACCAAGATTGACGAGGTAAATCATCTCGGGGTCTACGCCCACGGGGGGCCGAGCCTCCTTGCTGAATGGCTCACTTGTAGATACGCCTCGCTCAACAAAAACCTCTTCGATTTTTGGCTCGCCCTTCTTGGCATCTCTTGAAACGACCCAACTACAAGACAGGTCGAGCTTATCTCCGCCATCGTGCGTGAACACGTTTGCGAATGGATGAATGTTCGGGGGCATCGCAGCGTTGGGGTTTATTTGAAAATGCCCGTGCTGCTCCGCTGTGCTGATGTCGGCCTCAACAGTGAGTGGGAGGCGACAACGCTTGGGGTAGAGAAGCACTGCTTTCGGCTTCCCTCCAGCTTTTGGGCTGAAGGTCAGGGCCTTTCGCTCTTCGGAAAACTCGATGTTTGTTACGTCTGAAATCGGTCCGGCGAACCGTTGCAGTGATTGCTCGTTGTCAAATGTCTCGGTGATTTGCCAGACGCCATTACCCATGTCTTGTTTGTCGAATCCACCGGGCACTGGCTCTGGTTGTGACTCCAGCCTTACGGTCTCCAGTTTGCAGCTTCCATCAGCGGCGAAGTGGTACCGCACCCGCACGATCCGCTCAGTTTCACTTGCCTTTCTGGCCTCTCGCTTACCACCCCCCAGCTTCGTCACTAGTTCCAGATCCGGGTCGTAGCTAAAAGAGATCGTGTCGCCAGCCGTTACGCTGCCTAGGTCTCCAGCCTTCTTGGCAACCTCAAGCTCCAGCGTCTTGGTGCCTTTTGGGGTCTTTCGCTCGATGGTGATAGAGCGGGCGGTGGCATCGACAGCCTTGACGGTGCCTTCTAGTTCAACGACTTCGGCGTATCCGTGCCCAATACTCAGAAGTGCAAGAACACCAGCGAAGACTGCTGTAGGCCACCTTCTGCTCATCTCTTTCTCCTGTCTTAGTTGCTAGTTTTCCGCCTGCTTCAGTCTGCACGCTTCATTTGCAGCTTCTCCACCACCCTGTGCTGCTGGTCGAAAACGGTGAACTCGATGCTGTCTTCGCTGACAAGTTGGCCTTCTATCGAGTACTTGTTGCGGAACGCCGCAAGGAAAGTGCCGTCTTTCCGTACAAGCCACACCCCACGATTGAATTCCTTGCCGTCGTTATTCCACTCACGAATCACACGAGTGGCATCAAACGACTTGCCCTCTTTGCTGCTCTTCGACTTCCAATCGCCAACTAGTTTCTTTTCCTCGGCAGATAGGTCGGCATCTGTGGTTGCCGTGCTAGTCTGCGTCTCACTCGCTATAGCGATGGACTTAGCGACTTCCAAGTCGCTGTCGTACTCGACGGTTGCCTCCTGATCGGCCTTTAGATCGCCAATCTCGGCATTCTTGCCATCAACGGTGATGCGGCACTTCTTCGCCACATCCAGAGTCTTTCTTCCAATGGTAAGTTCCCGCTTTGAGGCATCGACCGACTTGATCGTGCCCTCGAGTGTGAGGACTTCTGCGTGGGCGGCAACCGTCGCTAATGCTGCAAACACTACAAGCAGGCTTCTCACCGGATGCTCCTTGCCTTGGGGACACAGCAGGAGGGTGCTGTTCACCCTCACGGAGGATAAGAATAGCGTGCCAAGAGCGGTCCAACTAGCAGGGCAACTAGGGAGAACGGCACGTCGTTTCTCTACTCGTTGCAACGTGGCTTTACGCCCGCCGCCTGCCTTTGTCAGGCGATGCGATTTGGTCAATCGCCTTGCTTCCGTCGTCATGAACCGGCGGCATTCGCCCGGTCACTCCGTTGGGAAATCATGGACAGATAGCTTCGCCATCCGTGTATTTGTTCTTGGGTCATTTCCTTAGCTTCCCCCGGTTCCGTCACAACTGACAGCGGCTCGCCCTTTTTCAGTCGATGCTCTGCCGCTCGCAAGCGACGCCGCACTGTGCGACTCAGGTTGCACGAGCTATTCACAACGAGACCGGTGATGCTCTGCTGCCGGTTCGACCGCAGCACCCGGATCTTGTCGGCACGAAGCAGGTACCCGTAGTCGGCAAGAGTCGCCTTCACTACACGGACTACGTAGTACGGATTCGGAAGACGCCCCGTTCCGGACGGTGAGAAAGCAATGTCGTCTGCGTAGCGGGAGTAGACCAGTCGCTGCTTTCGAGCGAAGCCCGCAAGCCGCACATCCATCTCCCAGTTGACAATGTTTGAAATTGCTGGGCTTGTTGGCGCACCTTGCGGCAGGCCATCCGTTTCAGGATGGCACACCAATCTGACGATCTGGGCAACCCGCTCTTTGCTCCACCCGAAGCGTCTCAGGCATTGGGCTACACGCCATCGCTGAGTTGAGGGGAAGAAATCTTCGATATCCATGAGCACGACAAAAGGTTTCCCGGAGTGGAGCATGGCGTGATCCACCGTGCTCTGCCTCCGCCGAAACCCTTTCGCTGACGGGTGGACCGGGAGCTTTCGAAGCACCTTGCGAAGCAACAGTCGTTGCACGTGCTTGAGTCGTGGGTGCGGTATCGAAAGAATCCGCTCCCGCCCGTCACGTTTCCGAATACGTGACTCACGGTAGCTGACAACACAACCTGACAGAATCTCCTCTGTCAGGCCCGTGGTGAACGGAATCGCCCGCCCTATCCGCTCAAGTTTTTTGGGATTCCATTCCTGCATCCACCTCACCCCATCCATTCAAAAGAGCGGCCATGCCCTTTACGGACATGGCCGCTCCGCATCTTGCCACGTTGGTATCACTCAGACGAAGCGAAGCGGAGGAACGGAGCGAAGCGGAGGCTGAGTGATACCAACTATGCCCACGTTCGCTCGATCCCCGTAATTCTCAGATGGCGAAGCGCCATCCGCCGGAACGAGTCATTTCTGAACCGCTCCGTGAAGCCAAGATGCGTTGTGTGGTGCGGTCTGGACTAGCACGGCCATCAGCCACCACTGCCGATTGCCATCTGGGGTATGCACTACCCGCTCATCCAGCCATGCGACACCCAAGGCAAACGGTGCCACGCCTAGTTTTTTGGCCCTGTTTTCCCGGGTTCTCGTATAGCCAGATGACTGGGACTCAGTACCGGCACCCCCTTAGACTGGGCACCTTAGAGGGGTTCCCCCAGCGGGAGGCATGATGCCGCAAGAGTCCAGCACCGACACGCAGATCCAAAACCTGATCGACGTTGCCTTAGCTGGCAATGCCGAGGCTCATGCTGCACTCCTTGACCACGCCAGTGATCGCCTGCTGCGGCTCACCCGCAAGATGTTCCACGGCTACCCCAGCCTGCGGAGATGGGAGCAGACAGACGACGTTTATCAAAACGCCATGGTCAGGCTTCACAGGGCGTTGGCCAACGTCCGGGTCGAGTCTGTCAGGCACTTCTTCAATCTCGCAACCGTCCAGATCCGCCGAGAGCTACTCGATCTCGCCAAGCACTACTTTGGGCCTGAGGGTCACGGGGCAAACCACCACACCGACGAGATCCCGTCTGACGACGCAGGCGGAACGATCTACGACCGAGCCGGTCGTCCTAGTGACCCACTTGGGTGGTGTGATTTCCATGCCGCCGTCGAGCGGCTCCCGGAGGACGAGCAGGAAATCGTCAATCTGCTTTTTTATGAAGGCCTGACACACGAAGAGGCTTCAAGGGTTCTCGACACATCCGTCAGAACGCTCAAGCGTCGATGGGCATCCGTCAAAGTAAAACTGCATGAGGCGCTCAACCTTGACGCTCAAAGATGAGGAGATCCTTGGTGATCTCATACAAAAGTGGGAAGAGCTTCGAGAGATGGGGCAGGACACTCCTGCCTCAGAGTTGTGCCATGCCCATCCTCATCTTGTTCAGGAGTTGGCTCGAAGGATCAATATCCTGAACGTGACTTCGTGGCTTGATGAGCCACTCGAACCAGTCACGAACGACGATCCGCCTGTTCCCACTACCCCAGTCGCTTCACGGACTCTGGCGGGCAGATATCGCCTCGATACCCTAGTTGCCGAAGGTGGATTCGCTCAGGTCTGGCAGGGCTATGATCTCGAACTACAGCGAGTCGTTGCCGTCAAAGTGCCGAAACCTTCACGACTCCTCTCTGCCGATGCCTTTATGGCTGAAGCCCGTCGGGTTGCCCGAATCAAGCACCCCGGCGTGGTGCAGGTGTTTGATGTAGGCAGGGACGGCGAGCACTGCTTTATCGTGTCGGAGTTTGTTGAAGGTGGCAGTCTTGGCGACCACCTCGTCAACAACCCACCGGCACCGCAGCAAACGATCAGATGGATTGCTGAGATTGCTGATGCTCTTGAGCACGCCCACCTGTATGGCGTGGTCCACCGGGATATCAAACCAGCCAACATCCTGATCGACAGTCATAACCGGGCATTGCTTGGCGATTTCGGCATCGCCCAGTCAGCTAATCGAGCGGGCAAGCAGGCCCTTTCATTGGGCACACTTCGGTACATGGCACCTGAGCAGCTAGAGGGAAAAGATCTCGATCCCCGGTCAGACGTTTTCAGCCTTGGGGTCGTTCTTCATGAGGCTCTGACTGGCAAGGTGCCGTACTCGTCCCTCCAGCCGAATGTCCTGCGTAGGGAGATCGTGACGGGCGTGAAACAAGTCGTCTCGCCCACCATGAGCGACGACATCAAGCGGATCTGTGAAAAGGCTCTGCAACGTGATCCCGCCAAGCGTCAGATCTCGGCTGCACAGTTTGCATCAGAGCTTCGGGCTGCTTTGGCGTCTGATGCAGCAGCCCCGGCAAGCACGAACGGCCACAAGCGGTGGTGGTGGCTTGGGTCGCTCGTGCTCGTAGCTGGTGCCGTAGCGGCGTTCGCCATGCCACGGGCCAAGAAGGTTGAATCCTCACCACCGGTGATGAAGCAGACTCCCGGCGTCTTTTCCTTCGCCGGGAACTATATCGAGACGCCTGTTGATCGCTTTGCTCCGGTGACGCTGGAGGCTTGGATCAACCCAACATCACTGCCGCCATCAGGCTGTTTTGTGATCGGCAGCGACATCCGGGGCCACAACGGCGTTGGCCTCTGCCTTTACGGTCAGCAGCTTGCCTACGAGTACCTCACCGGGTTTGAGGTCTCGGAATCGACCGTGCCGCTGAAGGAATGGACTCACGTTGCCGCCGTCTTCGGGGAAACCGAGACCCGCCTTTACAACAACGGCAAGCTCGTCCACACGGGGCCACCCACACAATCAGACGGTGGCACGCCTTTTGTGGTTGGCCGTATCGGAGCCACCAACCCTGACCTAGTTTTTGTCGGCCAGATGCGGTGTGTCCGAATCAGCAAAGGCGAACGGTATCGGGATGACTTCACGCCCGCCGACTCGTTCACGCCAGATGACTCCGCAGTGCTGATCTATGACGGCAAGCACGTTGATGGCAACCGGGTAATCGACCTCAGTTCAGGCGGCAACGACGGTACCTTGCGGTAGGTGGCTCGAACTCGGCACACACCAAGCACTCGCCTAGGTGGGTGTAGGGTTCACCGCAGTCTGGACAGCGGGCAATGGTGCCATCCACCACGGTCACACCACGCTCATCGGTGTTGGCGAACTCATCGTCGTAGTCTTCGTCGTCCTCTGACCACTCTTCGTCGTCGTACTGCTCCTCTGACGAGCCGAAGATCCAATCCCAACGCTGCTTCTGGAAGTAGCGATGGGCGTCATCAACACGTTTGTTGTCGAAGCCGATCATCCAGATCACCCATCGTGAGATGCTTTCGCACACGATCACGAAGGTCTTAAAGAACACGGAGATCACGCCAGCAGCGGCAACAGACTCCCAGTATGAGAAGCCCCAAGACTCGGAGCCGATCAGCTTCTTAAAAACGGCATTGGGTACACACACGATCAGGGCGGTGACGATAAACCAGAAACCAAAGCCGGGGGCTAACCGGTACGCTTCACGCCATCGGATGCTGGCATCTCGGATGACGCTCAAGGCCACAAGAGCACCGCCGATCATCCATGCCAGTGGCACGGACCACATCTCCCCCTTCACTGCTGAATAGCAGGTCAGAAAGATGGCCACCTTGGTTAGAAACTCGCCAAAGCTCATGTGGCCTCCTTCAGTTTGCTGTAGTCAATCCTCACCGATCCATACGATCCAGCCACTGGCCCGTTGCCATGCCGTGGAGTGTCGAGGATCAGCTTCGACACCCTCATCAACCATTGCTGTAGATCACGCTCAGAGACCTCTTCTGGCGAATACAGTTCGATGGTGACGGGCACCGTGTAGGTCTTCTTTGGCAAATCGCCATGGCGAATCACGAGAAGCGTGTCCACCATTCGCAGAGCTTCTTCGCATGTCGCAAACAACGTCGCTGCACTCATGTCACGTTGCTCGCTCCAGCCTTTCTCAAGAGCGAAATAACGCAGGTACTGGTCAGCGATGACATACCTCGGATGCTCGGGCGTTCCAGTGGCGACCACACTCAGGATCGGCGTAGGTTTCTCACGTTTTTTGGGCATAGCGGCTCCTGTGACGAGGAAAGAAACACCACCCTCCACCGTGAAGGGCGAGCCGACCTCATCCCATCAAGCGGGCTTGCCGTAGCCGTTGCATCGTGGGCACTTGTTGATGGCATTCGGGGACGGGTTGCCATTCGGGCAGCTTCGGTGACTGCACCAGACAGAGTTGCACGAGTTGCACTTGTAGAGGGTTCCGCCGCACGAGCAGTTCATGGGATTTCTCCGGGGGTTGGGAAACGGGCCTAATAGGATTTGCGATCACGACAGAAAACCGGGCCATCGGTTGCCGAATCTCAGGCAACTTCGGAGAGGCTGGCGAAGTCGAAGTGGCACACGCCGACTGCTCCAAAAAGCAGGTCGCTGGGATCGTTTCCGCTACCGATCAAGGCCAGCACGGCCTTGCCCAGCCACGAGCGGAGCGTGGTCATATCCACAGCCTCCGGCGTGTAGAGATCCACGTAGAACGGAGCCTGAAGGGTCCGTGCCGGATGAGCGATGACCTCAAGACTGGCTCGTGCCTCTTTTAGGGCATCAGCCAGTGCCGGATAGCAGGTTGGATCCCCCGTCGTTGGCGAGGCATCAGCGTGATAATACCGCTGCCACTGGTCAGCAATGCACCACTGAGGCTCTAGCGTGGTGCTCGTCTCGACCACGCTCAGCACATAGGCAGGTTGCCCAGTTGGAATGCAGAGTGACGCAGACGGAAAATATCGTGGCGGGATCTCGATCACGTGCTCATAGGCGAGCGTGGTGACGGCATACGATCCGAGGACTGGCCCAATGCCATGAGTGTGCGTGTCCACCACGAGCGTGGTGTTCCGGCTGATCCACCGTTGCAGATCAGCCAGTGGACAGCGGTTGTTTGTCCAGAGTTGAACGGTGAACGGAGCGTGAACCCGAACGTGATGGAGGTGTCCGTGCATTGCCATCAGCAGGCTGTGGCAGACCAGATGAGCTTTCTTCGCCGTGTGAAAGAGCAACGCCCGCTTTCTCACTCCGGGCTTGGTCCACGTGGAGCCGGTCCAGTAGCGGTCTTGTTGATCGGTGATGAGATACCGCTCCACCGAGTCCCGGCCCGTCCGCACCACCATTGGCGTGAGGGTCGATGTCGTGAAATTGCTTGCCATTTGGCGACTCCTTGAGGGGGTGAAGGAATCGAGTCACGACGACCACGTTGGCCAATCGGGACTCATTTGCCGACCGGACATGAACCGGCAGCAACAACAGCGAGCAGCCGCCACCTTGGATAAAAACCAAGGCGGGGCGGGCGAGGACGACCCGCTATGAGACGACGGACCCGTCAGAGAGGCGTGCGGCGGCAAAACAAGAGGTTGTCACGCTGGTGGCTCGGGGCGACGACAGGGGGCAAATCCTGTCCTTTCAGCTAAGCGACCGTCGCCGGGAATCGGGCCAAGGTTTTTTTGGAGGCCAAAAAACCCTCGTTGGTATCACTCAGCCGGGAGGGATCTTCAGCCGGGAGTTATCCTCTTCCCATGGCCAAACCCCCGAAAATTCCCCCTGTCCTGACCGGCGTGGCGGGCGAGTATTTCGTCGCCGCCGAGCTTTCACGCCGGGGCTATATCGCCTCAATCAGCCTCCGGAATACCCGTGGCATCGACATCCTTGCCACGAATCAGGATGGCTCCCGATCCATCACCATCCAGTGCAAAACCAATCAGAAGACCGCCCGGAAGTGGCTCCTCAACGAGAAGAGCGAGGAGTTCGTTTCAAAGGACCACTTCTACGTTTTCGTAGCCTTGGGCCAGCCGACTGACCGCCCCCGGTTTCACATCGTGCCCAGCAAAGTCGTGGCCGACCGAACCAAAAAGGGCCACCGAACGTGGCTGGAAACCCCCGGCAAGAAAGGCCAGAAGCACCGGGATACGCCGATGCGGAACTTCCTTGATCCTGAGGATGAGTTTTTAGAGCGGTGGGATCTTTTGGGATTGGGGTGAGGGCGGCTGGTGGGTTTAGCCCGCCCGCTTAATCCCCATCCCGATCCAGTGACCACCACATGGCATCGAGATGTACCCGAGCAATGCCCCGTCGTTCGGCCTCTTCAAGAGCAGCCGTCTGAAACACCTCACTCAGTTCAGGAGTTAGGTGTTTTACGCCGGGCCATTGCGGTAGAGCACCACGCCCCATGGTCTGTTTCAGGGCTTTTGCCGTGATTGAATCGAGTGGGGATCTCAAACTCAGTTTCTAGTGTCGCCAGCCGGTACGCCTCGCTGAGTTGGCCGGTATAGAAACAGTCCCGCAGAAAGATGTTGAGGAGCTTTCTGGCGATGCCCCAGCGTCGGGCGGCTATCGGTAAGGCGGATTGAAGCCGTAGGGTCTCCCGGTCCAGCACCGCCCGAAAACGACTGGATGCCACCCCGAAGACCCTCAGGTCCATCTTGGAAAAGTGATGCCGTGCCTCACGGACGGTGCCGGTGTGGCCTCGTCCCCGGACAGTTGAGGCCCCAACGGCGATTCGAGCAGCCCTGCTTTGGATGGCTCGGAGCAGGTCGTCGGGGTGCATGGGGTATCCGGAATGCAGGGCAGGGGGCCAAATGAGTCCTAGTTGGTATCAACGGGCGGGCGGAGCGACTTTCGGTCCCAAAACGAGGGTTCCAAGGAATTAAGGACGTAAACGCTCTCCGGTTTCCAGTCGGCCACTCCGGACTGGAAAAGTTCTAACCAGCTTCTGTACACTCGACGTTTGTTCCCTGACGAGTCTGCTCCAACCCGGAGTTGGACTCATCCGTTGGGCTGTTCCCGGTTCCCTCGCCTGCGGAGGAGCCGGGTTCAGCCGACGGTGCCCGGCAACACGCCGGGGCTGAGTGTGTGTGGTTGCTGCCGCCGTGGACGGCGGCGTCTGGTGCCGGGCAATCGGCCCGGCTTCGCCCGTGGATCGGCACGGGCAGGTTGTCCTCGCCGAAGGCGATGACGCCGCGGCGGAGCCGGCGAACGGCCCGTTTGCCCCATCGGCCTTCCTCGAACTCGAGGCCGACGAAGATGCCCAGCTGGAGTACCAGTTCGCGAATCCTCTGGTTGGCGCTTTCGTGCTTCGAGAGTGCGGCCAGGTTGTCGATCGTCGCCATCAGGGCATCGACCTGCTCCTCAGGGCTCAGAATGGTCTTCGGGACAGGCGTGGGCGTCGCCAAGTCAGCCACTTGCCGTTCGACAGACTCCTTCTCTGCCCTGAGGCAGTCAAATGTCTTGGCGATGGCCGTGTACCGGGCGTCGTCTTTCTCGGTGGCCATCCGACGCTCGGCTGTTGCGATGTCTTCCTCGAGGGACGCCAACTTTTTCCGCAGGTGTGCCAAGGCGGCCGGCTCCTCTGGCATCGCGTCGGGCTCGGCCTCGGCACGGGCCTTTGTCAGCAGACGGGTGCGGATGGCCTCCCGGCCGCCGGCCTTATCGACGAGTTCGACGAGCGCGTCGATGAGCATGGCCGTGACGGCGGCAGCTTCGACCGTATTGTGGCTGCATTCGGTGTAGCCGCTGTTGTAGTAACGGCCACAGGCGTATTTGAGTTTGTTCCCAATGGGAATGCCGTGCATGACGCTGCCACAGCCCGCTGTGAGATCGATGACCCTCGTTGAAAGTGGATAGCGATCCGGATTATTCGCCTTCTGGCCATTCCGCCTGCGGACCTCGTCCATTGAGGCCTTCTTGGGCTGTAGAGCTCGCCAGCGTTCCGGATCGAAGAGAGCGTCACCGCCGCTTGAGGCCCGCACCCGAACGTCCTCTGGATTCTCCAGAAGCTTCGGCTGGCCGTCGGGGCGAAGATCCTGTTCGTCGAGCTCCCGCGGCCCGCCGACGCCCACGCGGCGATAGCGGCCCTCGGACCGTCGGCCATACTCTTTGATGCCGGCAATGATCGGGTTTGAGCAGAGGTCGCGGACCGTATTTGGATGCCACTTCCCGGGCACAGTATGGGCCGAGCCGTGATCCCGCCGGACGCGGCCGGCGTCTGGCGACGGTATGCCCATCTTGTTGAGTCGGGCGGCGATCTTCTTGCAGCTTTCGCCGGCCGCCCGCCACTCAAGCATCGTGCACCAGGTCGCGATCTTCTCCTGATCCTGCGGTAGGAAGCGGACATGGTGCCCAGCGCGGCGGATGTTCTCGCCGTCGGCGAGCCACTGCACGAAACCATCATCGGGGCCGACGAGCGCGCGGCCGAATCCGTACGGCGCACGGCCGCCAGTGCTCAGGCCGCGGGCGGCCATGCTCTGCTGGACGAAGACAATTCGGTCGCCAAGCCGTGGTGAGAATCGGCCGTGCTCCTGATACTCGACCAAGCCGCCAATGAGGTACATCATCTCGTTGGCTTTGAGGTCTTCGGGTGTGTAGATCTTGTCGTGGGTGACGAGTGTCACGCCGCTGGCGATCAGCTGCTGCTCGAGTGTCATCATCTCGAGCAGAGCCTGCGGACGGCCCAGGCGGTCGCGCTTGAAGACGTAGACGTGCGACACGCTTGCGTCGGCGATGGCCTCTTCGAGAAACATACGGAAGCCCGGACGGGTCAGGTCGCCGCCACTGATTGCATCATCCAGAAAGATGTCGTGCTTGCGGTGCAGTCGTTTCCGCTGCATATCCTCGATGTCCGCATACGTACCGCGGAAGGGTATTCCGATGGATTCTGACTTGGCTTTGGCCCAGTCGAACTGCTGTTTCAGCGACGCCTCTTGGCCGTCGTCGCTGCGACGCTCGTACATGAGCGCCCGGTTTCTCGGTCGACTTTTCATGATTTGGCCCTAGGTGTTGGTGTTCCAAGTGCCTCGCGAACGCTCCATAGAAAGTCAGCGAGCGCATCGGCAAGGTTGGAAGAAGTGTTTGTCACGCGGACATGAGCCTTCAGGCTCCGCCACGCGGACGTGACTGTGTGGTGTTGCCACCACGTCATCATCCGCCCAAGCGTGTAGTCCATCGCGGAAGAGCGTATGTGGTCGGTTGGCGAGTTGGCGATCCGTCGTCGCAGGTCGATCATGAGAAGGGTCGGGTGCACGACGTTGAGTTCCTGCGGCGTGACAAGTCCGATCTCATACCAGCGGGCCATCTGGGCGATGGTCATCAATTCGAGCACGTAGGCTTCGTGTACGAGGTCATGCAGCCGTTTGCTGCCGAACCTGTCGTCAAAACCAAACCGTTTCAGCTGGATCTCGGCGTCAGCTTCGATCGCCGCCTTGAAGTCGAGGTCAGCGGCCGTGAGGGCAATGTCTGAATGTTGATACATGTCCCGCTCCTTGAGACTCGCGGCTATCCGTATGGCTTGATGTAAACCTCCATTTTCCAAATTCGGGTGCGTCGAAGCAAGCAATTCCAGCGAAATCTTCCTGCTTTAATGTGTTCACAGAAAATCTTCTGGAAACGTATGTGCGCAGGAACGTAAGGGGGCCCCGGGGGGGCCCCCCGGCCGGGCGGCGCGGGGGGGGGCGGGACGGGGGTGTTTTGTGGGTTTATATTTTTGCGCCGGGGCGCGGCCGGGCGGGGGGGGGGGGCGAGATGACCCGGGGGGGTGG
>JAYQOK010000108.1:0-13478 GCA_038144795.1 Candidatus Kuenenia sp. | reverse complement strand
GAAAGGGGAGCTTGTGCTTGCGGGCGAAGGCGGCGTGGCTGGCCGGTGTATCGGCGCTCACGCCCACCACTTCCGCGCCCGCGGCCACAAACTGCTCGTAGGCGTCGCGAAAGCTACAGGCTTCCTGCGTACACAGCGGCGTGTCGTCTTTCGGATAGAAGAAGATCACGATCGCCTTCTGGCCGAGGTGCTCGGCCATGTCAAACGTGCCGCCATCCCCGAGCGGGGCCTGGAAGAGCGGAACCTTGTCACCGACAGCGAGGGCAGCCACAGAATCGTCTCCACGGGATCGCGACCAGAATCCCGCCACCGCCACTAGCCCGAGCAGGCCGATCGGAATGAACAGCCGCAGGCGACGAGGGGGGAGGGGAGATTCACGCATGCGTTTCTTAGTGGTGTTAGTGTAGGCGGTCGGCGACCGGCTGTCCGTGAGGGGGCGTTTTGCCGTACCGGTGGCCCAGTGACCCTGCTACAAACTCAGCGGCGATTGCGAGGAACCAAGAGGAGCGGGACCCGTGGCTGGGCGACTGCACTGTTTGCTGTCGATCATCGTGGCCACGCTGCTCGTCGGGCCGGCGGCGGTGGGCCAGGAGACACTGCCGCCGAACGGTGCAGCGCAGAGCCCACTGCCGCGTGAGCCGGAGCGGCTGGCCCTGCTGCCGCCGATCGACTTCAATCTCGAAGAAGACACGTTTGCCAATGAGCCCGTGGCAGACCTCGACCCCGATGCGGCCACGCCCGAGCGGCGACGGGGCGGGCCGTTTGGATCGTCGGCGCCGGTCTCGCTAGGTGGATTCTGGGCGCCGCCGGTCAAGATCGACGGCCAAGAGGACACGCTCTCGATCAACGCCCAGTATGCCCGGGTGGCGGCGCCGATTGGCATCCCGGAGGAGGGGCGGCCGCTGTGGCTGGCGATCGGCCGGTTTGGCCGGCTGGAGCTGGCCACCGACGCGATCCTCCCCGACAGCGGCCAGCCGGTGCCCGATCAGCTGTGGCTGGTCGAGACGGGCGTCACCCACATCCGGCCACAGGACGATGGCGGCACGCTCGGCGGCACGTTTCTCTTCGGTTCGGCGAGTGACCGGCCGTATGCGGCCGGCCGCGATCTCACCCTGATGGCGATCCTGTTCATGAATCGGCCGGCGCGGCGGCCCGACGACGAGTGGAGCTTCAGTCTCTTCTATTCGCCGACGTCGCAGCTGCCCTATCCGTTGCCTGGCGTCGCCTACATCTGGCGGCCGAGCGATGCCTTTGAGGCGAAGGTGGGTGTGCCGGCAGGTCTTGAATGGCGGCCCACCGACGACTGGACGCTCAGCTTCAACTACTTTCCACTGGTAAACGTCAACGCGACGGCGCGGCGGCGGCTCACCGACGCGTTGTCGTTCGTGACGTTTTACCGGACTGACACGGAAATTTATTTTCTGGCCGATCGAGTAAACGACAAAGAACGGTTTTACGTGTTCGACCAACGGGCGGCGGTGGGACTGGAGCAGTCACTGGGGCGTGGGTTGACGCTCGAATTTCTGGCGTCGCATCTGTTCGACCGGGAGCTTTTCCAGGGCACGAACTTTACGTCGGGGCGGACGGATGTGGTGACGTTTGGGAGCGGGCTAGGGCTGGGGCTGCAGCTGCTGTGGCGGCGGTGAGGTGTACGTCGAGTTGCGGGAAGGCGATCTCGATCCCTTCGGCGGCAAACTTTTCGTGGATCGCCGTGTGGATGTCGTCGAGCACCGGCAGCCGCTTGTCGAGCGAGGCAAGGTAGAGCCGGATCACGATCGTGAGCGTCGAATCCCCAAACTCCTGAAACGTGATCAGCGTCTCTGGATCCTTGAGCACGTCGGGATGCGCGGCGCATATCTCACGGATCAGTGCGGTCGCCCGCCGCGTATCGGTGCCGTAGGCCACGCCCACGCGGATCTCCAGCCGATTAGTGCTGTCGGTGAGCGTCCAGTTGGTGACGCGGCCCGTGATCAGATCCTTGTTGGGCACGATGTATTCCTGGCGGTCCCAGTTGGTGACCGTGGTGGCCCGCATGCGGATCCGCGACACCACGCCCGTCACGCCGTCGATCGTCACCACGTCGCCCACCCGGATCGGCTGCTCGAAGAGGAGAATGATGCCGCAGATGAAGTTGGCCACGATCTCCTGGAGGCCGAAGCCGAGGCCCACCGACAGGCCGGCCACGAGCCACTGCACGCTCGACCATGACAGTCCGAGAATGCCGGCGGTCAGCACGAGGCCGAAGCCGGCCAAGAGGTAACTCGCCAGCGACGTGATCGCGTAGCGGGCGGCCGTGTCGAGCGGCAGGTGACGGAGCAGCGCGGCCTCCAAGAGCCCGGGCGCATTCCGGACGGCGATGAAGGTGAGCGCGATAATCGGCACTGCGACCAGCAGGTTGGCGAGTGTCACAACGCCGCTCACCGTGCCGTCCGGCGCCCGCTGTTCCCAGAGCGTCACCCGCTCGAGGAAGCCGAGCGCGGGCAGTACGGGCGACCAGATCCACCACAGCCCGAGGAGCACGCCCACGAAGAATGCCGCATCGATCAGCCGCCGGGTTTGCTGGCTGATCGCCGAAACATCGAGCCGGTTGACATCAACCACCTCCATCCCGGCGCCCCCGGCCTCGGCCTGCTCGCGGGCCGCCGCCCGTTGCCGCAGCTCTTCGAGCATGATCCGCTTCCGCGACACCACCAACCACCGCACCGCCAGCGCGTGGAGCATCACGGCGAAGATCACCAGCCAGATCGACCGGTGGAGCGAGATCGAGAGCTGTGTGGCCGAGTAGCTGTAGCCGTAGGCCATCAGGCCCGCCAGCGCGACTGGCGGTAAGACAACCAGAGGCCGCCAGATCCATCCCAGCCGCGCTGCCGTCGCTCCGCTCTTGCCCCCAAGGAAGGCCGCCGGGATTCCATGCCGCGGATGGGCCAGCCGACCGAGAACAACCGCCACCACACCCATCAGGATAATGAAGGCCAGCCGGGCTATCGCCGTGAGGCTTTCTTCGGTGCCACTCTCGAAGTCGACCAGTCGCCAGAAGAACACCAGCGGGAGGCCCATCGCGATCGATCGCCGTACGGCCTGGCGAAGCGGTGTGATCACGCCGTTGGACCAGCCGAAATGGGCGTACGCGATGCCGTGGCGGCGAATGAACTGTCGCAGAAACTCCATCGGCAGCACGATCGCTCCCACGGTGCCCAGTGCCTCCCCGATGGCGGCGCCGAGGGTTGTGGTGTCGCTGAAGCTGGTGAGCACATGGGAGAGAGTCCGCAGGCCGAGCCAGGCTGGTACGGCCGCCAGCGCGGTGAAGCCGACCGCTTCGATTGTGGGCTGCATCCGCAGGGCGCCGCGGCCGCTGGCCGATGCGCCCAGCCGCACGATCTGCTTCACGAACAGGGTGTGGAGCACGACCAGCGTGACCACGCCTGCCAAGCCCAGCACCGCAATGATCGGGCGGGCAATCACGGCCGTTGTGATCGCGGTGGCGATCTGCCGTAGTGTCTGAAATTGCAACAGCTGCCAAATGCCTTTGCCGGCATTCCGCAGGTCATCCAGTCCAAGGCTCGAATCGCTTCGCACCCAGAGCAGGTGCTTGTTGATCAGCCCCCGAAACGATTTTACCTGCGCCCGCAGCGTGTCCTGCTGCACGCCGAGCGGAATCAGTGTCTCGACCAGAAACGTTTCGGCATCCCGCTCCATGGTTTCAAGAAGGTCACGCTCGAACGTGTCGACGGCTGCCTCAGGCTCACGGCCGTCAGCCCGCACGGCCGGGCGGGGAAGATCATTGAGCCGGCCGTTGATACGGGCGAGCACTTCCTGCACGTCTTCGACCAGTTGCGACTGCTCAGTGCCACGGGCTGCCAGTTCGTGATCGGCCGGCAGTCGACCGCGGGTTCGCTTGAGGAGGTAGCCGACGGAACGGCTCAGGCCTCCTCCGGTGGCGAGATCGCCCTCAACGAGGGCCTCAGACTCGGTGAATTCAGCCTGCATGGCGGTCGCCCGCTCACGGGTGTCTACAAGTTCGCCCACATGCTGCTGACATCTCCGGGCAAGAGGTGGCCAGCGTTCGAGCAGGTCGAGCGTCACCTGCGATTGCTCCTGCCGATTCTCCGCCGTGGCGGCGAGCGCCAGCCGAAATTCATCGATCCGCGTCTGGATCACATCCTGCTTCTTGCGGGAGCTCAATTGGGAGAGCTTCTCGACGGCCTCGGAGGCAGCTGCCACCCGCCGCTGGATCTGCTCCTGCTCGAGCGGGAGCACTGGAGATTCGAGTTCATACGTTTTGAGTTTTTGTTGGGCGAGATCGAGCTCGGCCTGTGAGGCAGCGCGGCTTGCCTTGTGGGCTGTCTGCATGGCCGAGGCTACCGCGGGATCCACGGCCTCGTCGTCGGCCGGCGGTGTCTTCAGTTTCTCGGCCTTTACTTCCAGATCGGCGATCGTTTGGGGAAGCGTCTTGGCGTCCTTCCGCTGGTCGGTGATGCGATCCTGGAGCTCCGCCAACTGGCGGGCGGTGGTGTCGAGGATCGCCTTCGCCTCCTTGCGAGCCGCGTCGACCTGCTCGACGGGGGTGTCGGCGGTGACGGTAGGCAGGCCCAGCTCGAGCGGCTTGGCAGCCGCCGCCTCGGCCGCTGCTTTGCGGCCTGGGGCTGAGTCGGCGGCTTTCTTGAGGGCGGCGATCTGCTCGCGGGCCGCTGCCGCCTGCTTCAGCGACGCCTGCGCCTCGCCGTAAAGCTGCTTCAGTTTGGCCCGCACGTCATCGCTGAGTGACTCATCGGCCGCGATCGCCTCAAGGCGGCTCCGGAGTTCCTCGGCGGAAGGACCAGCCGGTTCGGTGGTGGGTACCGCTGCGGTTTCCCCGGTCGGTTTCGGCTCGTCGGCAGTCGCCGGAGGCCAGCCTGAAACTGCGATCAGGAGCAAGAGAACGACGGCAATCGTGGTGCGGAGCATCCGGATCAGAATACGAGCTGCTCCCGAAGAATTCACCACTGGGGGCCTGCCCCTTGGCCAGCACCAGAAAGTCGATGTCCTTGCTAACCTGCGCCGCGCCGTAAAACACGCAGGCCTGCCCGCCCATGAGCAAGGTCCGGACGCCACTCCTATGGAGCGTCGAAAGGACTTGTCGGATGGGGGTCGAGGTCAAGGCTGCCTCCCCTTCAGCGTAGCCACAAGGTCGGCCGCTCCGAGGGCGGCAGCGAGCGTCTTGTACGTGCCGGGGCTGACTTTCATAACCAGTCTCCGGGAGAGAAGGGAACGAAGTGAGACACATCGGAGGAACAGCAGACGTGAGTTTGCGAGAGGCAAGTAGACACTCACGGGAGCGACAGGCGGGGTAAGTAGGGACAGGCTTACAAGCCTGTCCCTCGGCAGGCCGGGAGGCCTGTCGCTACCAGGCCGCGTCGACAGGGCAGAGACCTGTCCTATATGAGGCGTCTCATTCCCCACACGACGGCCCCCGCGGCCACCGTTGCGGCCGTGCCGGCCAGATGCCGCGGATCGTGGAGCGACATCAGCACAACCAACACTCCCGTCGCCACCACATAAACCGCTGCCGCGGCGGCTGTGGGCCATGAAAGCGGGATGAGCGGGGTCTTGTTCGCACCCCGCCCGGGAAGCCAGAGCGTGGCCACTGCGAGCGCGGAAAAAAGCGACAGCGTGACCCCCAGAAACCCGAGCAGGTCGCGTATTGAGCCCAGATGCACCAGCACCAGCGCCACCCCCATCTGCAAGAGCACCGCCCGCCCTATCCCGTGGCTCCCGGCAAAGAACGCGGGAAACAGGCCGTCGTCGGCCATCCGGGCATACACCCGCGGGCCGGCCATCATCATGCCCGCCACCGATGTGAGCGTGGCCAGGGCGATGATGCCCCGCATCCACCACTCGAGCCGCGGGCCACCAAGTTCACCCGCCGCGATCGCCGCCACGTCGACTTTGCCGGCGATCGCCTCCAGCGGCCCGGCCCGCAGGAAGAGGTCGTTGAGGAGCAGATAGGCGAGCGTGGTGAGGAGCGTGCCGATGAGCAGGGCTCTGGGCACGGTTTGCCGCGGTTCCCGGGCCTCCGACGCGATGTATACCGCCTGGTTGAAGCCGGCGTAGCTAAACGAAATCCACATGACTGTGCTGGCGAAGCTGCCGAGCGCAAACGGTGACGCCGCCACAGCGGGCTCGGCCGGCCGGCCGGCAAGGCTTGCGTAGCCAAGCAGGATGAATCCGCCGATGGCGATCATCTTCAGGAGCGTGACCAGATTGGTAAACGCCGCGGCGGCCGGGCCGGTGAAGGCATGAGCCAGCCCGCAGCCGATCACGATCGCGCTGGCCACCGCCCGCGGCGGCACGGAGGCCGGCAGGCCGAGTAGCGGCGCGGCGTAGTTTTCGCAGGCGAGCGCCGCCAGTGCGATGCTACCGCTGAAGCCGGCCGTGAGCGACACCCAGCCGGCGAGAAACCCGGCGAAGGGATGGAGCCGGCGGGCAAGGTAGAGATACTCCCCGCCAGAGACGGGAATTGCGGCGGCGAGCGCCGCATAGCCAATGGCGCCGCAGACCGCGATGCCGCCAGCTACGGCCCAGGCCGCGAGCACCAAGCTACGGGAGCCGACCGCTTCGACTGCAAAGCCCGACGTTGTAAACACGCCCGAGCCGATCATGCCGGCCACCACGAGCGCAACGAGCGTGGGGAGGCCATAGCTGCGCGGTGTAGCGGCGGGCTCAGTCATGATCCTGTGGCCGGGTGTGCGTTTAGCGGCTTGCGAAACCGGAGGAGATAGTTTTCCTCAAACTCCGGCACCTCCACCTCCTCGATGAACTCGAAGCCGGCCGCCTCGATCTCCCCGCGGACGGTCGCCTTGTCGGCCCGTACGTGCTCGAGCAGCCAGTCTCGTGACACGCCCGGAATCCGGTCGAAGTCAACGACCACAAACTCCCCGCCTGGCACGAGCGCCGCGAGGATCGAGGCCAGCATCGCCTTGTACTGCTCGAAGTGGTGGTAGGCATCGCAGGCGAACGCATGGCTTACCGAGCCAGGAGCCAGCCGCGTGGAGTCGGCGGCCGAAAGCACGACGGCGACATTGCCGAGTCTTTCATTCTGGATCCGGTCTTCGATGAACTCGATCAGCCGCGGCGAGATGTCGACGGCATAGACGCGGCCGGCCACGCCGACGCGGGTTGAGAACGGGGCGAGGTAGAGGCCTGTGCCGCTACCGATGTCGGCGATGCGGTCGCCGGGCTTGAGGTCGAGGGCGGTGAGGATCGACTTTCGCGCGGCAAAAACCTCGCGGCTTTCCACCTCAAACCGGGCGAGCCACTTCTCCGGGTCGAGGTCAGGATCGAGAAAGTGACGGTTGATGTCGTCAGGCGTTTTGGTCGCGGCGGGCGGTTCCGCGGTCGCGGGGGGAGCGGCCCAGGTAACGCGGCCGACGAAAAGAAGGCACAGGAGGGCGAGGCGATTTGTCATCCCTTCAGCATAACTGCCCTACCGAAACAGCGACTGAATCCGCTGTAGCGAGACGGGAAACACCGACGCCTTCGGCGCCGGCGGCATCGGCGTCGCTTTCGCCTTCATATCTCCGGAGTAGGCGGCGAGGGCGTCGGGCGTGAGGCTGCTCCAGACCCGCTCCTGGTAGATCGCCAAGGCATGGAGGGCATGGCTCATCGGGCCAATCTTCCATTCCTTCTCGGGCTCCTTCTCCAAAATCCCCGCGAGGAAGCCGACGGCTGCAATCGTCTTCGGGTGGTAGAGCACCTTCTGGTCGCAGGTGGAGACGAGAAACTCGAGCATGTGGCCGGTGGTGCGCAGTTTGCGTTCCACATCCGAGCCGTCCTCAGGTCGCTCAAACCACGCCGTGCTGAAACTGCCGTCACGGTTTTGCAGTTCGCTAAACATCTTCTGCTGATGCATCCGGTAGAACCGATTAGCCCGCTCATACACCCCATCAAGCCCGCCGGTCGCCCCCCGCCGCTGCTGGCAGGCGTAGGCGAGGCCGAAGAGCCGGTGGGTGCCGCCGCAGGGCACGCCATGGATCGGCTGGGTGAGTTCCTCCTCGACGAGCTTGGCGAGTGACCACTTGGTGCCATCGGCACTCTTCCAGGTGGCGTCGGTAGGGAGGTAGTGCGACATCGCGATCAGGGCAAAGGTGAGCTCTGTCTTTTCGCGGCAGGCGAGTTTCTCGGTCTCGAGCAGGTGCGAGAGCATGAACTTCTTGCCGTCCACCATGAGCGGCGTTGATTTTGGCAGCCGGGCCTGGGCCATGATGGCGAGGTATTGCGAGGCGTGGCCCTGCATGCCTTTCCCTTGCAGGGCGATGAGCCGGCCGCGGTCGGTGGCTACCATCACCTGGCCGTGGCACCGCCCGCCGCGGTTGAGCCACTCAAATGATTTCACGAGGTCGCCGCCGGCATTTCCCTGGCGGATCGTCGCCCCCGCGCCCCAGGTGAGCGACCAGTGCATCACTTCCCAGGGCGTGTGGTCGAGCGTGTTGAGAGGGCGGCGGCGGTAGATCGAGAGCACCCGCGCAATCTGGTGACGGACTGCGTCTAGATCGGAGCTTGACGGGGGCGGGGTGGCTGTGGCTGTAGTCGTGTCGAGCGAGAGGTCGGGAGGGAGTGGCGCGACCGGGATGTCAGCGGCGTCGCTCGAGTCGGAGCCGCGGGCGACGGGGGCCGCGAGGGCGAGGGCCAGGAGGCAGAGCAGGGGTCCAAGGTAGTGCATAGGTATGAAAGTGGGTGACGGGCTAAAGTCTGTGTTGCTTTCGACGCGGTGGGGTCAAAGCGGTCACGAAACAGTCTGCGGCCTGTCGGCGGCACCGCCGCTTGGGCCGGTCGCCTCCTGTCGCCTGCCTGCACAACCGGCAGGCTTTACCATGCCTTCCAAAACAGGTCTGCCGGTGGAAAGACAAAAACTTCCATCAGAAAACAGAAATTACCGATAACAGAGTTGGGGTTTCCTGGAGATATTGTGGCTTGTTGACTGAGTCGATTTGCACATGCACGTCCAAACATCTTTGCGCCATCAAGCCAGTTCACTTCTTCGGGATGGAGGGCGAAGAAGCCGCGCGCTTGTATGCGTTCTGGCCTTAATAAGCACTCACGTGGTAATCGTGCCATCGGCAGCGTCTGAGAGCCGTGGGGAAACGCTGCCGCAGTCGGCTTGGACGGCTCAGGACGCATCGGAGATCACGAGTCCGTCGATGATCGTTGATTTGCCGCCGACCTACACAACGGAAGTGGCCCACTTGATGCACGAGCGCTGCAGGTTGCTCATCGGTGCGGAGGTGATCTTCTTCAAGCCATTTGGTGAAGCTGGCAGTACGCCTCAGCAGGCTATCGTGCTCTCCGACGCGACAACGTTTTTGCCAGCGTGGCGGCTTTGGGGCGGCTGGTCAGACAGCGACGGGCTTGGATGTCGAGTACGGTGGTGGCAATACGACCAAACCCAATCTGCAGAAAGTGCTTTTGGGGCCGTGACTAGTACGCGACTTATTTTTCAAAAACTCGACATTGAAGTTACGCAACAGATGAATCGTCACCGCTGGGACCTGATTTTTTCTGGTGGCTTTACATGGATCGGCAATGAGATGCAACTTAGCTCATCGAGTTTGTCTTTGTCTGAATTTGATCGCTGGCGGATGGATGCGGTAGGTCTGACTGCCGGCCTCCAGGGCGCAGTCCGCAGTCGTTGGTTTGAGCATTGGCGGTGGTGCGGGTCGGTTCAGGGGTCGGGTGTGTTTGGCAACAGTCTTTCTCAGACAGTTTCAGAACCGATAGGATCACAGCCCAGCACGCTTGGAGGAATTCTGGAATTCACCATGGGACCGCGGTGGGAGCGGCATGTGACCGGTGGCGCGACCGTGTTTGCCGGCGGGAACGCCGAGGCCCAATACTGGATGACAAGCTTGGGATCATTTGAAGACGGACTCGTTCCGGACGGTCAGGGAGCCTTGGGGCTGGTCGGCCTCTCCGTGAACGTCGGAATCCGGAGATGAACGATGGCCGATCCATTGAGTCACTGATTTCAGCGTCTGAATGGGGGTGAACGTTACTATTCGGCCGTTTTTCGCCATGGTCCACCCAATCAGTGAACTTTGAGGCACTGGGGACGTATTCTATCCTGACAAGACCTGTGCACAATTCTTCAAAAAGCCTTTTTCGATTCGGCCGCCGCCTGCAAAAACGCTAGTTCGTCGAAATGCCCTCCAGGAAGCGCATCCGCGTGCTCGTTCGATTCGTGAAACTGTTTTGTCGCCGGCCGATCCGGCTCTCGTGGCCGGTGCCGCGGCGGCGGCTCACTGTGGCGCGTTTTCGTCGAAAACGGATGTTGATCACCGGGTCGGTCGAGCCTTTGGAAGCGCGATTAGCGCTTGCCTCCATTACTTTCGACCAAGTCTACGAGGGCACGCCGAGTGCGTGGAGCGAGGAAGCCAGCGAGTTGCGGTCGATCGCTGCGCCGTATCCGTCCGGATCCCAGTTCAAATTTGTTTCGGCTGATCCGAACGCACCGTTTTTTTCTGGAAACAACGTGTCGGGCAACCTGATCGTGGACCGGCCGGACGGGACCTCGACTCAAACGTTCGGTGTCGTTAGTCGTCTCTTTAAATCTGGTGGCATAGTCAAAGGGATGTATTTCTATGTGCCGGGAGATGCCACGATCGGCAACGGTGACACAGACCCAAATGAGACGGCGTACGCGTTCGTTTTTAACCAGAGTTACTTCACTTCAGGCGGCACGTACAAAACGAGCAGCGACCCCGTCGATACCGCGCTCAACGCCCAGATCATCCCCAACAGTGCACCACAGGCGAACAACGACTCGGCGACCACGCCCGAAAACATTGCTGTTTCAGGCAATGTGCTGACCAATGACTCGGACGCCAATCTCGACTCGCTCTCGGTTACGCAATTCATAGTGGACACGAATGGCGACGGTGTCGGGGAGACGTTTGCGGCAGGCACGACTGCACAGACGATTGCCGGTGTGGGCACGATCTCCATCACGTCTGCTGGAACCTACACGTTTACGCCCGACAGCGGTTTCAACGGTGCGGTGCCGACGGTCACGTACACGGTCTCGGACGGGACGGCGACATCCACAGCGACGCTGAACGTCACCGTCACGCCCGTCAACGACCCACCGACTTCGACGAATGACACAAAGGCCGTCAACTCGGGAGTAAAGACGCTTCTCACCACGAGCGATTTTGGCACCTACGCCGATCCAGATGGCGATGCATGGGCGTCGGTGAAGATTACGACGTTGCCCACGACGGGCCTACTCGAATACTTTAACGGGATCTCGTGGGTAAGCGTGACTGCCGATCAGGTGGTCACCGTCGCTGACATCAATGCTGGGCGACTGCGGTTCACCGCCAGCGCGAGCACTACGCCCTCCCTACAGTTTCAAGTGAGTGACGGCACCACTTTCAGTGCGACGTCGTACTCGCTGACTTTTACGGTCACCACGGTTGCCAACCAGGCACCTGTGGCAACGCCCGACACGAACATCGTCACCGTCGCCGTCTCCAACACCGCACAGGGGAACGTGCTAGCCAATGACAGTGATCCCGATGGATTGAATGCCCAGCTCTCCGTGGCTCGTGCGAGCGCCGGAGCGACATTGGGCGGCACGATTGTGAACATTCCCAGCGGTGGCTCGGCGATTGCGGCTGATAATGAGACGGCGACGTACACAAACTTCACCGTGAGTTGGCAGAGTAATAGCCCAGCGCAGCAGCCTCCGGTGGGAACCGTCCTTTCGCTTAGTGGGGCAAACATTCCCCTTGGGACAACTGCGACAGTTCAGAGCAGTGACGGGGGCAACAACAGCACCGTGATCGTCGATGGCCTTCCGCAACTCTCGTACTCATCGGTTCAGATGAACTGGTCCGATGGCAGCGCTCGGCAGGTTACCCGCCCGATGACGGGCGGCACCAATGTCAGCACTGGCGTGATCGCCGTCACCAACGCTGCCAATACCCTTTCCGCTGGCATGTCAGTGTCCGGCACCGGCATTTCCTCCGGGACAACGATCACGTCGATCGCTGATGACGGGACGTATCGTCTGGTGAAGTTGAGCCAGCCGTACACCGGCTCCACACCCACTGACGTGGAGTTCACACAGTCCAGTTCGGCAACGATCACGGGGCAGTATGGCACGCTCTTACTGCAAGCCAACGGAGACTACACCTACACAGCCAATGCCGGCGTCACGAGTGGAAGTGTCGATACGTTTACCTATGAGTTGAAAGACTCAGGCAACGCCACAGCCACGACAACGCTCACGATCACGATCCTGGACGTGAACCAGGCCCCCGTGAATCAACTTACGGGGACACCGTCGGTCAATCAGGGCGATTCCCTCCCGATCTCGACGCTGTCGGTTTCTGATGCTAACCAAAACCTCACGAGCGTGACCCTGACTGTCAGCAGTGGCACCATTTCCTTGACCGCGGTGCAAGCCAGCCAGATTACGGGCAACGGAACGGCCTCCGTGACGATCACGGGCACGCAGGCCGAGATCAACGCAATGCTCACTACGCTAGTGTACGCGAGCGATGCGAGTTTTTCCGGCACGGCCACCCTGACGGTTGTTTCGACCGACGACACGAGCCTGCAGGACAGCGACGTCTACAACATCGCCGTGGTGCCGGCGCCTACCGTGAGTGGCACTACCGTCAACGAAGCTTCGAGCCACGTCTACTTTTCAGTCAACGGCGCAACGGGCCAATCAGTTACGTTGGCTGTGCAGTCAGGAACTGCCACGCTCGGTGCGGATTTTCTCGTCAGTCTGCAGTACTACGACGGTTCGTCCTGGGTCGCCTACACGGGAGCTGCGGTCGCTATCCCTGCCTCAGGCTCATTGCTCGTTCGGGCACCAGTGGTACAAGACTTGGTGAACGAAGGATCGGAGTCCGTTGTCCTCGATGCGACGAACACAGCCGGCGTGGTTCGCAGCGGCACCTCGTTCATCGTCGATGATGGGTCAGGCACGCTTTACACAGGAGGCGTGTCGGGGGGCTCACTCGTTACCACCTCGGGGACGCTCGACGATGACCGGCCCCTTACGGTTTCGAGCGTCACGGTGAATGAGGCGTCGGCGTATGCGATCGTCTCGATCGGCGGGGCTGTCGGCCAAAAAGTAGCATCGCTGTCAGTGACAGCGGGTACGGCTTCCAGCGGTACCGACTATGGCACGACCCTCGAGTATTTCGACGGCTCGAACTGGCAGGTATTCGTGACCGACACCGCGATACCGGCCAGTGGCTCGCTCTTAGTTCGAGCTTCCATCCTGAACGATGGTAGTGCCATCAATCTCGGGCCATACGAGGGTCCAGAAACTTTTGCGGTCGTGGCCTCCAACACCGGCGGCAGAACTTTCGCAGGCACGAATGTCATTCGCGATGACGGCACCGGCGACGTCTTTCTCGCAACCAACTCGACCGGCGTGCCTGACTCCGGTGAACCGTTAGACCGCGATTCGGCGGTCACAGTGACCA
>JAYQOK010000107.1:0-13597 GCA_038144795.1 Candidatus Kuenenia sp. | reverse complement strand
CATCAAGGCCGACGCCGCCGCCCGCGGCATGACGGTCGCCGAAGTCCGCCACTGGCAGCCCCCCGCCCGCACCCGCGCAAAACGGGCGGCCAAGAAGGCCGCCAAGAAAACCGCCAAGCGGGCCACCAAGAAGCAGGCCGATGAGGCAGAAACGCCATGAAGTACGAGAAGCTGACGAAACTCTCGATTCGCAACCACCCGGAGCTCAGTGAACGCTGGGTGCAGGAGCGGATCGCCGAAGACCCGTCGATCCACGGCCTCGGCGACCTGATACTCAAGGACAACGAACGCACGCAGGCCGGGGCCGGGCGACTTGATCTACTGCTTCAGGACGCCGACAGCACCCGTCGCTACGAGGTCGAAATCCAGCTCGGCAAGACCGACGAGTCGCACATCATCCGCACGATCGAATACTGGGACATCGAGCGGAAGCGGTATCCGCAGTACGAGCACACGGCGGTCATCGTCGCCGAGGAGATCACGAGCCGGTTCCTCAACGTCATCAGCCTCTTCAACGGCACAATTCCGCTGATGGCGATTCAGATGAACGCCCTGCAGTTGGGTGACACGGTATCGCTCGCCTTCACGACCGTGCTCGATCAGGTGCTCTTGGGGCTCGTCGAAGAGGACGAGGAGACGCAGGAGCCGGCTGACCGGGCCTATTGGGAGAATCGCGGCAGCAAGGCGACCGTGGCCATGGCCGATGAACTGCTAGCGCTCGTGCAGGAGCTCAATCCGCGGCTCCAGCTCAACTACACGAAGTCCTACATCGGATTGGCCACAGATGGTCGGCCAAACAACTTCGTGCTGTTCTTTCCCAAAAAGGACCAAATCCGCATCCAGCCGCGCATGAGCAAGTCGACCGAACTTGAGGAGGCAGCCGAAATAGCGGGCGTTGACGTGATGGACTACCGTGCCCGCTATGCCCGCTACCGACTCCGCCTTCAGAAAGGCGAGGTGCAAAAGCACGCTGACGTTCTCCGGAAATTCTTGGAGGCGTCGTACCGCGAGTTCGGAGGCGGCGACGCATGACCACAAACCCGATATCCGGCACCCTCATCGCCTTGGCCTGCCTCACCTTGCTGCCCCCTGAACGCCTTCGGACCCATATCCAATGACCTTCCTCCGCGAACTGATCGACATCCCCGAGACGCTGCCGCCCAACCGGTTTGTGCTGCGGCTCTCCAAGGGCATCGAGGACCCTGAGGCGACGATCGGCGAATACGTCGTCACAGACCAGCTTGTAGGCTGCTTCGACAAGGCTCTCAACATTTTGAAGCAGGCGCTCGCCGACCGGTCGAGCTACGGCACCTACCTCCACGGCAGCTTCGGGAGCGGCAAGAGCCACTTCATGGCCGTGCTGCACCTGATCGTCACGGGCTACGCCAAGGCCCGCGACATCAAGGAGCTGGCCGAGGTCATCCGGCGGCACAACGACTGGATGGGCGGGAAGAAGTTCCTGCTCGTGCCCTACCACATGATCGGTGCCAAGTCGCTTGAAGACGGCGTGCTCAAGGGCTACTGCGATTTTCTCACCCGGAACCACCCCGGCGTGCCGCTGCCGCCGATCTACCAGTCGGCGGCGCTTGTGGAGCAGGCCCGACAGGAGCGGGCGAGGTACGGCGACGAGGAGTTCTTCAAGGGCTTCAACAAGCCGGGGGCCCCGACGAGCGGCTGGGGCGACATCGAGGCGGAGTGGACGGCGGATCGATTCGAAGCCGCCTCCCGGCTCGCGGCTGACAGCGACGAACACGCGGCCCTCGTGACCCGTCTCCGTGAGCACTACAACGCCGCGGCCCACGTGCTCTCGGAATACGTCAACATCGACGACGGCCTGTCGGTGCTCTCGCGGCATGCCAAGAGCCTCGGCTACGACGGGCTCGTGCTGTTTCTCGACGAACTGATGCTGTGGCTCGCCGCCCATGCCACGGACCACACGTTTCTGCAGAACGAGACCGCCAAGCTCGCCAAGCTGGTCGAGCCCCAGAACCCCGACCGTCCCGTGCCGATCGTGAGCTTCATCGCGCGGCAGCGAGACCTCAAGGAACTCGTGGGTGAAGTGCCGGGCAACGAGCAGATTCGGTTCACGGATTTCGTCCAGTGGAATCAGGATCGCTTCGACATGATCACGCTGGAGGACCGTAACCTCCCGGTGATCACCGAACGCCGACTCCTCAAGCCCAAGAGCGATGCGGCCCGGGCCGAGATCGATGCCGCCTTCCACAAGACCGCAGGCGTCCGGGCGACCGTCAAGCAGACGCTTCTCACGAGCGACGGCGACGATGCGATGTTCCGGCAGGTCTATCCCTTCTCGCCGGCACTCATCAAGACGCTCGTCGCCGTGTCAAGCGTACTGCAGCGGGAACGAACGGCCCTCAAGGTGCTCAGCCAGCTGCTCGTCGATCATCGCGACACGCTCAAGGTCACCGATCTCGTGCCTGTCGGCGACCTGTTCGACGTGCTCATCCACGGCGACACGGTCACCGATACCGACGTCATCACGAACTTCGAGAACGCCGAAAAGCTCTACTACGTGAAGCTGCTGCCGATGCTCCTGCGGCAACTCGGCCGTGGCCTCGACGAACTCAAGGCCTTGCCGCCTACCGACCCGGTTCGCTGCCAATTTGAGGCGCATGACCGGCTTTTGAAGACGCTGCTTTTGGCCGCGCTCGTGCCCGACGTCGAGAGCCTCCGGGGCATGACCGCCGCCCGACTGGCTGCCCTCAACCACGGCACCATCACGGCACCGATCCTCGGGCAGGAGGCACAGGCCGTTGCCCGGCTGCTCCAGAAATGGGCTGGTGAGGTTGGCGAAATCCAGCTCCGAGGCGATGCCGGCAATCCCTCCGTGGCGATCCAGCTCTCTGACGTCGACACCGACGACATCGTCAACCGGGCCCGCTCGGAAGACAGCTACGGCAACCGCGTGCAGATGATCCGCAAGATCGTCTTCAAGGAGGCCCTCGGCATCGACGAGGCCAGTTTCTTCGAGCACGACCACACGTTCGAATGGCGCGGCATCAAGCGGAAGGCCGGCCTGCTCTTTGCGAACGTGCGGGAAATGAGCATGGACCAGCTCACCAACAACGGCGAGGACTGGAAGCTCGTGATCGACTTCCCGTTTGATCGCGACAACCATACGCCGCGGGATGACCTCTCCACGCTCGACGCGTTCCGGGAGAAGCGGGGAGCGACCAAGACGCTCGTGTGGGTGCCGGCGTTCTTCTCGCAGCGCACGCTCGACGATCTTGGCCGGCTGGCGATCCTTGAGCACATTCTCAGTGGCACGCGTTTCGACCAGTATGCGTCGCACCTCTCGCCCACCAGCCGGCAGGCAGCGCGACTGATTCTCGAAAACCAACGAAACACGCTGCATGGGCAGGTGACGGCCGCGGTGAATACGGCCTACGGCATCGAGACGGCCGTGGGGGGCGGCGTGCTGGACCAGTCAATGGAGCTCGAACTCGCCGATCGGTTTCAGTCGCTTTCTCCCGGCCTGACGCTCCGGCCGCCGGCGATGGCGACGCTCTCCGCGGGGCTCGAAAACCTCGTCGGCCAAGCGCTGGCATGGGAGTATCCGGCTGCGCCCGAGTTTGGCACCACGCTGACGACGGCGAAGCTCAATACGGTGCTGCGGATCGGCATGGAGGCGGCACTGGCGGCAGACGGCCGGGCCGAAGTCGATCCGAACGACCGTCGGCTGCTCCAACAGGTGGCAAATCCGCTCCTGATCGGCGAGATGCCGCACGACCGCACCCACTTCGTGATCGGACGCCACTGGGTGGAGCATTTCACGCGGTACCGCGGGGTGGACGGCGGCGACGTCACGGTCGAGAAGCTCAGGCACTGGATCAACGACCCCAAGAAGACCGGCCTGACCCGCGAGGCCGAGAACCTGATCATCCTGCTCTACGCCGCCCAGAACGGCATGTCGTTCACGATCCAAGGCGGGCCGACGGAGGGCACGATCACCCGGCTCGACAACGCCTGCGTGCTCGTGCAGGAAGCCCCGCCCGACGCGACCGAATGGCGTCAGGCAGTCCCGCGGGCCGGCAGTGTTTTCGGCGTCGCCATCTCGCCGCTGTGTACGGCGACCAACGCCGCGACGCTGGCAGCACGGGTGAAGGAGATCGCCGCAGCCAACGCGGCCGGGGCACGCCACTACGCGCAGCTCCTGCGGCGGCGACTCACCGGGCTCGGGATCGCGGAAACCGACGCCGATCGGCTCCAGACGGCCGTTGCGACGCAGGCGCTGCTCGACGCGCTCGTGCAGAGTGACGACCGCGGTGTCGTCGGCGTGCTGGCTCGGGCCGTGGTGCCGACGTCAGAGACCGCGCTGGGCGAGTGCGTGAAGAATGCGAATTCATGGGGTCGCAGCCTCGAAGGCGAGTTCTTTGCATTGGCTGATCGCGTGGCTGGCGTGTCGGAGGACGTGCAGGCGCGAGCCAAGCCGATTCTCGACGACGTGCGGCAGGCGCTCACGCACGATGCCCACGTGAATCCGACACCCCTTGGTGATGTGCTGGCCACGGCGTCGCGGCGCTTGCTCGATGTGCTGGTGCCGCCGACGGCCGGGCAGCAGCCTCCGGTCACGCCACCTCGTCCGCCCCAGCGGCCGACTCCCGACGCAGTGAAACTGAAAATCCCGGCGTCTGGGTCGGAGAGCGTCGCGACTGACCGAGTAGCCGAGCGGATCGCACAGATTCAGCAGGCCCACCCGACGGCTGAGATCGAAGTCTCGATCCGCTGGAAATCGAGGGGAACCTGATGGCCGGCGCGCTCTCGTTCAACCAGATCAAGGCGGAGGTCGCCGTCCTCGGCCGCAAAAAGCAGGTCGACCGGCCTGTCGGCATCCGCACCGCCGGGCGTTGGCTGGGCGAGCCGGTCCACACCGATGGCGACACAGGCTACGTGATCCGGCAGTGCGACTCACCGCTGGCGATGCGATTGGCCCTGCGGGAGTCCGGGCCGGCCAACGTGGCACGCGCGGTGAAGGTACTTGTCACCAGCCTGCCCGACGCCGAGATCAGCAGCGACATCTTCTCCCGGCTCCACCGGCAGCGGTTTTTCTCGATCGATCGATGGAGCCTCGTCCAGCAGCAGTTTGCCGCTGACGCGATCGACCCGGCCCTCGTCGCGCACGACTGGCTGGCTGATGCTGTGATCGAGCACTTGGGCAGCCGCCGGCCGATCGCCTCCAAGACCGGCTGTCTCGGTGCCGAAACCTTGTGGCGCGAGCTGGCCGCCGCCACGATCGGCCTCTCCGTCGACGTGCCCGACCTGCAAGGCCTGCTTCGCTGGTCGCTCGACTCAACGAACGTTCGCCGCTACCGCGAGCTTCCCAACCCGCTCCGCGACGCCATGAAGGATTGGATTGTCTGGCGGGCCGGCTCTGCGGCCGAGTTTGTGTTTTCAGCAGCAGAGCGAGCCGACCTTCCCGATGCGGTGCCGCTGGCGCTCGTGGCCGGCGTGCTGATTTCACCCGAGGCTAAGGGCAAGGCGGATCGCTCGCTCGGCATGCTTGAAGCGGCCCACCTCAGCCGCCGACGCTGGCCGGCCGGGGTGCTCGACCGCGTGGCCGGTGAGGCTGCGTCGCTGGTCCGCACGAAAATCGGTGACCCGCAGGAACGCCGACGACTGTACGCCCGGGCCGAAGAACTGCTGGGTGAGCTCGATGCGACCGAGTTCGCCCATACAAGCCCGATCCTGCCACTCGGGCTCACGCAGCGGCTCGGTGCCTTTGCCACGGCCGTACGAGAGTTTGCGGCCGCATCCTCGGGCGAGCCCGCCACGATTGAACCGGTATTCCAGACGGCTGATCGGGTTCGGAAACACGATCTCACCCACACTCGGCCGAGCGAAGAAGAGCGGCTGCGAATGGCCCTGCGGCTGGCCCGCTGGCTAGCGTCCCGGCGGCAAAATCCGACCACTCTGGAGTCGCTCGTCGAGGCTGCGAGCGACTACCTCACCACCGGGAGTTTCGTCGACTGGGCGAGGGACACGATCGGCCGGGTGGCTGAATCCCGCGAACTCTCCGACGCGGTCGCCACGCTTCAAGCTGCCGTCACGCAGGAACAAGAGCGACAGGCTCAAGTCTTTGGGCGACTGTTGCAGAACACGGTGGCGACCGGTGCCTATCAGGACGGCCTGTTGCGAATCGAGCAGGTGCTCGACGAGGTGATCGTTCCATTGGCCCGAGAGAGGCCCGTGCTCGTCGTCGTCCTCGACGGCATGTCTGCGGCCGTGTGCCGGGAGCTCGTCGCGGCGCTCTGCTCCGAAGTGCCGTGGCGGCCGATTGTCGAACAGGGCCGCTCCGCGGTGCGGCCGGTGCTGGCGACGATTCCCTCCGAGACCAAGTATTCGCGGGCGAGCCTGCTCGCCGGCCGGCTCGTGAGCGGCAGTCTCGATGAGGCCAGTGCGTTTGCCAGCCACGCGGGATTGCTTGGCGTTTCAGCTGCGGGTCGCCCGCCACTTCTCTATTCCAAGTCGGACATCCCGACCAACACCCTCCCGCCGGCTGTGCGTGACGAGATCGCCTCGCCAAAGCGACGCGTGGTCGGCGTCATCGTCAACGCTGTCGATGACCACCTCGGTAAAGCCGACCAGCTCACGGTGCGGTGGACGCTTGAGTCGCTGGAACTCCTGCGGGCACTGCTCTACGAGGCCCGATCCGGCGGACGTGCGGTCGTGCTGACGAGCGACCATGGGCACGTGCTCGACCGCGGCTCGACCGCCCGCGTCAACAGCGACGGCGGCGCGCGTTGGCGGCCTGCGGGTGGCGTGGCCCCGGCGGCGGATGAACTGGCGTTTCGTGGAGACCGCGTGCTAGTTCCCGGCGGCGAGCTGATCACGTCGTGGAGCGAGCGGGTGCGGTACATCGCCACCGCCAACCGTGGCTACCACGGCGGCGTGAATCCGCAGGAGATGGTCGTTCCGATCGCGGTGCTCATCCCCACGGAGGAGTCGAGCGAGCCAGCCGGCTGGCAGGCTGAACCAGAGGTGACGCCGGTGTGGTGGGACGAAGGTAGCGATGTCGTGATTGCGCCGCCGGCGGCACCGATCGAGGCCGAGCCGGTCGCGAAACCCGCGGGCATGCTCTTCGACAAGAATCGGGACGAGCCGCCGCCAAGGCCGTCCCGCAAGGTGCCGCCACAGGTTGCCGAGCCTGACGAGGACCAGATTCCAGACTGGCTCGAACAGCTCTTCACAACGGAGGTATTCGACGCCCAGCGACGGCTCGTCAGCCGCGGCTACTCCGGCGACGACCTCTTCAAACGGCTGCTCACCCAGCTCGATGTGCGGGGCGGGCGAATGACGATGCCGGCGCTTTCCCGAGCCCTTGCATATCCGCCATTCCGTATGAGCGGACTACTTTCAACGGCCCAGCGACTCTTCAACGTGGACGGCTATCCGGTGATCACAGTCGACATCGAAAGCGATACCGTGTCGTTCGAGCGACGGACGCTGCTGGTTCAGTTCGGGATTTCAGACGACGGGGCTGAACAAGCATGAGCACCACAACCATCAGCCGGGCTCGCGCCCAAGAGATCATCGATGCGCTACGACGCGGCACAGTGCCCCGTGCCAGCCTCGATGCGTTCTGCGTGGGCCTTGAGCGATTTGAGCCGGCTGTCGATGCCGACCTCGAAGCAGCTGCAAGCGGCCGCGGGGTGTTCAAGGCGGTGCGGGGCGACTACGGCTGCGGCAAGACGTTCTTCACCCGCTGGCTCGCCGATCGGGCTCGCCGCAAGGGTTTCGTGACCAGCGAGGTGCAGATTTCGGAGACGGAGACCCCCTTGCACAAGCTCGAAACCGTTTACCGGCGGCTGATGGAACGGCTGGCAACAACAGACACGCCCGAGGGAGCCCTCCGAAACGTGGTGGACGGCTGGTTCCACGTGCTGGAAGAGGACGTGCTGGCCGAAGGCGGCGAGCTGGACGAGCAGGGGCTCATCGCCCGGACGACCGCTCTGCTCGAAAACCGGTTGGCGGCAGTGAGCAATCAGGCACCGCTGTTTGCCGCCGCGATTCGCGGGTATCGACAAGCCAGTGTGGCCGGGGACCGGGCCACCGCCGATGGCTTGCTCGCGTGGGCGGCCGGTCAACCCCACGTCGCTGCCACGGCCAAGCGAGTTGCAGGCATCAAGGGCGACCTCGATCACTTTGGTGCCTTTGGGTTTCTGCAGGGCGTGCTCACCATGCTCCGCGATGCCGGGCATGCCGGGCTGTTCGTCGTGCTCGATGAGGTCGAGACGATTCAGCGGGTCCGGTCGGATGCCCGCGACAAGAGCCTCAATGCGCTGCGGCAACTCATCGACGAAGTCGAAGGCGGTCGGTTTCCGGGGCTGTTCCTGCTCATCACCGGCACGCCGGCCTTCTACGACGGCCCGCAAGGCATTCAGCGACTCGAACCGCTGGCCCAACGCCTGCACGTGGACTTCCAGACGGATGCCCGTTTCGACAACCCCCGGGCTGTCCAGATGCGGCTGCCGCCCTTCGACATCGAGCGGCTTGTGAAGGTAGGAGCCAAGGTCCGCGACATCTTTGCCTCGTGTGCGACGGCACCGGCACGAATCTCGGACGTCTGTGACGACGGGTTTGTGCAGCGGCTCGCCGAAGGTGTAGCCGGCAAGCTCGGCGGCAAGGTCGGTATCGCGCCGCGCATCTACCTCAAGAAGCTCGTGGGGGACGTGCTCGACCGAGTCGACCAGTTCCCGGAGTTTGACCCGCTGGCCCACTACACGCTGACGCTTACCGAGAATGAACTGAGCCCGGTGGAACGCGAAGCGTCCGGCGCGGGGGGCGTCGATGACATCGCGCTTGAGATGTGAGCAACTTCGATCGGCTTCATCCGGCGCTGCAGCACCACATCGTCAACTCGCTGGGTTGGCGGGAGCTGCGGCCATTTCAAGACGCCGTGATCCCGCGGCTCCTGTCGGGTGAGCACCAGATCGTGCTGGCACCCACGGCCGGCGGAAAGACCGAAGCGGCTGTTTTCCCGGTTCTGTCGCGAATGCTCGCCGATGATTGGCGTGGTCTGTCGGTGATCTACGTCTGCCCGATCAAGGCCCTGCTCAACAACCTCGAACACAGGCTGTCACGATACGCCGGGCTTCTCGGGCGGCGGGCGTCGCTTTGGCACGGAGACACGTCACCGGGTGCTCGACGCAAGATCGCGATCGATCCGCCGGACATTCTGCTCACCACGCCGGAGTCGCTTGAGGTCATGTTGGTCTCTAGCCGCATCGACGAGGAGCGACTGTTTGGCAACCTGCAGGCGTTTATCGTCGATGAGATTCACGCCTTCGCCGGTGACGACCGCGGTTGGCATCTGTTATCGGTGCTGGAGCGGGTTGGCCGGCTGGCGGACCGCGATGTTCAGCGGATTGGCTTGTCGGCCACAGTGGGCAATCCCGAGGCCCTGTGTGACTGGCTGGCTGGCTCGTGCAGCGGTCCCCGGCGCGTCTACGCCCCTGAGGCATCGGCCGCAGCTCCCGCCGACGTCACCCTCGATTACGTGGGCTCGATCCCCAATGCCGCGATCGTGATCTCGCGGCTGCATCGCGGTGAAAAACGGCTTGTGTTCTGTGAGAGCCGTTCCCGGGCCGAGGAGCTGGGAGCTGAACTCACGCGGCTTGGCACGACGGCCTTCGTGACCCACAGTTCACTGTCGATCGATCAGCGGCGGCAGGCTGAAGACGCGTTCGCCAACCGCGAAAACTGCGTGATCGTCGCCACGAGCGTGCTGGAACTGGGCATCGACGTCGGCGATCTCGACCGGGTGATTCAGATTGACGCCCCCGGCCGGGTGGCAAGTTTCCTGCAACGCATGGGCCGCACCGGCAGGCGGTCGGGCACGACTCGCAACTGCCTGTTCCTCGCCACGAACGAGAACGGGCTCCTGCAGGCGGCGGCGCTTATCGACCTCTGGCGCGAGGGCTACGTCGAGCCGATCGAACCCCCGCCGCAGCCGTTCCACGTGCTCGCCCAGCAGCTCATCGCCTTGATCCTGCAGGAGCGGGGTATCGGCAGGACCGCGTGGCGCGACTGGATCGGCAGGATGCCCGGCTTCGCCGCCCTGCCTGCAGAAGAGGTCGAGGCGGTCATCGCCGCGATGCTCGAACACACGATCCTCTGGGAAGACGCCGGCATCTTGAGCATGGGGGAAGCCGGCGAGCGGGAGTATGGCTGGCGGAACTACATGGAGGTGATGAGCGTTTTTCTGACGCCACCGTTGTTTCAGGTGCGTCACGGCCGAAGGGAACTCGGGCTCGTAGACAACTCGTCGTTTCTGCCGAACACGAAGGGGGCTCCGGTCGTGTTGTCGCTCGGCGGCCGCCCGTGGCTCCTGCGCAACGTCGACTGGCGCCATCAGGTGGCCTACGTCGAACCAGCAGCTGACGCCGGCCGCTCCCGCTGGCGGAGCCCCGGTCTCGGTCTCTCGTTCACGATGTGTCGCCGCATTCGTAACCTTCTCGCCGACGACGTGCAGCGTGAGTGGTGGTCGCGACGAGCTGCCGATGCCTTGGCAGAAGCCCGCGCTGAGTATGCGTGGCTCGACACGGGCGGTACGGCGGTCGTTCTCCAGCCACGCGGGGAACTCTTCTGGTGGACGTTTGCCGGGCGGGCGGTGAATGCCAGTCTCGCGGCGGCGATTCAGGAGCAGATCACTGGCAAAATCAGCCACGACAACTTCGCCGTCAAGATCGAGACGGGAGCAGACACCGGCGAGACCGAGGGGCACATCCGAGCATTGCTGGGAGCCGATCCCGACGCGCTTCTCCCGGAGATCAACGCCGAAGCGATCGCCGGCCTGAAGTTCGCCGACTGCCTGCCGCCGGAACTGGCGCAGCGCATGCTGCAGGTGCGCGCCATGAACGTGGACGGATTGCGCGCCGTTCTCGGAGAGCCGGTGCGGTTTGTCGCCGATCAGTCGTGATCATTTCCGGCACGAGGGCTTCGGTAAGGCTGCTCAACCCTCTCGATACCGGATTCCACCGCTCGTCAGACCTAAATCCCAGCCATTTCCCGGGCATATTCACTGAGCGCAAAATTCGCCGTCAGGCCCGCGCTCGCCCTCACATAGCCGCTGACCTCTCCGGCAGCTCTCTTCCTCGCCTCGTCTGCGCTCCCCGTATGCGCCGACGAATCCACCCACACCCACACCCACCAACACCCAACATGCACATCCACGTCACGCTCATTCCCATTTCCCAGTCCGACCAGCCGCCTCCCAGCCCCGATCCGCCCGAAAACATCTTCCACTTCACGACGGGCACCAGACTCCGCTCGATCATCAACACCGGCGCCATCAAGCCAACGACCGCAAAGGTTGAGCCGCATGAAAAGCCCGTCGCGTGGTTCAGCACCCAAGGCCAGTGGGAACCGACTGCCACGAAGGTCCCGATCCCCGGTATGGCTGGCCAGATCGCGACGGCACGGGCACAGGGCGGGCTGGTCAGGATCACAGTCCCGGGAACGTGTGCCCCCTACGTGTTCGCGCAACTGCCACTCATCGCCGGCACCAAGCCCAGCGTCTGCATCGGGCTACTGGTAGCGGGCCTCGAACTGGGCTCTGACCCCGACACGTGGAGATTCACGCCCGAGCCAGTACCCGTGAGCCTGTTTCGCGACGTCGAGTTCTACGACTTCGCAAACAACACGTGGCTCGCTGTCGATCTGGCCGAACTCGCCTGCCGCAACTGACTGCCTTCACCCGTTTCTCTTTCTTCAAGGAGGTCCATACGTGACCGTGACCGCCAGTGTGTTTCTCTGCGCGTCGGCTGCCCTCGTGTGCGCCGTCGTGTTCCGTGTCGTGCGGCCAGCTGCGTTTCGTCGTTGGCCCCACTTCTCTGTCCCGTTCAAGCACGCTTTCACTCTCAGGAACCCAAATCCATGACCTTCACTGATCTTCCCGCAACTGCCATATGGGCGCTCTACATACTCCTCAAATCTATTTTCTTCGGCGGCTGGTTCACTGCTCGTTGGCTCGCGTGGCTCCTGTCGCCGCTCTGGGTCACGGTCGCTGCAGTCGGGGCCGCGTGTGGACTCTTGAGCGACGGATAACCGCGAGCGATTGTGTGCAGACCCCGAGCCGCACAAGCCGACTGCAACACGCCTACTCATCAAAACCAACGCCACGAAACCCGAAACAGGAGAACCCAAGATTTGTCCCATATTGTCGAGATAAAGACAGAAATACGCGATGAGGCTGCTGTTCGGGCCGCCTGTACGCGTCTCCAACTTTCACCGCCCGAACGCAAAACCGTGAGGCTCTTTTCAGACACCGTGACCGGCCTGTGCGTGCAACTCCCCGGCTGGAATTACCCTGTCGTCTGCAACCTCGAAACGGGCCACGTGAGTTTTGACAACTACGAGGGGCACTGGGGCGAGCAGAAGTATCTCAACGCGTTCCTGCAGGCCTACGCTATCGAAAAAGCCAAGATCGAGGCCCGCAAGAAAGGGCACTCTGTCACTGAAACCAGCCTGCAGGACGGCTCCATTCGCGTGACTGTCCATGTTGGAGGTGCCGCCTAATGAGCACTCCACACACCAGCCGGACCATCGAGATCACCGTGTCGCCGCAAGGGGATATATCTATCAAAACCGCAGGCTTCGCCGGGGGGGCATGCCGGGATGCAACCAGAGATTTGAAGCGGGCCCTTGGCGTCGCTGGCCGTGAACACCTGCTGCCGGAGTTCTACAATCAAGTCAGCAACGGCGAGCAGCTCCGGCAGGGCAACTAGGCCGGGATCGTGTTCAGGGGGTGGCGGGTTCAGACAGCAGGGCTTCTATGTTTTCCTGCATCCATTTGTCGCCCGTCGCCCCCTGCCACTTCAGTTCGCCGGGCCAGAAATGCCGAAGATAGCCGCGTTTATCGACGAGATAGACAGACGGCCACATCGAGTTGCCCCATGCGTTCCAATTGGCTTTTTCACGGTCGATCAGAACTGGGAATTTAAACGCGGCTTCACTGGCCTTCTCTTTGACGCTCGCAGAGTCTTGCTCGGCGGCTGTCTCTGGCGTGTGGATCCCGATGATCACCACGTCCTTGTCACGAAACTGGTTCTGCCAGTCCACATACGTCGGAAAGTTCCTGATGCAGTTGATGCAGCCGAACGCATAAAAATGGACCACGACTACTTTTCCGGCCAAGGCGTCCAGCGTCAGCGGCTTCTCAGCATTTAGCCATTCACCAGAGTCGACAAGATCCGGTGCCTTGAATCTGGCATGGCCGAGTTTCGTGACGTCGAAATCCCGGCCCAGAGACTTCTGCCAAATGGATTTTTGGCTGGGGCTCAAAATCCCGGTGACTGTCTTGAGTTCGTCTTGCTTGAGGGCAGCGTATTGCTTTTCCAGAGGCTCACGAGGCTCACCGCTTGCTACCCGTTGTTCGAGCTCTTTGGTTTTGGCAAGCGTTTCTGAGATGACCTGCTCAAGCCTCTCCTTCTGCTGCGACGTGTAATCCATCAGTGACGTCAGCCCCGGCCGAAGCAGTGCCGAGGTTCCCTGCTGTCTGGTCTGGATCTCCGCCAGCCTCCGAAACTGGGCCTCCGAAAGTAGTGACTCTAGTTTTTCTGTCAGTTCAGCCAGTGTC
>JAYQOK010000106.1:0-13752 GCA_038144795.1 Candidatus Kuenenia sp. | reverse complement strand
TTGCCACCCAAACCAACCGCCACTGACGCAGTCACCACACTTGCATCAATAACTGCCGAACTGACAGCCTCGAGAACGACACTGCCGGAGGCTGTCACTGTGCTATCATCAAAATAGGCGTTATTACGTGACAGGATGGTGTTGCGGGCCACAGCCCCTGCACCGCTGACGGCGAAACCATTTCCTGACTCCGATCGAGCGACGCCAACGGAAGCCGCGGCAGCCCGTGCGGTTATCGACGCGTCCGCGAGTTCCCAGCGCTTCGTGTTGGAGTAATCTGCCTCACTCAGATCAATACGATCAGGGTCAGCGATAATCTCCCATTGGCCCTCGGAGGAGGCATCAAGTATGCCACTAACATCAACCTCCGCCTGCGGACCTTTGAAGCGATAAAAGACGCCATCTTTCTCCAGGGTGTTCCCTTCCTGAAGAAGCAAGGTTGCCGGCTCCCAGTTGGCTGAGCCACTGTAGTTCTGGACAGCTGGCGTAAGGTCAAGTTCAACCCCAAAACCATTGTCGTCATCACCAACATACTGGTAGATAACGCCACCTGTTTTTACAGTATCGCCTTGAAAAACATTGACTGCTGTTTCTGTGGAATCGAAGTCAACTATGTCGGCAGTATAGTCAGGAACAAACCCACGATAGGCGTAGACTCGACCGCCAACGCCTCCGCCGCTATAGTCATTAGCGACTCTGACCGTGTCCCCAACAGCAAGGCTTATCGGCCCGTCGAGCGTATCGAAGTCAGACCCGACCTCTCCACGACCAAGCGAACGAGACGCGACCGTGATGTCACCGCCTTGTGCGTCAATATGTCCTGCATTTTTGACGACCGCGACGACATCGTTTTCGATTGTATTTTCTGAAAGGGTGACGCCGACGGAGAGCGAAAGTGCGTTATCACCATCTTCTGATCCCAATGCAAATGCAAACGAGGCGACACCGGCTCCTGCCTCAATTACGGATGCGTCAACAGCGACTATGCGAATGCCTCGCGCCGAGGTGTCTTGATTCAGGCCTGAGGCATCCCCCGTGATTGATGCCTCTACTTTTGTAGAAATGCGGTTGAATGTCTCCGTGCCTGCTCCAGCCATGCCAAGAGCATTTTTACCTTCGGCAAATGCAACAGACGCCGCGAGGACGTACGAGTCTATCTCGGATGCTGTAGTTGCCTCTACGGTTAACGCCCCACCTGCCTCCACAGGCGACTCCTTAAGATAGGCACGCACCTCGATCGGGCTACCGTCCTCATTCTCGATAACGTTCAGCGTTCTCCCGGCACCAATGGAGATCGCTGCGGCATCTTTGTCGGACAGTGCAGCAGAAATAGAAGCGGCCACTACGCTGGCGTTTATTTCTGAAAGTTTATTTGTCGCCGCAATGGTGACATCAGACGCAGAAGTCAACGTGCTACGAGTTGCGTAAGCATTTGTCGTTCCGCCAATTCTGTTTTTTGCTTCGGCACCACCCCCGCTGAGAGCAGCAGGTCCATCGCTTTCTGAGTACGCTGCTGCAATTGATGCAGCGACACTAACGGCGTCAATGAATGAATTATTTTCTGCCCTGATGGCAATACCACCATCAGTGGTCGTCACCACACAGTCCTCAGTAAATGACGACTGAAAAACATCAATCTCGTTTCTCGCAAGGGAAACGCCAACACTAAGCGAAAATCCCGCACCTTTGTCACTGGCAGTCGCAACTGCAATACTGACTCCATAGGTTTCAGCATCAATAGTCGCCGTATTCACTGAGCTGACAAGCAGGCTTTTGCTGGTGTGTACGGTTCTCCGTGACCTCGACTCCAACGTTAAATCAATTACATTTCGCGAATATGCCCCGGCGCCAGCTAACGCCGTTCCGCCCTTGCCACCCGAAACTGCCGCAGCCAGGGCGCCAGCCAAGGATAATGCGTCGACGTCGAGTTCTGATGTTGCCGTAACTGTTACCGCATCTGCCCCAACGATCGTTGAGTCCGTAACCGTTGCAGCAACAACACAGTCTTCAAGGGTGTTGAAGGCAATTGCGGCCCCGATTGCAAAAGACGTATTGCTTGCCTTGCTGTCACTGCCCTGCGCAATGGCGATCGCGACACCCCCGGCATCGGCCGTGATTGTACGTTTGTCGTTCGCAGCCACCTCGACCACACCGCCCGCAGCAGTCGTTGCAATCGTGCTATCGGTAACCCTACTCGAAACCTCTCCACGGATCGTGCTCACGGTCACGGCACCAGCGCCGGCAAACGCCTTATTACTCGTTTTGCTGCCCGTCGCCACAGCCACCGCACCAGCTATTGCAAGTGAGTGAATGTCGGTCGCAGAGGTCGCGTGAACGATCACCTGGCCTACGATATCCCAGAAAGTTTCTGTCGCTTTTGCGTAAACGTTTTGATTTATTTCGTTAAAAACATATGACGCACCCGCAGCGAGTGATGACGCGCTCCCTTTGCTATCGGGCTTCTTCATGTATGAAACACCAACTGCAATACCCCCGCCCACACCTGTAATACGAGACTTCTCGGCAGTCGCCTTGAGTTCAACCTTGGCAGCGCTAAGTGGCTTTGAACTCGTGCCCGAATGAACAATTACCGCCTCGGTTGTGGTGTCAATTGTGTTAATCGAGATACCGGCGGCGAGGGCCAGACTCCCTGCCGACTCATTTTTCTCTTCCTCTGATTCTTCGGCCCCACCGTCACCTGAGTTATTGGATTTATCGGACTTTTCTGGAGGTTCTTCCTTTTTGACTTTGTTAAAGGCAACTGCAATAGCTGCGGCTACTGATGTAATCTGTGAATCGTCTGTGGCTGACACAATCAGATCGCCAGTCGCCTCGACGTCGGCCCGAGCCAGCCGTGCCACGGCACCACCGCTGATTCGGTTCCATGCGATACCGGCCCCGTATCCAGCTTTCCCGCCATATGCTATCGAGCCACCAACGGCGATGATCGAGCTTGTATCAATCGCTTCAAGACGAATGGAGTCGACGATCACCGTACTATCGTCAACATAGGCCAGCGTATTGCTGTCGATGGTGTTGTAGGCAACAGACCCCGCTACACCAGCCCCATTGGCTGCAACTCCGATCCCCGCTGCTACCGCTGTAATTCGTCCGGATGACTCAGCTTTAACTGCCACATGCTTCACGTCTCGCAGATCAGAATCTCTGATAAATGAGTCGGTGGTGAGGGTAATCTGATTCAATGCGACCGAACCCGCCAGCCCAACGGCTATGCTCCCACTTTTGTTCTTGGAAATCGCAACCGCGCCCGCCACCGTAATAATCTTGGTGTCATTCGTGGCAGTGACTGTCGCGTCGCCACTGTTGTTAATGGTTGCCTGTTGCAAAAAGGCTCGGGTTGTGTCATCAACGACGGCCGTCGTCACACTTCCTGAGACTGCCAGCCCGTACTTGCTTCCTGCCTTAGTCTCTTTCGATTTTTTCCCATCGTCAGTCTTGTTCTCCTCAGCCTCCTCCCCTGCCGAGTCATCGTCACTGGCAATCTTCTCTTTATCTTTTTCAGTCTGTGTTTGCGATGCCGCCAAGGTCGCAGATGCAAGGCGGCCAGTGTTGGTAGCACTGACAACCAGATTTCCGTCGCTTATCACTGAACCTGCGTATGCCGGATCCGAGCCGGTGGTGAGGACATGCCTATTGCCGGTCGCCGTCCTACCATCAAGAGTTACGCGTGTGCCCGGGAGATTGTCGGACGAGGAGGACAATTGAATAGCGTAGTCATTCAGTTTGGTGACGTAATAGGTGTCTCCATCAACAAGCCCCCCAATGCTCATGCCATCGCCATTTCCGTAGACAACAGCATCTCCGTCGTTAAGGCCGTGCGCAAGCCGGAAACGAATCGATCCATCCTCTTGATGGATCGTTTGGTAGGACTGGAAGGGCCGTCCAATTGTGTGGGCTGCACCACTGGCGGTGGCTGGGTCTACATCCAGCCAGTTGTTGTCGACTGCATCGGCAAGTGAAGCCGCAAGCCGAATGCTTGTGGCGTCAACGGGTATTACGAAGTAAGTGCTTTTATTTAGTAGCCCATCGACACTGGCACCCCCCCCATGGCTGTAGGAGACGCGATCGCCGAGGGCAAACCCGTGGACATAGCCAAGGTCGATCACATCCACCCGGTCAACGGCCACGTCTGACACAGCCGTCACTGGGTTAAATGGAATGAAGAGGGTGTGGCTGTCACCCGTCGCGAGCCCGCCGTCCACTGCAAGAAGCGGCAGGGGGCTGCTAAGGAGTTGAATGGTAAACGAATCGACGACCAGAACGTAGTAATCCGTGTTGTGGTTCAAACCGCTCTCATCGGCCGAGCCGGCCTCTGAAACAAAACGGTATCGCACAACTTCGTCATTCACCAGCCCATGCGGCTGCGTAAATGTGAAGGTGTTTTCCAGTGGACTAAATGCCACCGTATCGGCGGCCAGCACAAGCTCACGGCCGTCGGAGGCAGCGAGCGACCGGCCGCCGAGCCCCCAAGAGGAATCAAGCAGGTCCACCTCCAATGCTGCCACGGCGGCAGGTTCCATAAGATGCAGCGTCGTTTCGCCTGCGACGGCTACCACATACGTATTCCCAGACACCAGGCCCTCGACCGGGTCACCATCGCCACTGCTATAGACGACGAGATCTCCACCAGACCGCCCATGTCCGTATCCAAGATCAATCGTCTTTGAGGTCTGACCTGTGCTATCTGCTGCAGTGAACGGCACACCAAACCCGTGCATGCTCCCGCTGGCAGCATTTTTAGAAAGATCAACAACCACCGGCACCTTATGGCGTGCTTCCTCCTCAGTTGCCGCGAGCTGGAACACATTTGGGTTCAGCAAGTCCGGTATTGCATAGTAGGTGCTGCCATCAACCAGCCCCCCAACCGCAACACCTTCTTGAACGCGGTAGACAACAGCCTGCCCGACGTGAAAGCCATGCGGAACACCGAGATCAATGCCCTCAGCGGTACCGGCCACGGCAGCGTTCGGTGAAAAGACTCGGCCAAGACTGTGCAGTTGCCCCCAGCTTGCGACCGGAGCGATGGCCAGAGCTGGGCTACCGTTAGACACCGCATCGTTTGTGGTAACAAGCTGCACTGACGTTGGCGACACGACGCGAACGAAATATTCATTCCCATCAACCAACCCTACGATGTCGGCTTCGTCGCCATGGTTCGTATACGCCACGCGATCGCCCGTCGAAAATCCATGCCGATAACCGAGTTCAATCGTGTTGTCGTCCCCACCTACGCCCTCCCCGAGCGTACCTTCACCCTCACCGATCTGCAGTTCTTGCTCCCCGATGAACGCCTGGGTGTTCCGGGAAACAGTAGCGACCCAGCCTGTCACACCAAACCCGACAGACCCGCCCGTCGTTATGCCGCCTGCGCCTCCGTACGTTTCCGTCTCATCGTCCGCCGTAACATGTACATCTCCACTTGCTCGTATCGCAGCGCCACTCCCGATTGAGGCAGACGTCGTATTTGTTATATCGACATAAACAATAGCACCAGACACGCCCACGCCTTTGGACTGTCCACCCGCAAGCCCAAGGGCAAAAACCATGACAACTGTGTCTGATTTGACATCAATATTGCCTCCACGGACTAGAGCACCTGACTCAATGACCGCATTCGTTTCAGATACAACCGCCACGTACAAAAAAGACACGCCCGCCCCAACACCCGGGGTTGATTTCTCCTTGTCGACCTTCTCGGCCCACCCTTTAAAAAGCTTGCTACCAAATTTAGGAATTTTCCGGGCGTAAGTCTTAAACTTATCTCCTACTTTATCTACGGATGACCTGGTATTGAGGGCTTTTGTTGTCTGTGATCCACTTTCTTTAATACTTTGCGGGTCACTTGTGACTCCCACAACATCGGTTTCGGTTGTAGCCCGTATAACGACATCGCCGTAACCGTCGCCGTTATCCTTTTGATTAACTCGTGCGTTCTTTTCAATACCTGCAGAGGAGGTCGGGCGAACGGTCTGAATGCTGAACTGCCCAACAATTGATGTCTTAGTTGTTTTTGCTACTGCAATGGCCGCCGTAGGCAGAAGTTTTTGGAAAATACCCGGCTTAAAGTATTTCAGATTCAACCAAGATGCCATTCGCCATGTGGGCAAACGCCAAGGAACAAACGTGCGTGCAATAACGTTTACATCACCCGTCTCGGGTGATCTCGCTGTATTTGAATCAACCTGTGCACCAGACTTTATTACAGCATTACTCGTGCTGCTATATTCCGAGAACGACACGGCTATACTTCCGCCATTTTCAACCAGGATCTCTTTATCTGGATCTTTGAGATCTATCTCTTCAGGGAAACTCTTACCGACCTTTCCCTTTGCAAAGACCCTGAACTGGTCAGCAACATCGGCCCGAACTAAGACATCGGCACCAGCTGAAATGACAGCCGTCGATTGCACCATAGCATTGGCGGTCGTTGCATGAAGGGCATATGCAACACCGAACGAGACGCCAAACGCATCCAATTCCGATGTGTCTACGTTCCCTTTTTTGTTATCTGGCAAAGCCGAAAGCTCTGTCAGCCGCCCCTCCTTTTCTAAGCGTTCCCGCATCTGCTTGTCGGCACGGACTGCACGGTGCTTATTTGATTCGCGCAACAATTTTTCACGAAATGACGCGCCAACAACTGCTTGTGACTGAACAGCGCTATCTACCGTGGCACTGCTGGCCGCAATCGTAATGTCACCAAGAACGGCCGTTAATGTGCCATCGACTTCTACGGTTGAACTTGCGTTACCCAACGAAATCGCGACGGATCCAGCCACCTTTTTTCGCTGACCTCCCGCCGTCGAGAACACGCCGATATTTTTTTCACCAAGGGCGAGTATATGAATGTCTCCTCGCTCAGCGATTAGTTCAGTAGTTTGCCCAATTGTTGTGTTCGCAATGGTGTCGGCACGTGTGAAAACAACGGAAAACCCAAAGGAGCTGTTCTTGCTCCAGGGCGTGTCCATAGCACCTTTTATTGCGCCACCGACCTGTGTCTTGAGTGAAAGCTCATTTTGGACCCACGACGAGACTTCTAGATTCTTTCCAGCAGTAATCTTTGTTGTGCCGGCAATATCTACTTTCGCCTCAGATGTTGAGGTTGCGTACCCACCTCCAACCCATTCGGAGTAGGCGAACTGGCTCACCATCGAATCGCTTACCGCGACAACCTGCACATCTTGATTCGCCTGAATGACACTGTCTGTGACAGTAACGGTTGCCTTCGCATGCAGAAAGCTCGTCGCCGCCAGCAACCTATATTTACTAAAAAGATTTGTGGCCTTTTGGCCAACGGTATCGACTGCACCTTTTATTCCATTCAAGAAACCGTCAGCCGTGAAACCGTCGGGCGTGAAAAAGCTCGCTTCGGATTCTTCAGCTAGTTGATCGAAGAAGGTCCCGTCAGAGTTATTGGCACTCGCATAGACCGATACGTTTCGCCCGTGCAGGGTACTACCTGTGATGGTGATCGTTGCTACTGTTTCATCGGTAGCGAACACCCCGAGTGCGAGCTCGTGGTTCTTTGCATTGATAGCGATATCGCCACCGAGACCAGTGAAGGCCTCAACCGAGAATTCAGCGACACGTGCCCTCTGTCCACCCTCTATGGTACTAAATGTTTCATCTAATGCCGTGGCGATGTCCGCCCTCACCTCTGCCAGAACCTCCACAATCTCTTCTACAAAATCAAACAGATAGTCTCCTGGTTCTTCAGACTGGACTTCTTTGGCTGGGAGATCGCCGACTTCAATCCAGATTGCGTCATCGGTGGCGTAGCCGTCTCCCCGCTCGCGGAGTAACACGGTTGTTTCACCGTCGGCATTTGTGGTGATATCAACGGTGAGGCCCTCGCCGTTTCCATCGGTGTGCGTGGCGACATTGCGGAAAATATAGCCCTCCGGAAACGCAGGCCACACCTGCCCGAACCGGTCATAGACCACCGGCAGCGTTATATCCTTGATCGCGGCTACACCGCCAGCGGCCTCCGGGGCTACTGCATTGCCGTCGTAGTGACTCAACAGTTGTGCATTGGCGTTGATGGTGACGTTTGTGATTGCATTGAGAGCAATGTCACCGGATGGCCCATCCGATATTCCGTTGCCATCTATTTGCCGAGTTGAAATCGTAACCCCCGCGTTGACAGTGATTGACTCCGCATCAATCCTAACGTCACCGCCATGCGTGTATACATTTCCTTCAAAGACATACTCGCCCGCCCCCTGGTCATGGATGAAGGGAGCCTCACTGCCAGAATCCCACCCAGAGAGTACCAGCCGATCGGTCGCGTCGGCCTGAATTCGAAAAGTCGACGACGCTGGCAGCGTGAAACTTCGTGACGTGCTCGTGAACGTTCCGCTGTCGGTGGCATAAAAGTGGCGACTACTGGTCGTTTCCTCTGCAGCAATGACATCGCCTGCGCGAGAATAGCTGATGGTGTCGTCAAATGGTGAACCATACAGAGTCACTATTTGCGAATTCGGGTCTGTTTCGAACACAAAGGACTGCTCGAGATTTTTGAATGAGACCACCGGGTCGATGGTATTGATTTCAATTTGTTGTGTGGCGGTATCGGTATTTGGGTTCCCGAATGAATCCGAATAACTTGTCGAGGCAACACTAATTACGCCGGTCGTCTGGATGTCCTGCAACGGCGTAAAGAGTACCGTGTATTCCAGGGTCTGCCCGACCTGCATGAAGTTTGAGAGCGTTCCACCAGCGACGTCGATGTCTGCAATTGAAAAATCGGTCGCGGGCTTAGTGAGAGTTATTGTGACAATTGCTGTCTGCCCTGCAGCAAGTGAGCTCTGATCTGATTCAATAGCGGCCTGCGGTGAGGTGGTGTCTATAGCGATCTCGGTTGCAAGCGAACTTGCCCAATTCTGATTTGTGTTTCCGTCAGCAAAGACCGCAGCATTCACTGCCACATTTCCTGGAACCGTTGAATTATCGGCTGGCGTGAATATTGCCGTGTAGAAAGTTTCGCTGCCGGTAAATCCCGACAAGGTTCCACCGGTGGCTACCACATCTTCAAGGGCAAAGTCATCTGATGGTGCCGATAGCCTGAAAGTGATATTGGCAGTGTCACCGGCTTTGAGTCTTTCGCTGTCTGCAAGTATCGTAAGGGTTGGCCGAGCGGTGCGGACGCCAATCGTTACACCCCCTTCTCGATTCCCATGGGCCTTGCTGTTGGTGAATCTATTTGCGGGCACGTGAACCGACGCAACATACCCACCGTCGAGGTTGGGGGTGAAGGTTGTGGTGTAAAGAAGGGGGTTTAAATTATCTTGTGAAAACCCTGACAACACGCCCCCGGTGACGTCAATCGCCGACTCATCGAAGTCATCTGAGTGTTCACTCAGAGTGAACGTGATTGTCGCCGTCTCGCCGTCCGTCCCGTCGTTAAGGATCGCAACGTCACTCGCAACGGAGATTGTTGGCCTGGCAACTGACACGGCGATCGTCGCTTCTGCCGCCTCGCTATTGTTGTTTCCGTCGGCATTCCGAAAAGAACCAATCGGTACCGACACCTTTGCGACACCTGTGTAGCCAGGGCTTGGCGTGAAGACTGCCGTGTACTCGGTTTCACTCAGCTTTGATAGCGGTCCAAGCGTGCCCCCAAGTAAGGCGACGTCATCGCGGCTGAAATCTTGGCTAGGCTCACTCACTGTGAACGTGAAAATCGCGGTTTCACTTGAATCGAGATCTGCCACGTTGCTTGCAATCGTGACGGCTGGGACAGCGGTGCTCTCAGCATCACTATTTCTCAGATCAGCAAACGCCTCCCGTACGAGATCAATACCGAGGCTACCCTGTCCGGTTTCACCCGGCACGACAATTGCCAAGCCTCTTATCCCGTCTACTTCAATCACATCTTCGATGGCGAGTGCGTCACGTCCACCTACGCCACCATCAATCTGCCCCGACACGTGCCCGGCTGCCCGCAGAAGAAACCCGTCTTGAGATAAGTCTGATCCAGTAAGGTTCTCAATATCTGTGAAAGAAATTTGGTTGACGCTACCTGAGTCGGTGCCCGTGATTTCCCAAGACACGAGTTCATCGTCAGGGCCGATGAGCGTGTCGTCTGCACTCAAGCCGCCGTACACAGCATTAATGCCACTGACACCACCAGCAATGCCTGTCATTCCCGGCTCACCACTCCGGGCTAGGTTGACGGTAACCGGACTGGTGTAGTCAGAGTAGTCAAGCGAATCAACGCCTCCGTTGCCTTCAATGGAGCCGGTTAAGGCCCCTCCTGTTTTCAGCAGGAACCTGTCGTTGCTCGCGTTCCCCTGAAGAGTCTCTATCCCGGCGAACTCGACCGTTGGAAACGATGTCTGGACCTCCAGCACCGTTTGTTCTGCATGAGGCCAATTGGCCTCACTGAGCGGCACAACACCAAGGGGCTGCGTGGGTTGATACTCGAAAATACAGATTGTCTTCGGATCGAGAACGAGCACCGAGTGTTGCGCGTCGGCGACAAGACCGCTCGTATCAGCTGTGCCATCGACTGCCGGCAGGTACCGATACGTGATGACGTCACCGTCACTTAAAAGGTGATCGGTTGCGAATACCAGCTTGGCAAGGCTTCCGTCAAATTTCGCGTCGTTAATTGAAAGACGCGTCGTGTCACTGCGTTCGAACTCACGAGATGCCTCAGACCACACCGTGTCGGAGAACGTGGAAAGCGTCGGCTCAGTAGCGGCAAGCTTAAGCGTTTGCTCGTCGACGACAAGCACATAATAGTCGTCGCCATTCACCAAAGGTGAGCCGCCCGACTCATTTGCTCCACTGCTTCTATAGCGAACTTTTGTGCCCGTCGTGAGATCATGGAGATGGGGCAGCGAGATGGCATTGTCAGCACTTACGACCGTATCGCCACCTTGGAGAGGGACCTCGTAGGATGACACTGATTCAATTGAGCCAGCATTCTCACTCTCTATGGTCCACGTGTTATGAGCATTCAGGCCAAGCAGAGAGTCAACGCCTGTCCCGCCGATAATCTTGTCGATATTAAGAGCCTCACTGACGTCGAATGACCGACCTGCCATTGTTTGGCTGTAGTCGAGAACATCAAACCCGCCTTCCCCCCCCTCGGCCACACCGGTCAGGCTTCCTGAGTCAATGAAAATGAACTCATCATCGGCGGTTCCGCCACCAAGGCCGTAAAAGTTTTCAAATGTCAGTTGCTCATTGAGTAGACCGGCGTCCTCTGAGGTAATTTTCCATATGTTATCTCGATCAGCACCGAGCAAAATATTCTCGTCAAGCCCACCGTCAACCACGACAGCATACGACAACGTGTCTGCGACAAATTGTCCAACCGACACCTCGTCATTTCCCCAACCAAGTGCGACACGAAGTTCTTGCGTTGGCTCTGCAAACTCCAGGAATGCCACAACGGCATGATTTGCTGGATCAGCGTCGGACGCATCTAAAAACTCTCCAATTTTGTTCGCGACCCGTAAGTATCCTGGGTTGGTAGCAGTTGTAATTTGATAGGCATCGGCGAGGCTGGTGCCATAAACCATACGGTGCTCGGACGTTCCAGAAATGATCGGTTCGATGCCGTCGTAGGTGATGCTATATCCGAATTTCTCGACTGTCCCTGCCCCTGCATCACTGACATTGACTGGGACATAACCGCCGACTGTCGTGTCGTCCTGCAGCACGAGCGTGTCCGGCCCACCGGTGCCTCCATAAATGACGCCAGATAGTTCGCTGCCTGCGTCAAATACATAACTGTCTGCAAAGTCATTCGCACCAAAGAAATGTTCGATGTCAAAAAAAGCAAGCTGATCACCGAAGAAATCGAGGTACGCAACCCCTTCATTCAACCCGGTGAACCGCCACTCAACATCTGCAGCGGGACCATGCAGCTCGTCGTTGGCAGCTGCGCTGCCAGTAACATTGGTGATGTTCGAAAAGCCAGCCATCCCAGTCGCAAGCCCACTCGAAAAATCAACAGAAATTGCGGTGGTGTATGCTGCGTAATCAAGACCATCTTCCCCACCTCCACCATCAATTGTGCCCGTTATTGACGCTCCTTCGGTAAACTCAAACCCGTCTGCTCCTATGCCACCGATGATGTTTTCGACGCTTGCAAAGTCGGTGCTACTGTTCAAAATCCCCGCGTCGACTGGTGCTTCCTCCAGGCCGATAATCCACTCATTACCATCATTATCACTTACTATGGTGTCGAGAGAATCGCCGCCATCAATGCTAATGCCATTAAAATCGATGTCCTCTAGCGTGAACGTGTTGGCAGACGCGCCGCCATGCAGTTCAAGTCGCTCAAAGCCTTTCAAGGTGTATGCAATATCGCCTACGGTAACGACAGAGCCCAACACTGAGAAATTGGTGTCGGCCTGAATTCGTACGGTATCATCAGTTCTGCCGTCACCAATAAGGGTGACCTCAGCTGTTGCGCTGGCATTCGCAAGCGATGCCACGTCGAGTGTCAAAATGCTAGCGCCTGTCGGTGCCGAAATCCGAATTCCTCCAGCGACAGCGTCGGCCTTTGACGCTGTCGAAAGAATCGTCTCTGGAGACGAAGAGTCGGCAAGCTGGTACTCATTCGTATCTGTGTTGAAACTGAGCGTGAACTCGATCGTTGGTTCGGCGCTTGATCCGTAGGAAAGATCAGCGGCGAGCATTGCCCGCTGCTCAAGAGACTCCATATGCCGAAGCCCAAAGGCGGCGTGCCGAGGCTTCACCTGTCGAAAAGAGGTCTGGTGAGAGGACTTCTTTGAAGACCTATCGCATTGCGTAAGTTTCTTCCGATGCTGAGACAGCGGCCGTAAGCCTCGCTCCGCAAGGGCATTCAGCCAACGCATTCGGAAAAAAATAGAACGATAGGCTCGCGCGAGCGCAGCACGAGCACGAGAAGTACCCCCAGCCATAAGAACCTCGCGAAAGCATAGGACCGGCTTTGTATCCAGGAGCCACCACGCGATTAGGCAGCACGACACTTCCGAAAGGCTATGGATGTTAGATTTTGTGCCCAATTGGACTTAAAGTCAAGAAGATTTTGCCAATGACATGCCCGCCTTAGAAGGGGACGCCCGAAATCCTTTCTCCCGGTGGGGCCTCGTTTAAGGGGGGCAGGTCAGCCGTCAGAACCGTATCTCGAATCGCCGGGCCACGCTGGAACGTGAACGGTGATTGGACGCCCAGCCTCGAGGAGATTCAGGGCCATCTCCGCGGTGCTCACGGCATCGATCCGGGCGTCCTAGGGATCGAAGACCTCCTCACCCTTCACGACAGCGACTGTTGACGGCGGTTGAAAACGGCGGCGCGGGGCGGTCGAAAATAGTGGCGCTGGGTGGTGTCGATCTCTCCTGAGACAGTGGGGGTGTCGCGGTTGGTTCGGTTCGCTTGTCAGTCCGCCCGCCGTCGTCGCCGCTTGGCGTCTTGGAGGCGGTAGCTCGCGCCGATCGACGACAATCGCCGCATGGAAGCGCAACGGGCCGAGGAGCAGCGACGGCGGGACGAAATCCGATGACTCGAGGAAGAAGCTGCGAAACGCAAGGCTCGTAAAGAAAGGAAAATCCGCCGGCGCCGGGAGCGGCTAGAGGAACTCTTCCAGACAGCGGAACACTGGCGGCGTGTGCAGACACTCCGGGAATTTATCGAAGCTGTCCGAATCGCGGCGACCGAGCATTCAGGAGCCGCCCTGACCTGCCCCCCAGTGCGGTACCAGTTTTTAAGTTAGGGTTTTGCCCTCCACCAGAC
>JAYQOK010000105.1:0-13824 GCA_038144795.1 Candidatus Kuenenia sp. | reverse complement strand
ATTTCCGCGAGAAGGTCTCGGAAATGTGTGACTTTGTCGGGAAAATTCGATTCGTATGGCGGGTCGGCATCGATGCGATCCCGTGGGCAGTTCTGGCTGTCGTCCTCAGGTGAACTAAGGCTGTCGTGAGGTGAGGTCATAGGGTTTCGGGTGGGGAAATCGGTTTGGCAAATAGAAAACCCGGTGGCGTGCCCGGGAGCCGCGTTGGCCCCAGTCGGCACGCCACCGGTTGGAGGAACTGGCGGCAGCACAAACGACAACGTCTCGTGGAAACGCGCCCCCCGAGACCGTGTGTGCCGTCAGCGGCTATGGCGAGCCGGGATTAATCACATCGCATCGAAGGCAATGATCTGTGGTTTTCAGCCGAGCAGCCGGACGTCGCCCATGAACCGCTCGAGCAGTCGTCCCGCATGGGCTACCAGCAATGCCCGCACGATCGGCGGGCATTGTTCATAGCCGAGGAAGTTGGGATTGAGGTCAACGGGGTCGCCGTGTGGAGGGCTTGTGTGTTCTTCATAGTCGGTTGTGTCCCAGACGACGGCGCCGATACCGCCGGGCTGGAGGATTGCCGCCTGATAGACGACAAACGAGTCGTCGTAGGCGCTGGACGGGCCAGCAGGTCTGCAGTAGATCGCTGGACCCTCGACTTGGAAATCAGTAATCCCGAGCGAGGCCAACTCGGCAAGCAGGTCATTGATGCCGGGAATCGCGGATTCGGCGCTATCGAGGCCGATCCGAATCATCATCGCCAGCCGCGCAAGTTGGGCGGCGTGCTTCGTGAGAGAGTCGTGCATGGCACATTCCTTGGAGAGGATGGCGGCCGATACCAGTAGGCCGCTCAAGGAATATGCCGGGTTATTTGCGATTATTTAGGGTCACGTGTTTAGCTGCAGCCTGTCATTTGTCGTTGCGGCACGGGGGCGTAGGCACCGAAGGTCGTTACTGGACGTTGCAGGAGAGATCAAACGCAAGTGACATGACTAGCGACTGAGGCAGCGGCGACGACGCCTCGACTTTCTCAGCGGTAATCAAATCTGCTACTGCTTGCTGGCCCATCACAACTTGGAACCATTGTTCGCGGTCTTGCATTACGCGAAACTGCCGCTCGTCGGCTGCACCACTGATGTAGGGCAGAAACGACGTGATCGGGTGACGGTTGGTTGCTTTGCAGCCGATCCGATCAATCCGGCCAGTGCGCTGCTCGATCGTGCTAGGGTTCCAGGCCAGGTCGTGGTGGATCATGTGACGGCAGAATCGCTGGAGGTCTACGCCTTCGGCCATCACCTCGCTGCACACGAGGACGTCAGGAAAAAAAGGCGTATTGAAGGTGCGCATTCGGCGTACCCGAACCTCCATCCGAGTCTCTCCACTGCATAGGGCGACGTTCGCAAGTGTCGTACCATCCCCGTCGTCATGGCCGGCCTGGTCGCCCGCGTCATCCTCGCCCGCCTTATGTGCACCGGTGCTGATCCGCTGAAGGTCCGTCAGGTATAGCGTGCGTTCCTCGGTGGAGCATCGGGACAGGACGAACTCGATAAAGTCGTGGAACTTCTGACGCCATGACATTCCGGATCCATCGGCGTGATCCAGGAGCTGATCGACCAGCTCCGCCGGCCTGGAAATCCCTTCCTTCTCGAACGGGAAGCATCGGACCAGCGTCGAGTGAACTCGCAAGAACCGTCGCATAACCGTTGTTAGAATCTCGCGCGTCCCCGCAGCGGAGGGCATGGCATCGATCAAAGCTGCATGACGATCCATGATGGAATCGAGGGCCGCATCCATCGCCCGTTGGCCTGGCGAACCGGTATCATCGAAGAACCGGTTCTGAATCTTTTCGAGACGGGAATCGATGGCGTGACGATCATGCGACGTCGCCGGCAGGGCAAGTCGCTCCCGGGCTCTGGCTAACAGCCGCCGGTCGAGTTCATTGCTGATGTGCCTTCGTAGGGCCCGGCAGGTGTGGCGATAGAAGGCGAAGATGACGACTTTCTCACCCTGTTCCCACAGATCGGCCACACGCTGGACGGTGGCTGCGATCTTGGGGTGGATCGACATCGATGTTTTCGTCACCGCCGCGTCGAACTCCGCCAGATACCAGCGGTCGCTCAGGAGCGCGTCAAGCTCCGCCTGCCGCCTCTTTCGTTCCGCCTCGTGCGGCGTGTTGGCACCATCAACGTCTTCCGGGTGCTGTCGATGTTCGCGAGTATGCCGAAAAGCCTCGTACGACGAGCAGAGTGCATCGCCGAGCAGGTCTTTGTGGGGATTCACGGCCGCTCGTGCCGCCAGAAAGAAAGGCAGAAGTTGATCCGCTGGGACGTCGATGCCCGCGCCGGCCGCGTCACCTTGATTCCCAATTGCTGCACCCTCCACTCGGTGCCGGCGACGAATTGGTGAGCCTGGCCATCGATCGCCCTTGTTGTGTCGCACGACGAGCGGGCGGAGCCTGACATTGGCTTCGCGGCGTTTCTGCAGTGCTGCCTCATAGGCGTCGCGAAATGCCCGCTGGTGGATCGTCAGGGCATCAGCGTCAGCCAATTGGATGCCGTGCCACCAGTCCTCGAGACCGGCCGGCGTGGCCGGCAAGTCCTCGGGTCGCATTCGACTCCATGCCCGCTGGAGGGCGATCGAGGTGTATTGGCTGTCGTCGAGGGCATGATGGAGAGCAGCGAGAGACGCCTTGAAAGAAGCCTTGTCGCCGAAGGCTGCTGAGTCCCAGCGGGCATCTCCGAATCGTGCGAGCACATGAACAAGTTCCTTATGACCGAGCTGAAATGGGGTAGCTGTGAGGAACAGCATGCGATCGAACGACTCAGCCATCGCCCCGTCGCCGGTCCGTAAATCCTCTGCTGCCTCCGCTGACTGCAGCTGCTTGGCCAATTGCGTGTCGGAGTTCTTGAGGTGGTGGGCCTCGTCCATGACAAGAAGGGGGGATCGCCAACGCGACTTGGCCAATACCTCTCCCCAGAGCCTGCGGTCCACCTTGCGGAGTTCTTCTCGGACCGTCCCAACTCGCTGGGCAACTCGCTCCGCACCGCCGCGAGCTCGCAGCGGCATGTGCTTCAAGGATTCGGCGAGTTCCCGCAGATCGATCTCGTCCAATGACCGGAGAACCGCCTTCGGTACCGGGTCGTCGGGGAGTTTGCGCTCATCCTTGCGGATGCCGGCGTTGTAAATCTCTTTCCAGTCGCTTGGTGAAGATCGAAGAAGTCGTTGCCAGAGTTCCTCGCCGAGGTCGTGCCGGCTCTCCTTACCTGTCATCCAAAGCAACTGGGCGAGAAACCGGTGGATGACCTTCTTGACCTGGATCAACGCGTGGTTGGCCCCTCGGCCATGCCGACGCAGCGCTTCCGCAACGAGGCACAGGTTGACCCACTTGTCCATCCGTCGCCGTGACATGGCCCCATGGCTGACAAAGATCAGGTGGGCACGGGTCGGACGAGGGTCATCGAGCAGCCGGAGAAAGGCAGCGCTGTCCTTCACCTCAGCAAAACGGAGGGCATCGCGGGCGATGAGTTCCGCATGTGAAGCTTCGCCGACAGCCACCGGGCGGCGACTATCCATGTAGAGCTGGCAGAATGTCTTGAGATCCTGCTGCCACTTTGGGACGAGCGTGGCGGGCGACATAACGATCACCGGCCCAACGGGGTTACGCAATGCGATGCTTGTTGCAATCGCGAGGGCCACGAACGTCTTACCCATCCCTACTTCGTCGGCCAGGATCACGCCGGGCTGCCCTTCAAATCGTTGCAGGATCTCCTCGACCTCACGGCGCTGCCGCAGTTGGTCGGACTCCGGCACGTTGCCGGTAATCCGTCTTCCGAGAACGAGTTCGTCGGGTATGAGATAGGCTGCGCTCATGCTCGGCACCGCTCCACGACGCGGTTCCAGAATTCCGAAATGTCGGTAGGCAAGGCAGGCAGTCGCAGCCGGACCGTATCGTCGAGGTGGTTAGCTAGATCGCGCACGAAGGGCCGATACGTCTTCTCGAATTGCGGCTTCGTGATGGCGCCGTCTTGGGGAGCATATGTGGCTTCGCGAAGTACGATAAGCAGGTCGGCGAGTGTCAGCAGAGCTTCTCGCGGATCAGCGTCGTTCGTTGCTGTCGTGCTGGCGGCGTCAAATTCCTCCGCAAACTTTTGGGCCAGTGGCTCGATGCCGATCAACCCGCGTAAGCGCCATTCGAGACCCTGGATGCTGCTCGCCGGTTTCTCGATGAACAGCCGCAGTTGCGCCATGATTCGGGCCCGTTGTCGGACGCGGTGTAGAAATGTCGTCGAGATGCGATACCGGCTCAGGGGGTCGAGGTCGATGGGGGTCGCGGAGTCGAGATCCGGGTCGTAAACCCCGGAGACTCCAAGGCGTCGCCGGTGCTCCCAGATGCGAAGAGCAGCTCCGGGGTCGGTCGCAGCGAGGATGGCAAGCATTTCATCTGCCGTCATGTCGCGGAGAATCGACGGTGCAGGCAGCGAACGGGCGTCATCCACGTTCAGCGGCAGGAAAGCGGTTTGTTCATCCCAGGAGACACGAAGCTTTTCTGGCGGATCAGTTTGAACCCAGTCGACGTCCACGATTGGCGGCCCGCCGCGCTCTCGCCAGCCGGTCGAGTCCAGAACAAGGCGGCCACTCCCACCAGATGCGGACAATCCTCGCCCCACTGCGTCGATCTTCCATGTCGCGGGAAGCGCTTCCGGTGCGAGCCGGATGACGAGTTGCCTGGGTTCACCGGCTCTATACTCGGCAGACAGAAATCCGGCCGGCAACGGCAGGCCCGTAGCATCGCCCTCCTCATCGGCTTGCGGGCCGAGCCACTCGGCTTGGTCGGGCTCCGGGATCGGAACCATGCCGTTCCAGACACTTTCTAAGAGGCCTTCATCGCGGCCGTGCTGCTCATAGTCGACGAGCGTTACGAGATTGGCCTCGATGTTGCGTGCGGGCATCAGCCCTAGTCCGGCGCTCGTGAAGTTGGACGAGCCGATCATCAATGCCGAGTAGCGATCGGCGACAACATGGATCATCTTCGCGTGCCACGGGCGTTGCTCTTTTCCGTCGACCGAGGGCACCATCTCGATGGTGACGCTGGCCCCGTGTTTCTCGGCTGTATCGAGCAACGCCCGCGGTGCGAAAAGGCGCGGGGGGCTTGCACGGCCCTCGCTGTCGCTGCCAGGCACACAGAAGCAGATGTGGTGCTGTCTGCCGCGAGCCATTTGACTGCACAGAGACTCGACGGCGCGGTTATGCCCCTGGTCGACGTCGAAGAAAGGGGAGGCGACCCAGGCCTCGTGCGGCGAAGCCCCACGTGAACGGCATGCAGCGATGAACTCTCCAATCGCGCTGCGGGCTGCCGGCCCGCGGCCAGGAAGCGTACACGCGAGTTGTTGGCGAATGGTGCGGCTACGCGGCAGCCTCTTCCATTCGCGGGTTATTGTTTCGACTCGGCCAAGAAACGCGCGGGCGCGGTCCACTTCCGGCCGGTCAGCACCTGCCGGAACAAAGCCGAGCACAGCCTTCAGGATCTGCAGAACTGATTCGAGAAGCGGTGCATCGCACTCGTCGGCCCGGAAGTCGACCGCCGATGCCACCTCGAAATTCCGCCGGTATCCGGGGTCCGTAAGGTTGGCGGACGAGACAATCACACGAACGCAGTCCATCCAAGCGAGAAGGTTCACCTTTGCGTGCTGCTTCCCTCCGGGCACGCGAGTGGCAAGCACGTCCCATCTCAGTGAGTGCTCGACGCCGGCCTGGGTGTAGTCGACAAGCACCCCGGCATAGATGCCTCCCAACCGTGTCTCTCGCTCGAGCAGGAAGGCGAGGTCTTCCCGATCGGGCTCCGACTCTATGCTGAGGAATCGGGCCAAGCACTGCTCGTCGAACAGAGCAGGGCTAAACGTGTATGTGGTCGCGAGGCATCCCACGGGATCGCCCGTCCCTCGTGGCGGCCGCCACAGGTCGAGCATAGTGCTGCTGTTGTCTCGCTTCGACCGCCGGCTCATCGTTTCCGTAAGTCCTTGAAGAAGCGGCGAATGGGCTGCCCGCGGTAACCGTGGAGGTACTTTGCCGGTTGGATCGTGGGCTGTTCGATTCGATAGTTGTGCCGGACGTAGATGCGTTCACCACCGAGATTGTCGAACCACGACCGCTTGCCCTCGGCTGACTTGTCTTTTTGGACCTTCTCATGCAAGGCTCGCAAGGCGACGGCCGTCTGTCCGGGATCCATAGGTGACTCGAACGACGCAAAGCGATCCGTGAACATGGCCTGCAGTGCAGAAGCACCATTGCCAACCTCGCCAAGGGCTGTTCGCGCCGCAGAGAACTTGCGATCAAGCCCAGCAACGCAGGCCTGGTAGTCTGGGTCTGGAGCGATGGCAGAAAGCGCAAAACCTTTCGAATCGGGGACGCCGGCCCTGTGTCGCAGCACGTCGAAAGCGTCCTGCATAGACCGGGCAAAGCCCTCGTAGGCGCGGATAGCCGTCAGCAGAGGGACGTAGGAGCGAGCATGGGCTTCGAGGCGGTCGTGTAGCATCTCTTCGGCGAATGCATCGTCACCGACATCGTTCTGCAGGCTCCAGAGGTCAGGCAGCGCTCCCAAGCGGCGGGCATCCGCTGAAAGAAGCAGCTCACGCAGGATTTTTCTCTCGTGTGGGCCAGCTCCATCAGGCAGAAACGCCTGCGCCAATTCGAGCCAGTCGGCGGCTGCCCATCTGGGGTGAGTCTTCGGCGGCTTGGCCGACAGGCCGTTCTCGAGAGCATCTCGCCATTTGGCGAATAGCGGCTCGGCACCTCGTAGACCAGCGAGGCCTCGGTCACGCGCCCAGGCATCGACGAGTCGTTCTGCCGCAGGCCCCGGTCCGAGGTGGACGTTCGTGATCCCCAGATGGTGGGCGAGTCTTTTGTAGACGCCGTGAAACCCGAAGACGCGAGGGGTTGAGAGATAGCTGCGGGCGTCGAGGTATCCGTGTTGCCCTATCGCTCGGCGTGCGACGACGGTGCCGGGGACGCCCCAGACGCCATCCTCTCCTGCGGCCTCGTGGCGGCTGCGGACAATGGACTCAACGACGTGCCATTCCCAGATGAGATAGGGGGAAGCTTCTCGTTCGGTTGCGTCTTCGGTGAGCCCTTCCGTGATGAAAGTGCCAACGGCGATCGTCGTCAGGAAGCGAATACGGATCATCCGTTCCCGCACGGCGGGCACGAGTTCCGAAGCCAACTGATCGGCGATTTGGTAGAGCCCCAGCGGATCGTGCGTGCCCTCGCTCGTGCCAGCGGGATCAGCGGCAGTCAGGAAGGGAAAGACAGTTGCCATTAGCGTCTCGTACCGGAGTGGTTGGATGCACCTAGTCCAGTTGGATAACCCCGAGGGGTAGTTGAACGACTTGGGGCACGCCGTGATCGTGATACCACTTGATTACGTCGGCGTTTCCCAGCGATAGCACTCGATGCTGATTGTTGTTGTTTGCCGCCTGTATGAGTCGCTCCCGCTCCAATGGTGAGATGCGAGCCCGTTTTACGAGCACGTCTTCTGGTGTTCCGCTGTAGCCGGGGTAGAGAAAGGTGGTCGCCACTGCCTTTCCTCCCTTGAAGGCGATCGGGCAATAGCCAAGCACGTAGTGCGCCTTGCCTTTGCCTCGCTGATATGCCTCTCCCAAAATCTGGTCACGGTATAATCGCATCTCGCGGTCGGGCACCTCGTCGCATTCGCCATAGAGGCGAATGGCAGGCTGGCCGTCCGCGAACTCGAGCGGCTCAAAGTATGTGCAGCATCGGAAGTAGATGTAGTTCATCTGGAAATACAGGAACGTGATCGGCGAAACCGGCGTGAATCGCTGGCACGCTCGTTCAATCGCGTGGCGGGAGAATGCCACCGTCCACGAAGCTCCGCCGAACTGCACTTGGGGCTTCGCAGGCGAGTAGTAGATTGTTCCCGAATCCGTCTTCTGTGACGGCAGGAACTCAAACTCTATGCCGATGAAATCCTCGACGGGGCGGACACAGAAGTAATGAAATGGCAGAGGGTGTTCACGACAGGGCTCTGGTAGTCGATCAAACAGCCACTGCCCAAGAAACCCTCCCAGAGGATGCTCAAGTTCCGCGGCCCGAAGCTCGGCAGTAGCGCGATCCTTGAAGACGTCGTTCGCCAGACCCTGAAACATTTCGCTGAGACGCGGATATCCCATCGACTTCTGCAGCCGGTACAACCGCTGGATGTCGGGCGGGCAGATGGACGGATCGGTGAAGTCAAAGCTGGCCACCAGCCTTTTCACGATCGACACGAACTCGGGATCGCCGCCACGCGTGTCGTATTCGACGTGGGGGTACTGCGACCGCCGCCTCTCGATTGCGGCTCGACGCTGAAGTTCCTTTGCGCGATCCGCGTTCTTTTTGTCTTCCTTGCGACGTTTCTTTTGCCGCTTACGTTCGTCTCTGCTCGCCATGACAGGCTCATCCCAGAAACCAGGCCTCGAGGCGATGTTGCCCTGCCAGCAAGAGGTGCTTATGGCGTTACGCATGAACGGGTGCAGAACGTTTTAACCAAAGGCATGATGTATAAACCTCAGGTCTTCCTGCCACTCCTGAATGGCAACGGCCATATTGGTGCGACGGCGCTGAGCGTTTCGGACGAAGGTGAGAATGGCATTCTTCAACTTGCTCAAGCGTTTGTAGCTACCCGGCGATCCCCATTCCTGCGTATAGGCCTGGCTCGTGACGATTGGCAGTTGGCCCATATAGACGTAGGTGAGTATTTGTCTGCGTTCCATGGTCGTTAGGCGGCTGGTTGCCCCGACGCTGTAGCCCATGAAACTCAGCATGCCTTCAGCATAAGGAAATACTTTTCCAGATAGGGCCTCTGTGCGGCCTGCGATCGCACGCTTTGGCCACTCCGGGCTCCCAGCGTTCATCAATCTGCGCGTACTTTCACGCCGTACAAGCTGCAACCAGTGCTCACGTAGAGCAGAGATCTGTGACACAAATCGTGTGCAGTCACGATCGTTCAACTGCAGCATGATTTGCTCAAATATCGCGGGATCGTCTCGGTATTCACCGGCGTATGCCAGCATGTCCGCAGTTGATGTATCGGATGGCACAAATGGAAGTTCGATACGCTCACCTTCTTCGGCTTCTTCCTCTTCGTCGGCGCTCATGACAGAAGTGTCGCCGCGAGAGGCACCCGTGGCTATTGCCGGGCCAGTTGGGCCATCTGTATTTGCCGTCTTCTCGTCAGCGCTCGGATCGGGTGATTGGGTGGGCGTGTTTCCGCTCGTGTCTGCCCGGTCAGCCTCATCCGCTGCTGAGGGTGCAGCGCCCATCAGATCCGCAGGTGTAATGCGATCGATGTAGCCTTCGATTGGCCGCAGCAGTTGCGATGGCTCGCCAACGGCGAATAGCCAGAGAGCCTCCTGGGCCCGCGTCATCGCCACGTACACTTGGAATGCAATACGCCAATGCTCATCGCGCGGAATCGATGGTGAGATAAGCCTTCGATCGTGTAAGTCGACCAATAGCACATTCTTGAACTCAAACCCTTTCATGTCCTCAAACTTGGCGCCGACGACACTCTCGGCGAGCGTGGCAAGGTGCACCTTGCCTTCAATCCCTGTGATCGGCCACTTTTTCCGATCGCAGATGTCGAGAAGCGATGCGTCTACTTGAGGACTCTTTTGAGCGGCGACTGCACCTCGCCGCCATGGCTCCACTCGGATAGCCGGGCGAGGCGACCCTACGCAAATCGATGGATTGCCGGTGTCTCGCAGATGCCGAATCACAAATTCAACGCACCGCCATTGCTCTTCCGGTGTAGCGCACACAACCAGCTTCGGCTTAGGACCATGTCTGCACGCTAATTCCGGCTGAAGGATTTCGTCCTCGGGCACTGGGCTACGCTTCCGGTATGCCTCGATGACCGGATAAGCCGCATCGAGTATCTCCCGAGTATTGCGGTAGTTTGTATTGAGTCGCGACGCACGGCCTTTGATATCAATGCCAGCGGATTTGAGATGCTGCTGACGCGGAAAGACTTTCTGAACAGGATCACCAACGAGCATCAGGCCATCAGGTTCCGCAGAGGGGACGCTCGCAATCACTCCCAACTGCGTCGTCGAGCAATCCTGGACTTCGTCCACCAGTACGCATCGCGCGCGTAGCGAGGGATGGTGTTGAATTCGATCACGCAATTCGTAGGCCATGAGGGCGACGCCGTCCTCGTCGAGAAGCCCTCCGACGGCCATGTACTCCTCGTAGAAGTCGAGTAGTCGCAACACGCGCGCGCGTGCGTCAGCCCGAAGGCCTGTGGTCGTGCGGGAACTGTCGTAGTCGAGGCGCCCATCCTGGATCACCGGAAACTGCAGAGCTCGGCCTCGCCGCTCGGTCGTCAAGTACGCCATGCGCTCGGATCGTGACCCACCGGTGCCAGTACGCACCCAAATGAGTTCGTCATGCAGGTATCCCCAGGGTTCGACCAACATAGCCTGAATGGCGGATCGAAGCGTTTTTGATTCCCGCAAGGCGTGTGGACGGTTGGTGAAATCCCTCCAGCAAATCGCGAGGTTCTCGCCACTGACCTCATCTACCGGATTGATGACAGCCTGTGGATTGATCGTTTTCACAACCTTGTAGCAGTAGTCATAGATTCGCATGACCTCGATCTGTTTGCGTTGCTCCTCAGGGCACAGGTGCTCAACAAGACTCGTCAGCAACTGCCTTAACGACTCATTAAGCACCAGGACGAGAACCTTCTCGCCCGGGTAGCGTTTCGCCAGTGAACTCGCACGGTGGACGAGGACACAGGTCTTACCCGAGCCGGATACTCCAATAAGTCGGGCCGGACCGCTGTGTGACGCCTCCACATGCTTCTGCTGGTCGGGATGGAGGAAGAGCAGCCATTCGGTGTATCCGCTATTGCGAAACCGCTGCTCAAAGTCGGCATCACTGAGCGCAGAGAGATTCGCAAGCGTGTCCGAGGCGGTCCCGGCCTCAAGTGCAGCGACGACGGCTTCAGGGGCTGCGGTCGCCTCCTCTGCATAAGCCTCTATCCTCGCGATCGCCTGCTTCACCTGCCCGTGGCGAAGATGATTAACAACATCGATTGTCGCACTTCGTTGAGCATCCGATATGTAAGCTTGGGCGTGAATGATCTCCCAGGCGTTATCGTCGTCCAGAAGCAACTCGAAGGTGATGAGCCCAAGACTGAGAGCGACTGGACGAGGAAGCCCAAGAAGATCACTTACGTCATTCGGTAGTTGCCGAAGGACGGGGCCAGTTAGACGAGGCGCCTCCGGCATTTCATCCTGCAGCGCCTCGGTGTTGATAGCTGGGGCATCAACTCGAGTGAAGTCGATCTGCCCTTTCTTGTTGACGACAAATTGACCACCGCGATTGTTTTCCAGCCATCGCTCTGCCTCAGGATGCGATCCGACGAACAGCAGGATTCGAGCGTGGTCGTGCTCCACGGTGACGAGCCGGTAGTCGCCATGCAGATCGTATTTGACGGCATGCGGGATGCGGTTTTCGCCGTTCTTCGTACGCGCAAGGGTGACCGGCATCCGATGTCGCCAGTTGTTGATCGCCGAGACGACTTCGCGATATGCCATGTCGGCGGCTCCACCCTGCCGAGCTAGCCGAGCGACTTGCCTTTGAAACGGTTTGTATTCGTAAAGCTGCATCACTCAGTTCCTGATGAAAGACGGAAGGGGATATCGCGGCGGCGGGAGATGCCTCTCTTGGATCACTTTGCTTTGCGCTTGCGTTTAGCTTGGCGGGTGGGCCGCCCGCGGTCGTCGGTGCTTTGTTCGTCAGGAAGTTTCCGATGACACCAGTCAACGTAAGTTGCTACTCCCGGCAGGTCGGGCATAAATGATGCCTCGTGGGCGCCGTACCGATCGAGGGAAAACCGAATATCGGCGAAAGCTCTCCGCGGGATGCGAAGTAGCGTGAGGGCGTTGGCGTACTTCTTGTCGGCTTCAAGGGCACGGAAGGCGCCGTCGCTATCAATCGGATGAAGCGTAAACCAGCCCGATTGCCGGACGATCCTTGCAGATACGTGCGGTGGGCGGTACACGTGGCACCGGGTGGCTGACAGCGGCTTGTTCCGGACGTTGTTCGGAACAACGCCTAGTTCGTTTGCATCGAGGCACCACACATCGACTGCATTGTCGTCTTTACCTGCGCTACGAATTGCAAACCACAGTGCGGCGAGTGGATTCGTCGTCCAGTCGAGAAGACGAGTGGACATGCCGTGATGCTGGGCCACAGCCAGCCACTCCAACTCACTTTTTGGCTCAAAAGACAAGAACGGCAGTGCGGTTGCCCGAAATTCATCGAGCATGTGACGTTCCGATTCCGCGAGATTCTTCCGTGGCACAAAGGAGTCGCGGCCAATCGGCGGAAGCAACGGCTTTGCTTTAGGCTGACCACGAAAAAGCGCGTAGTCGTCTGGGCAGTGCTCCTCCACGTATTCAATGAACCCCGTCATCGACTCGATAGAAATCGGGGAGTGCATATCTGGCGTCACTCCTGGTTTGCGAAGAGGCCGCCGTCGTCGGATGAGGCTTTGCGGCGTGTTCGCTTGGAGCCCTTTTTGGCGGACGGTGGAATAAGGGCTTGGGCGGCGGATTCGGCGGCGGCGCGGCGGTGGTTTTCGGCGAGGAGACGCTTCAGGAGCTCCTTGCGGGCGGCGGCGGAGATCGTGTAGCGGACGCGGTCGTTCTCGGGGAGCGTCTCGTCCTCGTGGAAGTCTTGCTCCAGAGGCAGATCATGCCAGCCATAGGCGTCGCGGACGCACACGTCCAACTCGACGTGCAGGCGACGAAGCTCGAGGATGCCCGCCAGGGCCTGCTCAGGCGTGAACGACATCGCCCCCGCCCGGTGCTCCTCCGGGATCAACTCGCCGCGAGGATCCTTCTTCGCCCGACTCGCGAAATGCTTCGCCAGATCCCCCTCCACCTCCCGCGAGTGGAAGAGGTTGTAGACGTCCGTCAACCCCAACCACAGTGACAGCATCAGTTTCCGACGATGCTCGTGGTAGAAGTCGCCGACGCGATTTAGCTCCGAAAAAGCCGCGGCATCCAGTGCCGGGAAAGGGAAAGTCGCAAATAGTTCAGTGGGAGTGTAGGTCAGGTCGGTTTTCATCGTCGTGCAGTAGCGCCACGCCCAAACGGCGTGGAAAGCAGACTGCATGACGGCAAAACGAGCCCCGTCCTCGAATGGAAAAACAATAAGTTTTGCATCCAAGACCTGATCCGGCGAAACAAATGCAAAGCCAAGCGTGCGACTTACCTGAGCTACGACCAGTACGCGACGAAGAGTTTTGATCGCCGCATACAGTTTGGGTCGCTTGTCAGCATAAATCCACCACCGTTGTGGCAGCGGCTTTCGCAAGACGTAGTCCCCATTAGCATCACGGCGTGTGCGGTCAGGCTTGACTCTCTTTTCGACGATCGCATAGACGTCGGCGTATTCCGAGCGACACTTCTCCTCGGGCCAGTCGTAAAAGTTAATCACCCATCGAGTTGCCAGTTGTGTTGGTTCAGTGTTTAGGTCAGACCCGTTAAGGTACGGCTGGATGACGTTTCCCGATCGCGCGTCCGTAGCCAGCAATGCCTTTGCCTCCTTGGAGTCGAGCACAAAGCCTTTGCCCAGCACGATCGAGCCCTGGAAGCTCCCGTCGGCATTCTCCCGCAGAGGGGCTTTCGTTGATGGCGATCCCTCTTCATCAAGATGGGAACTGATGCGAGAAACCTTGAGCCCGTCCAAGACTATGGGCCCAGTCCAAACGCCCTTGTGGATCGTCACCAATGACACCACAACCGCAGCGCGCCCAGGCCATTGACGAGC
>JAYQOK010000104.1:0-13842 GCA_038144795.1 Candidatus Kuenenia sp. | reverse complement strand
AACCTCGCCCAGATGACGTCGATCGGCCTGCCGGTGCCCCCCGGCTTCACGATCACCACGCAGGTATGCATCGACTACTACAAGCACGGCAAGAAGTTTCCCAAGGGCCTCGAAGACGAGGTGCACGCCTACGTGAAGCTGCTGGAAAAAGAGACGGGCAAGAAGTTTGGCGACCACCAGAAGCCGCTGCTCGTGAGCGTTCGCAGCGGTGCCCGCGACAGCATGCCGGGCATGATGGACACGATCCTCAACCTCGGCCTCAACGACGAGAGCGTGAAGACGCTCGCCGAGGCGACCGGCAATCCCCGCTTCGCCTACGACTCCTATCGCCGCTTCATTCAGATGTATGGCGACGTCGTGATGGGCGTGCAGAAGGTGCATGAAAACGAGCACGAACCATTTGACGAGGTGATGGACGGCCTCAAGCATCAGCTCGGCATCCACAACGACACCGACCTGCAGGAGGAGCACCTCCGCGAACTGATCAAGCGGTATCTCACGCTCATCAAGCAGCGGACCGGCAAGAACTTCCCGCAGGATCCCTTCGAGCAGTTGATGGGCGCCGTCGGCGCCGTGTTCGGCAGCTGGATGAACGAGCGGGCGATCCTTTACCGCCGCAAGTACAAGATCCCCGACGAATGGGGCACGGCCGTCAACGTGCAGAGCATGGTGTTTGGCAACATGGGCGATGACTGCGCCACCGGCGTGGCCTTCACCCGCGATCCCGCCACCGGGGAAGACGTCTTCTACGGCGAGTATCTTGTCAACGCCCAGGGCGAAGACGTGGTGGCCGGTGTGCGGACGCCGCTGCCGGTCGCCGAAATGAAGCACGATCCCGTCTTCGCCAACACCTACAAAGAGCTAGAGAAGGTGCGGGCCACACTCGAGAAGAAGTTCGGCGACGTGCAGGACTTCGAGTTTACGGTCGAGAATCGCAAGCTCTACATGCTGCAGACCCGCAACGGCAAGCGGACGGCGTTGGCCTACGTGAAGATCGCTCACGACATGGTGAAGCAGAAGCTGATGACCGCTACGCACGCGATCCAGTCGGCCGACCCCGATGCCCTCTCGCAGCTGCTGGCCCCGATCTTTGATCGCGCCGCCTATGAGAAGGCCAAGAAGAGTGGCCAGTTGCTCACGACCGGCCTTCCCGCCGGCCCCGGCGCCGCCACGGGCCAGCTCGTGTTCACGGCCGCCAAGGCCGAGCAGTTGGCCGAGAAGGGGGAGAAAGTGGTGCTGGCCCGCGTCGAGACGAGCCCGGAAGATCTCCGTGGCATGATCGCGGCCGAGGGCATTCTCACCAGCCGCGGCGGTGTATCGAGCCATGCGGCGCTCGTGGCTCGGCAGATGGGCAAGGTGTGCGTGGCCGGTGCCGGTGCCATCCAGATCGATTACGGCAAGGGCACGCTCTCCTGCGCCGGCCAGGCGCTGCGGGAAGGCGATGCGATCTCCATCAATGGCTCGACCGGTGAGGTCTTCGCCGGGGCGATCCAGACGGCTGACAGCGAGCTCAAGCAGGTGCTCGTGGCCAAGACGATGAAGCCGCAGGATTCGGAAGTCTTCCAGTACTACGACTTCATTATGAAGCTGGCCGACAAGCACCGGCAGCTCGGCCTGCGGACCAATGCCGACACGCCCGAGCAGGTGCGGCAGGCCATCGCCTTCGGTGCCGAAGGTATCGGTCTGACGCGAACGGAGCACATGTTCTTCGAAGGCGACCGCATCGACGCGATGCGGGAGATGATCCTCGCGGAAAGTGAAGAGGATCGTCGTGAGGCGCTCGGCAAGCTCCTTCCCTACCAGCGAGACGATTTCGAGGGCATCTTCCGGGCGCTTGACGGCCGGCCGGCCACGATCCGGTTGCTCGATCCGCCGCTCCACGAATTCGTGCCACATGACGAGAAGTCGCAGGCCGACCTGGCCCGCAAGCTCCGCCTTCCGGTGGAGAAGGTGAAGGCGCGGGTCGAGTCGCTCCACGAGTTCAACCCGATGCTCGGGCACCGCGGCTGCCGCCTCGGTATCAGTTATCCTGAGATCTCGGAGATGCAGGTGCGAGCGATCTTCGAGGCCGCCGCGAAGGTGCAGAAAGACGGCATCAAGGTACGGCCTGAGGTGATGGTGCCGCTGGTTGGCTTCAAGAAGGAGCTCGACAACCAGGTGGCGATCGTCCATCGGGTGGCGGAGCAGGTGCAGAAGGAGACAGGCCAGAAGATCAAGTATCTGGTCGGCACGATGATCGAGATCCCGCGTGGCGCCCTCACCGCCAACGAGATCGCCGAGACGGCCGAGTTTTTCTCGTTCGGCACCAACGACCTCACGCAGACCACGCTCGGCATGAGCCGCGATGACATGGGGTCATTCCTCCAGACCTACACGGAGGAAGGGATCTTCAAGGCCAACCCCTTTGCGTCGATCGACATCACGGGTGTCGGCCAGCTGATGCAGGTTGCGGTTGAGAAGGGCCGCAGCGTCCGCAAGGAAATCAAGCTTGGCATCTGTGGTGAGCACGGCGGCGATCCTCACTCAGTGATTTTCTGCCATCACCTGGGGCTCGACTACGTGAGCTGCTCGCCGTTCCGGCTGCCGGTGGCGAGGCTTGCGGCAGCGCAGGCGGCCGTCGGGAAGACGTACTGAATTCACGCAGAAAAAGCCCTCCCGGGCCCTTTTCGGTGTGCTCTTCGCGCCCAACCCGCCGGGGCTGCCCATACCCCGTCGCTGGACGCTCACTTCAGGCATCCTGCCCTCCGTGCGCTCCCTGCCAGCTTCGCTTTCGGCATCCTGCCTGCGCTCGCTGCCAAGGCCGGCTCTCGGGGCACGGGCAGCCTCGGCTTCTTCGTTGAGTGAAGGGGTAGACTCATGCCCATGGAACTTTCGTATCAGGCGCAGGCGTTGGCGGCGATCATGGCGGTCGTGGTCGCGCTGTGGGTGACGGAGGCGTTGCCGCTGCCGGTGACGGCACTGCTTGGGGTGACGGCCTGCGTGGTGGCCGGGGTGGCGCCGATGCGGGAGGCGTTTGGGCCGTTTTCCCAGCCACTCGTCTTTCTCTTCATCGGGTCGTTTATCCTGGCCGAGGCGATCCGGGTGCATGGGCTCGACCGGCGGCTCGCGTATGGCGTGCTTGGGATGCGGTGGATCGACGGCCGACCCACGCGGATCCTGGCGGCGGTCGCCTTCGTATCGGCCGTGGTCAGTGCCTTCATCAGTAATACGGCCACCACCGCGATGATGGTGGCGATCGTGACCGGAATGCTGGCGGCGATCGAGGAGGCCGATCGCACGTCGGCCCGCCGGCTGGCCCCAGAGTTTGCCACCGGACTGCTGCTCGGCGTGGCGTATGCGGCGTCGATCGGTGGGCTGGCCACCCCGATCGGCACGCCTCCCAACGTGATCGGGCTGGCGTTTATTCGCAAGGAACTTGGGGTCGACATCTCGTTTTTTGGCTGGTGCCTGATCGGTGCGCCGATCGCGGCATTGCTCGTCGGCTTCGCGGTGGTGTTGCTCGCGAGGCTTTTTCCCGCAGGTGTGCGGCGAGTCGAGGGGCTCGATCGGCTCGTGGCTGCGGAACGGAGCCGGCAGGGAGCTTGGACCACGGCCCAGCGGTCAACCGCTATCGCCTTTGGGGTCACGGTGGCGTTGTGGGTGGTGCCAGGGATTCTTGCGCTGGTGCTTGGCCAGGGGCATCCGGTGTGTGTTTGGCTGAAGCAGCGGATGCCCGAGGGGCTGGCGGCGCTGGTGGGAGCGATCCTGCTTTTCATGCTGCCTGGGAATCGCCGGGCTGATGGCAGCCGGCCGCGGGTGCTGCGATGGAGCGAGGCGGCGCGGATCGACTGGGGGATCATCCTGCTCTACGGCGGTGGCATGGCGCTCGGGGAGATGGCCTTCTCGACGGGGCTGGCCGAATGGATCGGCAGGAGCCTCACCGGCTGGCTGCCTCCTGGGGGTGGGCTGCCGCTGCTGCTGGCGGCGGCGATCGTGGCGGTGGCCTGCAGTGAGTTCACGAGCAACACGGCCAGCGCTACGATGGTGGTACCGGTGGCGATCGCCCTAGCCCGGGCGACCGGCGGTGATCCGCTGCTGCCGGCACTTGCAGCGACCTTTGCGGCCAGCCTCGGCTTCATGATGCCGGTGAGCACGCCCTGCAATGCGATCGTCTACGGCACCGGGCGGATCTCGCTTCGCGCCATGCTGCGGGGCGGCGCGATCATCGATGTGGCGGGCGCGCTGCTCGTCACGGCGGCGGTGCTGGTCATGGGCCGCTTCCTGACCAGCGGGGAGCAGCAGCCGCCTCAAAACGCTCCATCGATGACCGCACCGCACTGATGGCAGCGGGGCATGGCCGGCGGAGTTGGGGAGGGGAGATAGCCATCCCGACTCAACGCCTGCAACCGTGGGAAGTGTGATGGCATCCGCATGCAGTGCTCCCGGGCGTAGCGCCGCATGTTGAGCTGGCCACACGGATTGGCATGGAAGACGCCCGCATGTGGGTCGCAGCAGGGGTTGCACGATCCCCGCACGTTGCCATGCCATGGTGGCCGCCGCACGTCGTCGCAGCCGCACGAGCCGGTGCCCATCGCCTCCCCGGTCATGATCACGGAATCCTCCGTGATCATGATCGTCTCCTGGCCACAGGCCCCTCGGCTCAAGAGAAGGGCGGCGGCGCCGACGATCACGATGGCGATGACAGAACGAGGCAGAGACACGGCTCGGTGCTCCAACGCGGTGGTGCCGGCCCTGTGCCAGGCACCACTGGGAAAATCGGCCATTGCGTGACGGCGGCGTGAGAGGCGGCGCAAAGAGGTCAGGCTGTGTGGATTGAAGGAGCCACGCCATGCGGCCGGGCCATGAAACCCGTACAATGCGGTGCTTCGTTCCGTATGCCCCGCTCATCTCTTTCCATGGCTTCCCAAAAAAACCCATCGATCTCCCTCGACACTGGTGGTGATGAGCCTGTGCTGCTTTTGCCCCACGGTGGCAGCCTGATTGCCGACTGCCGTGGGCCGGAGGGTGTGACGGGCGTGGCGGCGGACGATATGGTCGCCGTTGCGATCTCCGATGAGCAGCAGGCACCGCCGCTGGGATCGCATGTGGTGCCTGGCGATCGAGTCGCGATCGCGGTCTCCGGGGGTATCCCCGAACGGGAGGCGGTGACGCGGGCGATTCGCCGCTGCCTGGAGATGGCGGGGATCGCCCCGCCGGATATCGCAATCGTCGACTCTGTCCCGGAAAGTGACACCGACACGGCCTACCTCGCGGCCGATGAGGAGGGCCTTCCCTGCTATCTGGCCCGATCACTGGTCGATGCCGATGTCGTGGTGGCCGTGGGAGGCTTCTCGTGGGACGCGTCGTTGGGAGGGCGGTCGCTCGAGGGCGAACTCTGGCCGACCTTCTCCCGGCTGGAGAGCCGGCAGGCACTGACCTGCCAACTCGCCCGGCGGGGCCGCCTGGCGCTGCCGCACTGGCGGACGGAGATGCAGCAGATTGACTGGAATCTCGGGGTGACGGGCAACCTGCGGCTGGTGGCAGGTCGCCATGGCAGGCTCGCTGCTGCCGTCTTCGGGCTGCCCAACGGTGCCCGGCTGGCAGCACGGCAGGCCGCGGCTGCATGGCGGCCGACCGTTACTCGGGAGGCGGCCGTCACGATTGCCTCGTTGAGCCGGCCACTCCCGGGGCAGGCTGCTGGGAGCCTCGCCGGCGCCACTGGATTTGAGGTGGCCGTGCGGGCTGTGGCGGCGGCATCGCGAGTGACGCACGAGGAGGGGACGATCTGTCTCGTCGGCCAGCTGGCAGCCGATCCTGGCGTGATCTTCTCGCGGTGGCGACAAGGAGCGCCGCTTCAGGGGCTCGTGTACGAAGCGATAGGCACAAAGGATCCGCAACTGATTGCCGACGCACTGCAGACGCGGCTTTTTGCCCGGGCGCTGGGGGATCGGCGGCTGGTGCTGCTCACCGATCTCGACGAGGCGATCGTCGAGGATTTGGAGTTTGGGTATGCGAACTCGCCCGAGGATGTGGCCCGGCTGGCGGCCAAGGCCGAGAGTATCATCGTGCTCCACGAGGCTGATCGAATGCTGCCGGGGGTTGGATGATCTCAGCGCGGTGGCGGAGCGAGGCTGTCGGCAGGGGCCCCCAGTGGCGGGAGTCGCGGCTGCCAGCCGGGAAGTCACCGATCACAAACACCTCGCCGGGCCCCACCTTCCATGACGCCGTGCCAGCTGGAGGCAGGCGATGGAATATGTCTCGCCAGACGAGGCACTGCTCGATGCAGTGATCGGCGGCCGTGGGATCGAGGGGCTTGTCTTCGACCGAGAGGTGGAGTCCGAGTGGTAGTGCCGAGTCGCCACGGTCAGTATCCAGCCAGGGCTTGGCAATCTGCCAGGCGACCGGCGGATCGGGTGGCAGAGCTGAGTGGCCGGTGGTGGCTGGCTGCCTGCCGAGACGCCAGGCTATCGCCACCAGATGGCCATCGAGCCGACCGGCGACAAGGGCAAAGCGGCCGGCTGGGAGATGCCAGCGGATGGCGCGGACGCCGACCCGGATTGCAGCTGTGAGCGGCGTACTTCGCTCGGTGTCGATCACCGCCGCAAGGCCGACGTTGCCGACCGGCAGGAGCCGACGGGATTCCTCGGGGGCGAAATCGACGTCGTCGTAGACCGGCGCGGACGTGAACAATCGTTGCCAGACGCCGGGCTCGGCATGACAGGTTGCTACCGAGGAGGCGATCTCCGCGAGGATAGGTGGCGGCGTGAGCACGGGCTGTTCGTTGATGACGAGGTCGCCGCCACGCAGGCTCACCTTCTCACCGGGTAGGCCGATGATCCGTTTGATGATGGGCGTGCCATCAGGGGCCGTGAGCAGCCAGCGCTCATACCGGCGGGGGGGAATCAGCCAGCTGGCCTGCGGCAACCAGCGGGAGGAGACAATGTCGCCCGGCCGCAAGGCCGGGGCCATCGAGAGACCGTCGACCTTGTGTCGCCGCGGCGCAGCGATGATCGTGAGAACCGTAAGAAGAATGAGGCCGCAAAGAAGAAGGCAACGCATCGTAGGCCAAGCCTACACGTTCACCCACTGGTGCGACTTCGCACTGGTGAGCACCGCGTCGCAGACCTTCTGCGTCTCGAGTGCATCGCGAAACGTCGGATGGCAGGGCTGCTTCTTGGCATACGCCTCGAGGAAGTCGGCCACCTGGTGCACAAACGAATGCTCATAGCCGATCGCGAGCCCCGGCACCCACCACTTGTCCATGTAGGGATGGTCGCCGTCGGTCACATGCACGCTCTTCCAGCCCCGCTCGGGCCCGGCGTCTTTGTAGTCAAATACCTGCAGCCGATGGAGATCATGTAGATCCCACTTGAGGCTCATGTTTTCGCCGTTGATCTCGAAGGTGTAGAGCGCCTTGTGGCCGCGGGCATACCGCGTGCTTTCGAAGAGGCCGAGCGACCCATTCTTGAAGTGGCAGAGAAACGAGCAGGCGTCGTCGATCTCGACTGGCTCCTTCTTGCCGGTGAGTTGGTGTGTCCGCTCCTTCACAAACGTCTCGGTCATCGCGGTCACGTCCTGCACCGTACCGTTGAGCCAGATCGCCGTGTCGATGCAGTGGGCGAGCAGGTCGCCTGTCACGCCGCTGCCGGCCGCCTTGGCATCGAGCCGCCACAACGCCGCGCCCCCCTGCGGCAGATCGGCGTTGATCGTCCAGTCCTGGAGGAACTCAGCCCGGTAATGAAAGATTCGCCCAAGCCGGCCTGAGTCGATCAACTGCTTGGCGAATGTGACCGCCGGAATGCGGCGGTAGTTGTACCAGACCGTGTTGGGCACGCCGGCCTTCTCCACCGCCGCGCACATCCGCTCGCCTTCGGCCGTGTCCATCGAAAGAGGCTTTTCGCAGAGGATCGCCTTGCCGTGCTTAGCAGCCTCGATCGCGATCTCGGCATGCAGGTTGTTGGGCGTGCAGATGTCGATCGCGTCGATGTCATCGGCTGCCACGAGCTTCCGCCAGTCAGTCTCCACGCGGGAATAGCCCCAGCGATCGGCGAAGGCCTTTGCCTTGTCGGCGTCGCGGGCGGCCACGGCCTGCAGCTTCGGCAGGTATTCGAGGTCGAAGAAGTCTTTGACGCGGTTGTAGCCATTGGAGTGGGCGCGGCCCATGAAGCCGTAGCCGATCATGCCGATGCGGAGTTGCTTTGCCATGTCATGTATTCCTTAGGTCAACGAGTAGTGTTGAATCGTACGGTGTGGTCCGGCGATGTGAACGGCAAAAGTCTCCTCGCCGGGCGAGGATACGCCCAAGGCTCGTCGAGCGTTCGCCGATTCACTCGCCTCCACCGTTCAGAATTTGTGGTCAGTTTTTCGCTTGAAAAGTTAGTTCCAGCCGTGGGCGTTACGGACGGCGATCATGGTTTTGAGGATCGTGTTCCAGGTGTTCGGGTCTTCCAGAGTGGCGTTGGGGAACATGCAGCCGTCCCAGCAAATGTGCTGGATGCCGCGGTCGGCTGCACCTTCGAGCCACTCGCCTGAGCACTCCACGATATCGAGTTTACCCGCCGGATCGTCGGCCGGGCAGTGCTTGCCCGTCTTGTCATGGGAGCCAGCGCCATGCACTTCGCCGTCGTTTTGGGCGACATGGAAGTCGATCGTCCATGGCCGCAGCTTCGCGACCATCTCCTTGTAGGCAGGCCAAAACTCGGCGTCCGTGTAGCCCGGCTTCACAAGGGCGTGCTCCGGCGCGTTGTAGCCAAGCAGATAGAGATAGGTGTGGGCGAGGTCGGCCTGGAAGCCGAGCGTCTCCGGCATCCCCACCTCCTCGAGCAGATCGAGCATGTCCTTCCAGGAGTGCATGCCAGCCCAGCAGATCTCGCCCTCGGCCGCCAGCCGCTGGCCGTTGTCCTGGGCGATCTTGGCCGCCTCGCGAAATGTCTCCGCGATCTTCGCCGTATTGGCCTGCGGATTCTCTCGCCACTTGGCCACGCCAAACTCGGCCGAGTCGATCCGGATCACGCCATACTTCCGCACGCCGTGCTTCTCAAACACCTTTGCGATTCGGCAAGCCATCGTCACCGCCGACAGAAACTTCTCACGGGCGGCCGCGTCGCCCATCGCCGAATCGCCCACCGTGCCTGGCCACACCGGCGCCACAAGTGAGCCGACGGCAAAGCCGTGCGACGCGATCAGGTCGGCGATTTTCGTCAGCTCGGCATCGCTCGCCTCGGGATTGGTGTGGGGGAGAAAGAGGAAGTAATCGATGCCGTCGAACTTTTGGCCGTCCACTTCAGCGGCGGCGGTGAGTTCGAGCATCCGCTCGAGCGAGATGGGCGGCTCCTGGCCGGGGTCGGTGCCCTTGCCGACGAGGCCGGGCCACATGGCGTTGTGGAGTTTGGGGGCGGAGTGCTTGGGCATCAGCGGGTCCTTTTGTTGATGATAGTTCTAGGCTAAGGGTGACGGCTCGGGGTTGCCGCTGCCATCTCTGCGGACGCTCACTGCGGGCATCCTGCCCTCCGTTCGCTCGATGCCAGCTTCGCTCTCGGCATCCTGCCTGCGCTCGCTGACAACGCCGCCTCGATGGCAGCGGCAACCCCTCGCGGATGCATCCAGACGGACTCTTGAATGCAAGGGTCAGTTTGCAATGCGAGGCGCACTAGGCACTCCTTCCGTGTTTGGGGAGGTCGGGGTGGACGTCGGGGCCGAAGTAGCGGAGGGAGACGAGGGGGCCCGGGCCGGTGTTTTCCACCGTGTAGCCGGTGGCTGCGGCGTCGGCGGAGATGAAGAGCTCGTCGGCCGTCATCTCGCCGAAGCGGATCAGCGTTGGCGTGGCGACGTCATGCACGCCCACCTTGCCTTCGCCCTGCACCGTGATCCAGCCACTGGTGCCGGCATCTTTCACCGTGATTTTCGCGCCCGGCTCGAGGGTGAGTTCCTTGGCACTGAAAAGCTGCTTGCCGTCGACGTGGCCGTACACAATCCAACGGTCGGTCGCGCCGGGCGTGCTTCGCTGCTCATCGATGATCGGCCGGAGGAAGTTGCTTTCCTTGTAGTGCGTGTCGATGTTCTTTTCCCAGTCGAGTTGGCCGATGATGAAGTCGAGATCCCGGTGCTTCGCTTCCGGCATGTCTTTCACCAGCAGGCTCCATGGAACTGCCCGGCCTTCGACGAGCGACTGAAACATCGCGAACACGTCGCTGCCCCACTGCGGCTCGTAGGTGAGAAGCGAGCCGGGGGCATGTAACACACCTGGCGGAATCAGCCAGCCGGTGCCCCGCTCGAGCCGGTAGGCCTTCGAGTGGTCGAGGATGCCGTTGTCGCCGCGGTTCCAGTTTTCGAGGCAGCGGCGGACGTCTTCCTTTGTCGTGCCGGGCTCGAGGCCCATGAAGGTGTAGGGGAAGTTGTTGTCGCAGTTGTTGTATTGCGGCGGGAAGTAGTAGCTCTCGGGCTTGCCCTCCTGTCCGACGAGCTTGGCGTCTTCCATCGACTGATGCATGTGATGCGGGATCGGGCCCATGTTGTCGAAAAACTTCGAGTAGACAGGCCACCGTTGGTAGTGCTTCCAGATCTGTTCGCCGACGAGCTTCCCCTGACCTTCGGCGACGGCGTCGCGAAGGAGGAAGCGTTCGCCATCGAACACGCACCACGAGAGGCCCTCGTCGGCTACGCGGCCCTCATTCGCCGCCTCCGTCGTGCTGGCAAACCACCGCTCGTCGATGCCGCCGCGGTCGAGGCCGTAGGCGTAGTAGTCGTCGGGATGGAGGCGAACCCGCTTGCCGGGATGGAGGAAGCTGCGGGGAACCCAGGTAGGGGAGAGCCGGAGAATGCCCTGGCCGGCAGTCATCGCCCGGTCGAGCGCAGAGCCAACATTCTTCGCCTCAGGCAGCACGGAGGACTTCTTCGTTGCAACGGCAGCAGCCATGAAAAAACACCCCTCGCGGAAAGACGATCGATCGTGAACCGCAGTTGTACGAATCGTGGGAAACACCCGCAAGAACCCGCAACGCACACCCGATTTCACGCACCGCCCCGCCCGCTATCGGTCACACGGGTGAGGCCATGAAAGGCGTTTTCCGCGTGAAGCTAAAAAATCACGCAAAGTTGGGTCTGGATCGCGGTGCCGGTGTAGCCGGCGCGGTAGGGGTAGAGAATGTTTTGAGCGGGGCTTGAGTTGATCGACAGGGCCTCGATCGTGAAGCGGCTCTGTCGCGAACCATACATATAACAATTGAAGCCACCGCCATATTCCTGGCCCGTGCCATAGTCACCGGTCACGAGGCTTGAACGTCCGTAAAACTCGTAGGTCCTTGGCACCACGCACCAGGCGAGGTAGGCCTGCCCTCCCTGATCAAACGTGCTTGCGCGGTCGAAGTCGCCGCTGCCCCGGAAGTCGTTGAGCAACCGGAAGTAGTATTCGAAGTTCACCGCCAGCCCGCGGTATTTCCAGCCGGCATCGACCGTGGCGAGCTGGTAGTCAAACTGGGTCACCTGCGTATTGGGGCCAAGCGCGTTCGCCTGCGCGATCGGCGTGCCATCGGAGAGCCGCACGATTGTGTCTTCAGGGTTCTGGCCAGCCTGATCGATTGCCTGTGTGATCGCCGTGATGCCGCTGCAGCCGAGCCGCCAGACTGGGCTGCTATGATGCTCCATGTCAGAATAGCCGAGTCCGAAGGGACCCAGCGGCTCCCACCAGATGTTGCCGGCCCAAGCCATCGACGTCCCCAGCCGATTCACGCCTGAGGATGCTCCCTGGATGCTGTTCCACACTCCCGCCCGGAACATCAACTCCTTGTCGAGCAGGTCCCCGTTGAATTCGACGCCGGGCGAGTAGCTGGGGCGGAAGAAGGTGTTGGCCATGCTGCGGTCGACGCCCTGCATCCAGCGGTTGGAGATGATCCATTCGCGGGTTGCGGCCACGAAGGTTGAGCCGCCAGTAATTGAGAGGTTGTCGTTGAACTTCCAGCCCACCACCCCCAGTGGCACAATTGCGCTGTTGTTACCATTGTCCGTTGTGCCGAAGAGGGTGAGCGACCAGATGATCCGCTCGTCGGCCACGTAGCCCTGCGGCGTCAGCATGAACCGGTTGATGTTGAAGGAGTTGATGTTAGTGACCGGGTTGACCGCACCAGTGGCGTCAGTCCATTCGGTGCTGCCGCGTGCAAACTCAAACCACCTCACCTGCATGAAGCCGTCGATCTTCATGCCGAGCGGGAAGCGGCTGGTGCCCTTGGAGTCGTAGAGCGTAAGGCCGCCGGGGGGGGCCGTGTCGGTGGCGGGCTGGTAAGTCACGCGCCGACTGGCCGCCATCTCGCGGCGGACTTCCTCGCGGAGCATCTCCCGGAGCGCCGTGGGGTCAGGCGGGAGGAGGATGGCTTCAGGCTCATCCTCGGCTGGGGCGGGGAGTGTGTCGGCGATCGGCGCGAAGGAAAGCTGGTTGGGGGCGGCGAGCAAGGGAGGTTCAGGGGCAGTGGGAGGTGGTGTGGCGAGCGCTGGAATTACACCGGCAAGCCAGACGAGCGCACACGCTGGCGCGGCAAGGAGCCCTCGCCAATTCGTGCCGTCAAAACAGAACGCTGACCGCATGTGTGCAGTTTCAGGAAAGTACGAAAGGCCTCTATTAGGAGGTGTCAGGCTGAATCGGGAGACAGACTTCAGTCTTTCGCGCGAAGCCGAACTACGGGACAGGGCGACCAGCTGGGATTCAGCCAAGAATGGATCGGCCTCGACGGTAACGGTCCTGCAAGATTTGTGGACTTGGCAAGATGGGTGGTTTGCTGTGGGGCCCAGGCGCAAAAGAGAGGCCCGCGGCATGCGGCCGCGGGCCTCTAAATTACTAGCAGCAATCTGTTAACAACATCCTGCTGCCATGATCAATCATGTCAGTCGAGGGTGAAGGTGCCGCCGTCTTTCGGGTTGCACAGCATGCGAACAACGTCAGGGCTCGTACTGGCCGAGATAAACTGATTATGGCCATCAGCAAAAGCGGCCATAACTCCGTCGCCAGAATGCATGCTGAATGGCTCATCATTCGGTCCGCAGTTATTAGTCGTCCACAGGCAGGTCGAAGGACCTCCCGGCGGTGACGAATTGTTGTTGATGACCTTGTTTCCAAAATTTGCCGGAGGCCCGGACACGCCGCTGCCGTTGTCACTATCGGCCCAGCGGTTGGGGCACGTTTTGCCGCCTAGTAGGTCAGTGCCTGTCATGGTGACCGACGTCACGCCGCCAGAGGTGGTATACCAAGGGTCACCTGTACCGTACTTTCCGGTATGGGTCTGGTCGCGGCCCGAATCCTCAAAGACGATGACAGTCTTGCTTGTGCCGTCTCTAGCATTCCGTACTGACCCAGAATTGTCCCATGTCAAGAGCCCAAGAGCGATGCTTCCTCCTTGCGCTCCGCCTACTGCCAAGTTGGTGTACGCAACCGGCATGTAGTCATTGGCACCATAATAGCCACCAGCGGTGCATGTTCCACCGATAGCATCGTCGTAAAACGAGTTGCTCGGGCAGAGAAACGCTTCAATTTTAGTGGCAGCCAAAGGCGCATTGTTTGTGGAATTATAGCCTTCCTTTTTGTTCCACTTTGCCGCGAGGTTAGATTCCTCAATAAAAGAGAGAATCTGCGTTTGGAACGACTCGACATTAAGCGGCGTATCCCATGTGCCGCCATTATTTCGCTTCCCTTCACCCGATGTCGGATACTTTCCGTTGGCACTCTCGTAATTGAGTGCGCCGAGTGCAATCTGCTTCATCTTGTTGCTGCATGCGCTTCTTCGTGCGGCCTCACGAGCAGCCTGCACAGCGGGGAGCAAAAGACCAATCAACACGCCAATGATGGCAATCACCACCAGCAATTCGACAACCGTGAAG
>JAYQOK010000103.1:1606-14036 GCA_038144795.1 Candidatus Kuenenia sp. | reverse complement strand
CGGCCGGCACCGCAGGCGCGAAGAATGTCGTCGTCACGACGCCCGGCGGCACGTCCACGCTCACCAACGGGTTCACCTACGTCGCCAACACCGGTTCGGTCGCCTATCAAAACATCGCCTGTTGGCTCGACTGGGCCAAGCGGGCCTCAGCTGGGACCACCAATCTCGGGATCGGCATGGCGCTCGAGGTCGATTCGCACACGCTCGCCAAGCTCAACACGATGCCTTTTCCCGCAACTGGTGATCTGGCTGCCCTCATCAAAAATGCGCAACCGCAGCTCAGCACCTACCTCAATACCAATGGGCTGCTCTCGTGGCGTTCCGCGGTAGATGCCGCCGATCCGATCCTGTCGATGGCCTATATGGAGACCTACGTCGGCAACAGTCCGACCACGGGAGAGCCTGACCAACCGGTTCCGGGAGCCTACTTCCGGTGGATGACCGATCATGGTGCGACCGCCGGAGAGACGCCCACGCCTCGAACCCCGGCCGACGCGGCGGAGGATCTGCAGCGAAGCCTTCTCGACTGGCCCTATGCAGCCGGAGCCGGCACGATCACGGTCACCGCTGGTAGCGGCAATACGTCGACGGTGACGGGAGTCGGCACGAACTTTGATGAACTGCAGACGTATGCGGCCCTCACCACCGTGTCAGCCGACGGCACGCGGCAGCCCGATGCCGTGCCATTTTGGAAAGTGCAGGACTACACCCCCGGAGGGACCACACTCGCCGTCACTGGCCCACACCCCGACGTGCCACCATCATCCGCCTGGGAGTTCACGGAACTCACGATGAACTGGCAGGCGCCAGCGATTCCGGCCGGCCTGCAGGATCGAATCACGTTTGTATTCAGCGTCGAACGCGGGCAGGATCTTCCCTTCTTCGGCTACTGGAAACTGGCCGACTTTCTCGACTTCATGACCCTGGCGACAGGCCGGCTGGCTGGCACCGATCCAGCGTCCGCTGTATTTCTCAATGACGCAGGCGACGGGATCGGGGTGCCGCTGGCCAACTTTGGCCTCTACAGCCTGAAGCAGGTCTGTGACAACTGGCAGATCGACACCTATCCAACCACCGCTCACTTTATTCCACCAGCGACGATCACCCGGCCGGAGTTGCGGCGGGCGACCACGATCCGCATGGGGGGCAACCAGATGGGGCCAAGCCCGTTCGCCCTCACCCATGCCAATCTGCTGGAAGCCGCCGCAGTCACCCAGGATCAGGAACTACGCTTTGTCGTCACCGGCGTGGCTGCCGGAATCCTCGAAAAATGGGACGGCACCCAATGGCGAAATTTGCTCACACCGATCACGAGTGGCAGCCCCTTCGAAATGGCCAGGTATCTTGCCTTCCGCACGATCGGCGGCACCGATCTCGTGCGGTGGACTCCCCCCAGTGATGCCGGTCGCTCTGTCAATGGATTCCGGGTGCTGGGCTGGGATGGCCAGCAGGCCGCCGAAAATCTCAGCGACATCGTTTTCACGCTCGACTGACCTGCATTCAGACGTCTCCTCGCACCAAACCGCTGGTGTCTCTTCCACCCGTTCTCATGCATGGTGAGCCGGCCTCTCCGACCGGCTCCACCACCTCCATCCGCCTCCCGTGGTGAACTGTCTCCAACCCACCATGAGCCAGCGGGTCACGGCGTTGGCAAGCCACAGCCCCCACAGCAGCATCAGGAGCCGATACCACCAGATTGACACCGTATAGATCCAGGGACGGTCGAGGTCGCTTGTCGCATGCGGCGCGAACCACACCAGCCGGTTCCCAAAGGAGCCGTTGCCGATGACAAACATCTCGGGACTGCCGAGCAGGCCGCGGCTGACCACCACAACGAGTGTGATCAGAGCGGCCAGCGTCAATCCGACGAGCATAAGTTGCATCAGATCGAACAGGAACCAATGGCTTGTGTTGAGTGAGCGGCGCCCGCGCTGGCTCAGCAGAAAGAGCCAGACGACAACTACGGCACCGGCGAAGACCGAAACCTGCGTGAGACCGATCAGGAGGAGAATCCAGTCACGAGCGGCCAGCGGTGTCTGTGGAATGCGACCGAGCACGACACCGAGAACGATCGCCACCGCAAGGATCGCCCAAAACCGTACGGCCGGGCCACGGAGCGGACCCTGCGCCCAAAGAATCCAGCGGGATTCGGGCACCTGCATCGTGCTGGTGAGATTGGCAGCCTCGACCGGCAAACCAATCGGCTCGAAGGCGGCCTGGTGAGGAAGTGGCTGATCAATGGCCCATTCCACCGCGAGTTTCTGTCGGCCCGGCTGGAGTCCGATCATGAGCCGGCCGTCTTCCCGACGCACCGGCAACTGCCGATCATCGAGACGCACCGCGCTTACGGTGGCCTCGTCGGGTAGTGAGATCGGAAAATCTCCCCCCAAGCTTGACTCAATCTCAAGCGTGAGGGTGGTCATACGTTGACGCCGGCCGAGTTCGACCCGACGATGTGCCGACTGGATCGTAAGGGTGCGTCCCTCCACCGCTTTGGGCCGCTCGAAAGTAAGTGTCACCGCCTCACCGGGCCACGGTTGCCAGACGGGGATCAAGGCATCGGCATCGGTCTCATAGATTGCTCTGAGTCCTGACGCCCGCACATTCCAGACTGGTGACGGGACGAGCGACCAGCGTTCTACCCACTGCCTCTCAGCCCGCGATTCAAGCTGAATTTCCGGAGTGATTGGCAGTTCGCTCTCCCACGTGAAGTTGGAGCCGTCGGCGGGTAGCGTCACCTCGATGCTGTCTTCTGCACCGTCGCCCGAACCCGTCAAGACTCGTTCACCGACAAGAAGCGGCACGGCGAGGGTGATCGCTCGACCTGGCGGTGTGAGCCGACGGACGGTCGTATGCACCTTCCAGAGAAGCCCGATCTCCAAAACCCGATCAACCTGGACAACGCTGCGATAGAACTTTTGGTCGTAGGCGACCTCCCTCGTCGTGGTCTCTTCCCGCCGAGAGAAGAAGAGTGGCCCCTCTGGCCGGCCGTCGGCTCGCAGGCCGCGCACATTCCACTCCGCTGCGTCCACTGTCATTCGCCGTGGCACGAGTTGACAGTTCCAGACCCATTCCGGCGCATTGGGAAGTGCCCCTTCAACGACGAGCACATGCACGCCTGCCGGGAGCCACACCCAGAGGTATTCATCCGCCCGACGACAGACCGTTGCCAGTGCTCCATCGATCGTCACCGAAAGAGGAGACCAGGCAGGAAGCCGACCAGGCACCGGCAGGCCGCACTCTGCGGCTGCGTGCACTTCGGCCTCCAAGCGAATGCGATCGCCGTTGATCGTGAGCGATGCGGTGGGAATCTCAGCCGCACGGGGAAACGCAGCGGCAGGCTGGAGCAGGTGGCTTCGTAATTGGTCGAGCAACTCGGGGGGAGGGAAATCCTCAGCGGCTGCCGGGCAGGCCGTACCGATCAGGATACTCACCGCGGCAAACAGCACGATGACTGCCGGGGCTGGTGGCGGCTGCCAGCGGTGTTGGCGCTTCGCATCAGGCTGTCTGAGCAGCTCCCTGAGCAGCCACAGAAGCAGGCCGACTCGGACAACTGCCAAAACGCGATGAATCCAAGCCGGCAGAAGAACCGTTCGCAGTGTCTGCTGGCTGCTGACCGGTCCATCCCAGCGGCAGATAACCTGATTCCCGTCCCAGGCCGGTTTGGCGATGCCGGTCTGGGTCTGGGTGCCCGGTGCAAATTGCAGATTCGACATCTGGACCTGAGCACCGGCAACCTGCTGTTCACCAAAACGCTGATAAAAGTTTTTCGTCGCATCAAGTTCTTGCAACTTCCCATCGGTGGTCACGGCAAGCGATCGCCCACGAGAAGCATCAGACCGCCGGGAACGAATCGTCGGGATGCCAATGACACCAGCAAGGTCACGCTGTCGATAATGGATTCCGTCTAGCTCAAGTTGTGGATAGAGCGCAGACTGGAGTTCCTTGGCAACGAATGGCACCAGATGGAGAAGTAGCACGCCCACGGCCAGCAGCTTCCACACGCCAAGCCACTTGGCCGCCCGGGCCGATCCGGCGATCTGCAGCAACGCGACCGGAGCCAGCAGAAACAGCCACGTAAACCGTGGCGATCCCGCCTCGTGATAGGTCAGGCCGAAGGCGAGGAAGGCAATGGCAGCGGCCGGGAGGCCCCGCATCCGAAACATGCCGACCGTGAAGACCAACAGGAGAAACACATCAAGCAGCGTCCACGCGGTAAGCCAGTCACCATCAACGCGATCGGCGCCGAACACCGCCAGCATCCGCCAGCCGGGTGGCAGCGAGAAAGTGACGTCGAGACTGTCGGCATCCGACTGCCACCCCACGGCGGCCAGCGTGCCGGAGCGTTCAGTCTGGCCGATGACCTGAAGTTCGGGGCGAGCCGTGCGGAGTTCTACGCCGGCGGCGTCGGTCTCGGGGTCACGCGTGATCAGCTGCCGTTCACCATCGATCCGGACCACCTCAAGCCGGTGTCCTGGAGCTGTATCGAGCCGAGAGATTGCCCGGCATTCTCCCTGAATCATGTCTTCAAAGGTGATGCCCCGACCGTCCTCATCGACCCACAGTCGGCGACTGATGTGGAAGCGATCGGGCTGCTGCAGGCCACCTCCCGCATCCTTCACAACCCAGCGCAGGGGCGCGGCGGTATCCCAGCGGAAGACAGGCAGGCCCCGCCACTGTTCGGGAAAGGTCGTGAGGTTGACATCTACCGGAGCCGCATCGGCAAATTCTGTGGCCCGCAACTCGGGCCGTGACTGGAGAGCGACGAGTTCGAGGGCGACCGTCGGCTTTGTCTCGGCAGCGAAGGCGATTTCCCGGGTATCTCCGGTGCGGAAGGCATCGATGCGAATTCGCCAGGTGCCGGCGCGCACCTGGGCCCGCAGGCGACCCGCCGCGTCGAGTGCCACGGGGATTGGACCGTCAACGACGGCGACCTGCCAGCCGGCTGGAACAATGCAGCCCAAATCCTCTTCGCGGCTTTTTCCTGAAACGGTGAGCTCCACCTCGGTCCGTAGCCAGAGCGGTAGACCATCTTCGAGCACCCGGTAGACCTGGGCGGAGAGTTGGTCTTGCTCCTCTTCCGTGGATCGTGCCCGCCGCAGCCAGAGCACACCCGCGGCATCACGATCCGGAAGCCGCACCTCCTGACCATCGCGCTGGAGCAGGAGAATCCCGATGCTCGACGGAATGGCAATCCGCTCGGGTGGCTGCTGCCAAATAAATTGACCGCGCACCGCATGCTGCCCGGCCGAGAGTCGAATCGAAGGAGTACGGTCATGAGCGACAACAGGCACGGGCTGTCCATCAACGGAGACCGCTTCGGGCCAGGTATCGGCATCGCCCGGGAGCGGTAGCCAGGTTTCGTTGAAGGCTTTCACAACGACTTCCCATTCGCCGGTTGCGGCAGCGACATTCAGTCGGAGCGCTGACGGCCAGAGAGGGAGTCGGACCGACGCATCGTCATAGGGCGAAGGACTCCCCGCATCAGCGACATCACGAAGCACCCATGACTGCCACGCTTCCAGCGGAGCCGGAAACACTGTGTCATCTGCCGCAAGACGAGCCTGAATCGACATGCTCAAGACCATCATCCACAAGAGACACAACACTTTCAGCGGCACGTGGGCCTCGACATCAAAGAGTTGGAAAACAATCCATAGATTGTTTCTTCGCGACAAACTATTTTCCACCGACTGAAATATTGAGTCGGTGGCATTTGTAATTCCTCCATCAGGTCATCTCGGGCCTCCTCACGATGTCGAAAACCGCAGAGGACCGGCTTCCGGGACCACGATCACGGACTGCGCTTAGTGGCCCGCGTGGCGACGTCGGCACTCTCTTCCAGAGCCTGATGGCTCATTGCCGCTAGCTCAAGCCGCACGAGCAGAGCGGGGGTGGCCAGCCTCAACTCGACCACCACCAACGTTACACGCTATCCTGCCGGGTATGGGTTGCCACGCGAAACGCGTCTGTCTTCGGTCTTCGTCTTTGTGGAGCTTGTGGTTCTGTTGCGCACTGGCTCTGTTGACCGGCTGCCAGCCAGCAGAGACGGATTTCTTTGGTACCACTCGGCCACGCCACGGCCCCGACGAACTCTGGATAAATAACGCCGGTGAACCGGAATGGCTCGACCCGAACAAGTGCGCCGATGGCAACGGTGGTGAGATTCTCTGGAACACCTTCGCTGGTCTGGTGCAGGCGCATCCGGCCACCCTCGAACCACTGCCGGATATCGCCACCCACTGGGATATCTCAGCCGACGGCCTGATCTACACATTTCATCTGCGGCCCTCAGAGTGGTCAGACGGCAAGCCCCTGACCGCTCACGACTTTGTGTATTCGTTTCGTCGACTCGTTGATCCTGTGACGGCAAGCAGGTACGCGACCAATGGCCACATCTTTCGAGGAGGCGCCGCGATCAGCCGGGGCGAGACGGCTCCGGAGACTCTCGCCGTCCGGGCTCTCGACGACCTGACGCTCGAGGTGACCCTTGAGCACCCCGTTCCTTACTTCCTGCAGTTTCTTACCTTTTATTCCTTCATGCCCATCCCACAGCACGTGCTGGAGGATCTTGTGGCCCGCGGCATCGATACCGACCTCTGGACGAGGCCAGAACATGTGGTTTCCAACGGCGCCTACCGGATGATCGAGTGGAGGTTTCGCCAGCGGATGGTATTCGAGAAAAACCTCCGCTCTTGGGATGCAAAAAATGTCTCACTCGCACGGGTGAAGCTGTCGATGGTGGAAAGTTCCACAACCGCACTCAACATGTATGCTGCCGGAGAGTTTGACTGGCCAGGCAGCAACACTTCGCTGCCTGCCGAATTCATGGATGAACTATCCCGCTATGAAGACTTTCATCGCCATCCCTACCTCGCGGTCTACTTCTACTGGATCAATACTCGTGCCCCTCCACTCGACAATCCGCTCGTTCGCCGCGCCCTGTCACTAGCAATCGATCGGGAGGCGCTCGTTACCCACGTGACTCGGGCTGGCCAGATACCCTCGGCTACACTCGTGCCCGAGGGACTGGCCGGGTACGAGGCGATCGCCCTGCCGCTCTTCGACCCGGATCAGGCCCGGCAACTGCTGCGCGAAGCGGGCTACCCGCGACCGGAGGATCTGCCGGTGGTCACGCTCTCCTACAACACTTCTGAGGGCCACAAGCAGGTGGCCGAGGCGATCCAACAGATGTGGAAAAAGGAACTCGGCATCCGGGTGGATCTCGAAAATCAGGAGTGGAAGGTATTTTTGGCCAACGCTGAACAGATGAACTTCCAGGTCTGCCGCATGGGCTGGACAGGAGACTACGCCGATCCGTTTACCTTTCTGGAACTCCTCACCACCGGCTGTGGCAACAATCATTCGGCGTGGTCGAGCCCCGACTACGATGCACTTCTGGCGGACGCAAACCGCGAAAGCGACACCCGCCGGCGGCTGGCCAAACTCCGGGAAGCAGAGTCGTTGATGCTGCAGGACCAGCCGCTGATTCCGCTCTATGTCTACACCCGCTCACAGCTGATCAAGCCTTATGTTCGTGGCATTGATGGCAACCACCAGGATCGTCATCCCTGGAAGCACATCTGGATCGACGAGCGTCCGCGGAGCAACGAGCAGAAACCTGCAACCGCCCCACGGACTGAAGCCTGCCGCCCGGTGACCACTACCGCGGAGGCAGTATGAGGGCCTACCTGATTCGCCGATTCATGGAATTAATTCCCACAGCCCTGATTATCGTCGTCGGCTCGTTCGCCCTTGTGCGGCTAGCACCGGGCTCTCCCTTTTCGAGTGAGAAGGAGATTCCTCCGGAGATCCGTCGGCAACTCGATGCCAAGTATGGTTTCGATAAGCCTCTACCCGAACAGTTCGCCCGCTACCTCGGCAACCTGCTGCGGGGTGATCTTGGCCCATCGACAAAATATCCTCAGCGAAGTGTCAACGAAATCATTGCCGACGGCTTTCCAATCTCACTCACTCTGGCGGGCGTGGCTCTCGTCTGGTCGCTTCTCGTGGGAATCACTGCTGGAATCATCGGTGCCGTCCGGCAGAATACGGTCTGGGACCATACGGCGATGGCTGCAGCGCTCGTCGGCATCAGCATTCCCAGTTTTGTGCTTGGCCCGTTGCTTGTGCTGCTGTTCGCTCTGCGACTCCACCTGCTGCCGCCGGCGGGCTGGGGCGATCTCCAGCATGTAATTCTCCCGGGGATCACGCTGGGCACGATCTATGCCGCGTCAATCGCCCGCCTGACCCGTGGCGGCATGCTCGAGGTGGTGCGGAGTGACTTTATTCGGACGGCCCGCGCCAAGGGGCTCTCGGAACGGCTCATCATCTGGCGACATATGCTCCGAGGTGGGCTCCTGCCGGTTGTCAGTTACCTGGGGCCAGCGATCGCGAGCATGCTCACCGGGAGCGTGGTGGTCGAAAAAATCTTCAATCTGCCCGGCATCGGCCCGTACTTCGTGGATGCCGCCTTCAACCGCGACTATTTCCTGGTGATGGGAATCGTGGTGCTGTATGCCTTTTTTCTGCTTGTGCTGAACCTCATGGTGGACGTGATCTACGGCCTCCTCGACCCGCGAATCGAGTATTCATGACTGGTATCCCGCCTCCTTCCGCCCCAGCGGAGGCTCCAGGCAATGGCGGCCTCGTCGCCGGCAGTTCGCTCTGGCATGACGCCTGGAAGCGGTTGCGCAAGAACCGGCTCGCCGTGGCCAGCGGGATCGTGATCCTCGTCCTGACCGCCGCCTGCCTTGTAGGCCCGCTCGTGATCGCGACCACCTGGGGATATGACTACGAGACGCAAGACCTCGCCTATGGCGCTCGTCCACCATCGTGGCAGCATCCCTTTGGAACTGACTTCTACGGACGGGATCTGCTGACCCGTGTTCTCTACGGCGGGCGGGTCAGCCTGACGGTGGGCCTGCTGGCCGCGGTGGTGGCGGCCACGATCGGCACCATCTACGGCGCGGTCTCGAGCTACGCTGGCGGAGTCGTCGATTCGATCATGATGCGGGCCGTCGACATCCTCTATGCTCTGCCGTACATGTTTCTCGTGATCATCCTTGTCACCATTCTGGGCAAGAGCCTGCTCCTCGTATTTCTGGCCCTCGGCGCAGTGGGCTGGCTGCTGACGGCGCGAATCGTGCGCGGTCAGGTGATGAGCCTCAAGGAACAGGATTTTGTGACCGCGGCCCGCAGCCTCGGCACGCCGGCTCACGACATCGTCTTCCGGCATCTGATTCCAAACACGCTCGGGCCTGTGATCGTCACCTTCACACTGACCGTGCCCTCGATGATCCTGCAGGAAGCATTTCTCTCCTTCCTGGGCCTGGGCGTGCAGGCGCCTCGGCCGAGCCTTGGTGCCCTCATTAACGACGGTGCCAACCAGATGCTCGTCTTCTGGTGGACGCTCGCTTTTCCCGGAGCGGTGATGGCCATTCTGCTCTTTGCCCTCAACTTCCTCGGGGACGGGGTGCGGGATGCACTCGACCCCAGAATGAAACACTGAGAGTCGCTTTTCATGACGACGCCCGAAGCCGTCCTGTCGGTTCACGATTTACGCACCTTCTTTCGCACCGATGATGGTGTGGTACGGGCTGTTGATGGTGTGAGTTTTTCGGTGCAACGCGGCGAAACGCTGGGAATTGTCGGAGAGAGCGGCTCGGGCAAGAGTGTGGCCTGCCTTTCAGCGCTGGGGCTTGTGCCCCGCCCGCCGGCTTCTCATCCATCGGGCGAGGTCTGGTATGGCAACCGGGATTTGCTCCGCTGCTCGGAGCGGGATCTTGAGGCGATTCGTGGAAACCGGTTGGCAATGATCTTCCAGGATCCTCTCACCTCACTAAACCCCTATCTCCGAGTGTCCCGTCAATTGACCGAGGTGCTCGAGGTTCACAAAGGCTGTTCTCGGGCCGAGGCGCGTCAGCAAGCGATCGCGATGCTCGACCAGGTGGGCATCCCCGATGCAGCCCGGCGGATCGACCAGTATCCCCATCAGTTCTCGGGAGGCATGCGCCAACGGGTGATGATCGCGATGGCATTGCTCTGCCAACCTGAGGTGCTCTTCGCTGATGAGCCAACGACGGCCCTCGACGTGACGATCCAGGCACAGATCCTTGATCTGATCGCTGAACTTCGGAAATCCTCCGGGACCGCCGTCGTGCTGATCACACATGACCTCGGCGTGGTGGCCGGGAGCACCGATCGTGTCGCCGTGATGTATGCCGGTCGGATCGTGGAGACCGGCCCCACGGCAGACGTCTTCGGCAACGCTCGGCATCCGTACACCCGCGGTCTCCTCGCCAGCACGCCGCGACTTGACACTCCTCCGGGCACACGACTCGACGCGATTCCGGGCCTTCCCCCCGATCTCGGTCATCTGCCATCCGGTTGTCCGTTTCACCCCCGATGTCACTTCGCGATCGATCGATGTCGGATCGAATATCCGACGAGCGTGGCCGTCGCACCGGCCCATGACGCCACCTGCTGGAATATGGAGGGGAGTTCATGACGCAAGCCGCCAATTCGTCGCCCAGTCCACTCCTGGCGGTGAAGAATGTCACCGTCCGATTTCCCATCACGGTCCACGATGGCTGGCTTGCCCGACGGCGGCAGGATCTGCAGGCCGTGACCGACGTAAGTTTTGCAGTAGCAAGGGGAGAGACGCTCGGGCTCGTCGGTGAGAGTGGCTGCGGCAAATCAACGACTGGGCGGGCCATACTCCAGTTGCTCCGGCCGGCGACCGGCGAGGTTGTGTTCGACGGGCTGCCACTCCACAACCTGTGGGTGCGACGAGGTCGCCACTGGGCCTGGGGGCCGCGGCTTCGCGATCTTCGCCGGCGGATGCAGATGATTTTTCAGGATCCGTTCGCGTCGCTGAATCCTCGCATGACGGTGGAGGCGATCCTGACCGAGCCGCTCCGGAATTTCAGTGTCGGCACCACCGCCGAGCGCAGAGCCCGAATCCAGTCTCTCCTGGAAACGGTCGGTATGGATCCGCGGTCGATCCGCCGCTATCCCCACGAGTTCTCGGGCGGCCAGCGGCAGCGGATCGGCATCGCCCGTGCGCTCACCCTCGGCCCTGAACTGATCGTGGCCGACGAACCGATCAGTGCGCTCGACGTCTCGATCCAGGCCCAGATTCTCAACCTCCTGCTAAAGCTTCGGGCTGCTCTCGGCCTCACAATGATCTTCATCGCCCACGATCTGGCCGCAGTGCGGCTCGTGAGTGACCGCATCGCCGTGATGTACCTTGGCCGGATCGTGGAACTGGCCGATGCCATCACGATCACTTCTGACGCGCGCCATCCCTACACGCAGGCTCTGATCTCGGCCGTACCCATGCCCGACCCTCGGGCCGAAACGAGCCGCCGGCGGATCGTGCTTCAAGGCGAGGTGCCGAGCCCTCTCAATCCGCCTTCGGGCTGCCCCTTCCACACCCGCTGCCCGCTCCGCGAAGAACGCTGTGTACGCGAGTTGCCTGAACTTCGCGTCATCGCCCCTGGTCACACCGTCGCCTGCCATGTGGCCTAAACTCATTCGCGGGCCGCTGGGTGGCAAACGCATGAGCGGCACGGGCAGACCGACAGCACGTTACTGTTGACCGCTCCGTGCCTCCGCCGCCTGGCGGATCTCGCGCCGGGCTTGATCGAGACGATCGGGCCACCGAAACGTCGGCGCTTTTCGGGGATCATAGCCCTCCATGTGGCCGTGGAGGCGAGTCGTGGGCTTGGTGTATTTCAGTTGCGTATCCCCGAATACTTCGCGGCACAGGGCAGCGAGTCGTGGATCGTAGGCAACCAGTTCATCTCGCGTATTCACATGATTGTGATCATGATCATTTTCCCGGTTGTCATCGAACCAGCTTTGAACACCTTCTGCAAAGTATTCGTGATGATTCACTGAGGCGTATTTACCCTTCCAGAGCCCCGCCGCCATGGCGCGTTCGTAGGTCTCGCGGAGGCGATGATCAAAGGTTGGATCGACATTCATCATGCCTCGCAAATGGATGTTATGGGCAAACTCGTGAATCAGGATGCACTCCGTGGAGTAGGGATCGCTGGGAAATGCCAACAGGTTTTCTTCACCACACGAACAGAAGGGATCCGTATCACTCCCACCCAGGCCGCGGGCGCGAGCATCCCAGTAGTCTTTGGGAGTGAGGCGGACAAACTCCGGCAAGTCGGTGGTGAATTCATCATGTGCCATGACACACAGCCTTGCTCCACTGGCAATCATCGCGTCACGAACATCGGGACGTTCTGCCAGCATCTGCCGGATAAGCCAGGCTGCTTCCTGTAACGCATACGGGTTCGTGTTTCGGGTCGCGACGATGGGAAAGCCGTCGGCGTGGAGCACTTGGGTGTAGATTTTCGGAATTCCATGGTCGCTTGCGGGGTCAAAGCGGAAACCCTGAATCAACGCCGTGGAG
>JAYQOK010000103.1:0-1596 GCA_038144795.1 Candidatus Kuenenia sp. | reverse complement strand
GAGAACTGTCGCACGGGATCCGTCCTGGCTGCCTACCACTTCGAACTGATGCCCGAGCGTGGTGGTGATGGTGGATTGTCCACCCGGCGGGATCAAACCGTTGCTGACGCGGTCTGTTTCGTTCTGCAGCCAGTTGACGGCCACTTCCTGCTGAGAACCGTTGATGATCGTCAACCGCGGACGCGGCACGGTCTGATCTGCCGCACTGGTTCCCGTAACACACATCGCCAACACAAAGCACACGAGACGGACAGGGGCGACGGCATCGTGCATGGGGCGTGTTCTTTGCAACGGTCGGGCTCCTGACATCATCGTGATGATGGTGGCCGGCACGGTGTTGTTTTCAATCGCATCACGCACGGATGGGATCCGCGTGCAGACGGACCAGCCTGCCGAAGGCTCATCCAAGTACGTTTTCGAGCACTTCCTCAGCAACGTAAATCGGCAGATTGGGATCGCAGGTCACGGCCACGGCGATCGCATCACTTGGGCGGGCGTCGATCTCCACGATCTCGCCGTCGTTCTCGACCCGGATCGTGGCAAAGTAGGTGTGCTCTTTCAGTTCCGAGATTACAACGTCTTGAAACACGCCCCCCATCTGCTCGACCGTCGCCACGAGCAGGTCGTGCGTGAGCGGCCGCGGCGACTGATGATGTTTCACCCGCCGATCGATGCTTGTCGCCTCGAAGAGACCGATGAGGATCGGAAACGTGCGGTCGCCCTCCACTTCCTTGAGATAGACCACCTGCTGATCGTTGACCTCGCTGATGATGATTCGCGAGAGTTCCATTTGCACGCTCATGGCGGTGCTCCGGGAAGTGAATAAGTGAGCGTGTAGCCTACCGCAAAACCAGGGCCGAATCACGATCTCGCCCGGAGGGCGGCCAGCGTGGCCTGGCCCTTGGCCAGCTTGTCCTCCAGTTCCGCCAGCTGGGCCCGTTCCTTCTCGACCACGGCGGCCGGGGCCTTGCCGACGAATTTTTCATCGGACAGTTTTCGCTGCTTGGCGGCGATGAAGCCCGCAGTCTTTTCGTTCTCCTTTTCAAGCCTGGCAATCTCCGCCCCCACGTCGATCAGGCCGGCGAGATCGACAAACACGTCACAGCCGACTGCACTGGCTGTCGCGGCTCCAGCGGCACCGACCGCCTCGGGCCCCACAGCTGTGAGATCGACCGCCGCCATCGATTCAATCGCCGCCTGCATCGGCGCGAGCAGGTCGGCCGTGTCGCCGGCCGCCCGAATCGCCACCGGCAGCCGGGTTTTTGGCGGCACGTTCTGCCGGGAGCGAATCTCGCGGATCGCGGCTACAAGCGCGAGGAATGTTCCAAACTGGGTCTCCGTACGGGCGTCGATCCAGGCCGCAGGCGGTGTTGGCCAGGCAGCCACCATGATCGAGTCAGCGAGGCCAGCTCGGTCCCACGGCATCCGCCGCGGCCCGGCCGCTTCGCAAAGATGCTGCCAAATCTCCTCGGTCACAAACGGCATGACCGGATGCAGCAGCCGCAGAATCGTGTCGAGGCCGAGCAGGAGCATCGACTGCGCCTGCCGTTGGGTGGCGGGATCGGCAAGCCGGGCCTTGCACAGCTCGAGATAGGC
>JAYQOK010000102.1:0-14214 GCA_038144795.1 Candidatus Kuenenia sp. | reverse complement strand
TCACCTATTTTATCGGCACCGGCCGCTGGTGCCGCGAAGTCGTCGAGGCCTACGGGCTCGATGGTTCATTTATCACGCGAAGCCGGCAACTCAAGCGGTCGGCCTTCCCGTATGCACTCATGGGAATGCTCGGCGTGGTGGCAATCGTGGCCCTCGGCGGGGCCGCCGATCCGGCTTCGGGCCGGCCCGGCACGGAGGCCTGGGTTACCCCGCACCTGCTTGGCGGCCTCGGCATCGGCGCTGGAATCGCGGTGTGCTTCCTGGGGCAGTTCGCGCCTATCCGCGGTCACAGTCGCCTCGTGGACGAACTCATGGATGCCGTCAGGCGGGCGCGAGCTGCCCGCGGCCTCGATACGGAAGCCACCACTGCTCAATGAGCATGGGGGGCGACCGCCGGCTCGGCACCCGAGGCGGCATGGGAGTGGGCAGCGTGGCCGTGCGACGCCTGCTCCATCGTCGTGATCCCCCAGGCGATCGCCAGGCCGATGGCCAGTGAGACGGTCAGCAGCACACGATCGTGGCTGTGGAACTGCACCTCGGGAAGGAGGTCGGCAGCCGCGATGCAGAGGAAGGCGCCCGCCGCCATCGCCAGGGCGATGCCCAGCAGGTCGCCTTGGTGCTCCCCGAAGAGCCGGAGGCTGGCGAGAAAGCAGATGGCCCCGAGGGGTACCACGGCCGCGTAGAGCCCGTTGATGATCAGCCGCAGTCGTGGCGTCACGTGCGCGTTCACCATCAGGGTCGCGATGATGCCGGCATCGAATGGCTTGTGAAGGAGCACGGCGAGGAACGTGGCAAAGCCGGCCAGCAGGCCGGCGCCATGCGTCGCGTCGGCATTGACCGATGCGGCGAGCGCCGCGCCGTCGGCCAGACTGTGCAACGAGAGGCCCGCAAAGGCGCCAAGCCAGGCCCACCGCGCCGGACGGCTCCCGCCAGGCGACGGTTCTGGAGCCGCATCCGAGTGTGAATGTCCGTGGCTGTGCCCATGATCATGGCCATGGTGGTGATGGTGGCCGTCGTGATGGTCTCCAGCCTGCGTGGCAAGGTCACCATCGGCGGTGTGGTGGGCATGGCCGTGAAAGGCCCGTTCGAGGAGAAACATCAGAAAGAACCCCGCCAAGACCCAGGCGGCTGTTGTGTCGATGTCGCGGCCCAGTTCATAGAAGGCGTGCGGCAAAAGGTGCAGCAGGCCGACACCCAGCATCACGCCGGCGGTGAGCGAGAGCAGCACCTGCATCCGCCGGTGGCCGAGTGAGAAAAAAGCCATCGTGGCGCCGCCGGCAAACGCCGCAGAAGCAATCAGCGCGAGGTAGATTCCCAGGCTGACGCCAGCCAGCATGTTTGGGACGATTGTCGCGACGGAAGCCACCATACGGACAGGATTCTACCCGCGCGTGGAAAAAGCCAACCATGGCCTTCTTTGACGGTCGGATCGGGCCTTTGTGGGAGCGGGCCGCCTTACCGCCGGTATTGCCAGGGGGCCGGCTGGGGCTGGTAGACCCGCGAGGCCTGCTCCATCTGCTGACGAACCACGGCATTGTGTTCCGTCTTGTGGGCGTCGTAGGCGGCGCAGGCCCCCAGCACGATCAACAGCAGATAGGTGACGATGTTGGCCCAGGCTTCTCCCCCGAGAAACTTCATCGCGGTGCCAAACGACTTTTTCACCTTGGGCCCAAACAGGCCCAGCCGCACCGACCAGATTTCATCGAGCACGAGGTGCGTCAAGTAGCCAAGCACGGCAGCCCCGGCGACGAAATACCGCCGCATCGGATCGAATGAGTCAAACGCCAGAAACACCGCCAATCCGGCGACGGCGGCGGCCGGCACGCTGTGAAACATGCCCCGATGAACCGAGTAGGTATTGAGAAGCCAGGCGAGGCCGAATCGAATCGCCAGGTAGATCGCCCCGCCGGCGATGATCGTCGCCTCAAGTGACAGCGAGAGGTTCTGCACCCGCGGCAAAAGCAGGACGGGAACGACCGCGGCCACGAAGCCGATGCTCTCTTGAAGGGGCTTCCCCGAATCGCTGTCGAGATCAGGCATCATTCCGGACGCGGCGCACAACCCGGCCGCCAGCGTGCAGGTCAGCGGCGGAACTCCGCCGACGTACCACGCCGCTGCCCCGTAGGTGACCCCCACGATCGTCGAACCGGTAATGTGCTCGCGGAACCCGGGCACCGTGAACTTTCCTCCCCGCCGTTTTCTGCGCAGACTGTCGGGCTTTCCCCACATCGTCTTGTCGGCAGTTGGCGGAAGCCACCGTCACCCGAGAAATCGAGGCATCCCCTGCACTGCCGGAACGACAAGGTTTGCGCATCATCCGCGCACCGACAACTGGCCGGAAAGGATGAATAGGTGGCATGGGTCGCGCTGGCAAAAAGGGCCGCAAGCAGCGGTCCGGTAAGATGAGTTGACTTTGTGTATGGAAGTGATTTCAGGACTGATTGGTCTTCGTAGGTCATCCGCCTGTCCCTACACTCGCCGCCCACCCCGAGGAGGCTTGCTGTGGCGATTGAGGGCTATGACCTTGTCATGCTGGGAATTCTCGCGGCGACGGCGCTGCTGGGCTACTTCAAGGGCATGGTCTGGCAGCTTGCCTGGATCGCGGGCATCGTCGTCAGCGGCTTTGTCGCCATGCGGTTTGGCAGCCAGTTTGCCCCGTATTTCGGGCAGCAGGCGCCGTGGAACCGGTTTGCCTCAATGCTCGCGCTCTATGTAGCGACCTCATTCGCTGTCTGGCTCGTGTTTCGCATCGTCTCGGGGGCGATCAACGCAATCCATCTCTCGGCCTTCGACCACCAACTCGGGCTCGTGTTTGGTGCTGCCAAGGGAGCCCTGTTGTGCGTGGTGATCACGTTCTTCGCCGTGACCCTCGCCCCCGAATACCGCCCCCAGGTTGTGGCCAGTCGGAGCGGTCAGATCGTGGCCGATTTGCTCGTGCGGGCCGACGAATACCTGCCGAAGGAAATCCATAACACGATCGATCCCTTCGTCAAGCAGTTCGAGGAGCAGTTTCAGCGTTCCGGAGGCGTCCCCGCCCGCACGGCAGCCGCCGATCCGGGTACGGTGACGAAGCCGGGAGGATCACCGCTGGAGTCAATCTGGAACGGGCTTAGCTCGGCCGCTGCCTGGGCGGGCGCGGAGCAGGGGGCCACACCAGAGCATGGGATCAGGCAGGCGAGCGGGCTCCCGGAAGGATCGTCGTGGTTCGTCCCACGAAGTGAGGCGGCCGGGGCCGTGCAGCCGGCCGGCTACTACGAGCCGACTCCGTCTGCAGCAAGCCGATACGCATCGCCGCCTCCTGCTGCTACCACGCAGCGGTTTCCAATCGGCGCGCAGTCACCCTTGCCAACAGGCGGCAAGTGAAGCCGCTAAGAAGACGCGCGAGCAGGGGATGCCCATCCCACCTGGGGCCGCCAACGCGGGCAGTCCAACAGCTCTGACATTCCTCGCGCCTCAAGGCTTGTTTTTCGCGGAAAAAATAGCGAACGGCAGGGGATCCAGAACCGGACATAAGAGACATTATCGGACGTTGGGGAGAGGGGCGATTCAGGCCGTCGCTTCGGCAAACACGCCCATGCGGCGAAACTTCTCGTAGCGGGCGTCCACCATCGACTCCACCGGCTGCTCTACTAGTTCGCGAAGCGTCCGCACGAGATAGGTCTTGAGCCGAGAGGCCATCTGTCGCGGCTCCCGATGAGCTCCCCCTGCCGGCTCGTCGATCACCGCATCAACCACCCCAAACTCGGCCAGATCCCGCGACCGCATCCGCAGCGCCCGGGCCGCATCGGCCTTGTACTCGGCACTCTTCCAGAGGATGCCAGCACAGCCCTCCGGGCTGATCACGCTGTAATAGGCATGCTCAAGAATTGCCACGCGGTCACCAACACCGATCCCGAGCGCCCCGCCTGAGCCCCCCTCGCCGATCACCACACACACGATTGGCACCGGCAGCGATGCCATGAGAAACATGCTCTCCGCGATCACCTGGGCTTGGCCTCGCTCCTCGGCCCCCACGCCGGGATAGGCGCCGGGCGTGTCGATCAGGCAGATCACCGGCAGGCCATACTTCGCCGCCAACCGCATCTTGCCCATCGCCTTGCGGTAGCCCTCCGGGTGGGCACAGCCGAAATGGCAGGCCTGCCGCTCAGTGAGCGTCTTTCCCTTCTGGTGGCCGATCACGAGCACTTTGTGGCGATCAAGTTTGGCAAAGCCGGTGAGCATCGCCGGATCGTCACCGTAGGCCTTGTCGCCATGAAGTTCCACAAACTCATCAAACACCATCCGGAGATAGTCGCTCGTCTTGGGTCGGTCAGGATGCCGAGCTACCTCGACAGTCTGCCAAGGATCAAGTGCACCAAACACCCTCCGCTGCACATCGACCAGTTCCCGCTTGAGCTGCCGCAGTTTTTCCTGCTCTTGGCCACCCACTGGTGCCGCCTCCAGCGCGGTGATCTGATCCTCGATCTCGTAGATCGGCTTTTCCAAGGGAAGGCGGTGGAGGCCGTGGGACATGAGCGAAAGGGTCCTGGTGAAACAAATGGGAACGATTCGGTGTTGAACTATTTCAAGATTCCAGTCCCGTCGCTTCCGCTACGGGTTTCCTGCTTTCATCGCATGCCGGTTTATAACTGCCCAGCGGCGATTTTCCCCGCTGGCAGCGGGCGGCGTCAATTGCGATCGCTCGTGCGGCCGGCGAGCAAACTGCGGCGTTGGGAGGCATTCTACGCCCGAAAGCTTCGCAGTTCCGCGATCACTTCTTGCATGGAAGCCGGTCGGTCGCTGGGTTTCTTGGCCATCATCCGGCTAATCAGGCGGGCCGCCGTCGTCGGAAATGACGGCTTGTGCAGCGTCACCGATGGCACCGGCGCGGAGATATGCTTGTTGAGCAGGTCGTTGGTGGTGACCCCCGTATACGGCACCGTGCCGGTGACCAGCTCATAGAACGTGCAGCCCAGCGAATAAATGTCAGCACGGGGATCGACACGGCCGCCACGAATCTGCTCGGGGGCGATGTAACTCGGCGACCCTTGAGCCTGCTGGCCACCCCGCAGCGCTCCGAGCAGACCGGGCTTACGACCAGCGATCGCAAAGTCGATCACCTTCACCTTGCCGTCGGCCGAAGCGAGGATGTTGTCGGGCTTCACATCACGATGCACCCAACCGCGGCCATGCATGTGATCCAGCGCCATAGCGGTCTCCATCGCAACCCGCTGCAGCCGCGGCGCGAGGTGCTCAGTTCCCACTGCCACCTGCCGCTTGAGGTTGTCATGTGGAAAGAGTTCCATCACCAGCAGCGGCAGGCCGGCGTCATCACGGACCCGGTCGATGCGGATCAGCCCGGGATGGGCCAGCCCTGAGGCCACCTGGAGCTCATGCTCCAAGAGTTGGCGTTGCCCGGTGTCGTGCGCCATCTCCGGGTTGACCACCTTCACGGCCACAGGCGTGGCCGAGCCGCCATCGATCGCCTCCCAGATTTGGCAGTGTTTGCCAGCACCGAGTTGGCGAACAAGTTTTAGGCTTCCAAGTTGGACGGGGAGAGTGCCCATGCGGGCTCCAGATTGAGGTGGACGGCAAGCAGGACAAGGCCTTGGGGGGGAGCAGTCGGCCCGGCTGCGGGCCGGCTTTGCGCCGCCAGCACATCGCGGAGCCAGTGCGGCCGCCGCTTTCCGCAGCCGACCATCACGAGCGAACCCGCGACGATCCGAACCATGTTGTACAGGAAACCATTTCCCTCAACTTCAATCCAGACCTCAGCGTCGGCAATATCGGCGTCGCTGGCATGGCGGGTCACTTCGAGGCGGTACAGCGTGCGGACCTTCGAAACCCGCGACGAGGGCGTCGTCTCAAACGACGTGAAGTCGTGCTCCCCGACGAGGGCCGTCGCCGCCTCCTGCATCGCCTCCACGTCGAGCCGCGATTGCCACCGCCAGACGAGATGACGCTGCAAAACAGGCCGCCACGGGGCGTCGTGGATGCGGTAGCGGTAGGTTTTTCGCACCGCCGCCCGCAGCGGATTGAAGCCGGCGGGGACCTCGCAGCCGGCGACGACGGTCACGTCGGGGGGCAGCCGGGCGTTGACCGCCCGCACCCAGACGGACGCCGAGAGATCACTGGTTGTGGTGAACCCGACGATCTGCGCGAGGGCATGCACGCCGGCGTCGGTCCGACTGCAGCCGCGAGGCAGCACATCCTCACCGCTGATCCCACGGATCGCCTCGGCGAGCACCCCCTGCACCGTCAGCCGCCCCGGCTGGGCCTGCCAGCCGGAGTAACGGGTGCCGTCATAGGCGAGCTTGAGGCAGATCGTGCGGGGGACGGCAGCCACAGCAGCTTCGGTCATGCTCGCACCGTCTGCCCTCCCCCGGCCCGCATCATGCGGGCGACCAGGTGCTCGGCGATCTGCACGGCGTTGGTCGCGGCCCCCTTGCGGAGGTTATCCGATACGCACCACAGCGCGATGCCGTTGGGGCTCGACAGATCTTCGCGGATGCGTCCCACGAATACATCGTCGCGGCCGCTACTCGACCGTGGCGTCGGATACTGCTTGTTCTCGAGGTCGTCGACCACGGTGATCCCGGGTGCGTTGGCCAAGAGCTGCCGGGCCTCATCCGCCGAGAGTTTCTTCTCGGTCTCGATGAGGATCGACTCACTGTGGCTCGTCGCCACCGGCACCCGCACACAGGTGGCGCAGACGCCGATAGATTCATCGCCCAGAATCCGCCGAGTCTCGAGCACCATCTTCATCTCCTCGCTCGTCGCACCGCCGGGGCGGGGTGAACCGATCTGTGGAATCAGGTTCGCGGCGATCGGGTGTGGGAAAATACTGCGGAGCTCAGCCTCGCCCTTGAGCCAGGCGGCGGTCCCCTGCTCCATCTCCGTGGTGGCCGCCAGCCCGGCACCGCTCACCGCCTGATAGGTGCTCACGACCACCCGCTTCACGCGCGCTGCATCGTGCAGCGGCTTCAACACCATCACCATTTGCGTCGTCGAGCAGTTGGGGCTGGCGATGATGCCCTGGTGGACGGCGATTGCCTCCGGATTGACCTCGGGGATCACCAGCGGCACCTGCGGATCCATTCGGAAAAACGCGCTCTCATCGACTACCACGGTGCCCCGCTCCACGGCCCACGGCACAAACTCGGCCGCCACCTCATCAGGCGTGCTGCCGATCGCCACCTGCACGCCGGCGAAGGCGTCGGGTTCGAGCACCTCGACGTCAAACGACCGCCCCGCCACCGTCATCGGCTTGCCGGCGGATCGTGGCGACGCGAGCAGCCTGATCCGCCGGGCGGGAAACTCCCGCTCGAGCAGCAGGGAAACGATGATGCGGCCCACGGCTCCGGTGGCGCCCACGACTGCCAGCGTATCGATCATGAAACGACTTTCAGGGTTGCTTGGGAAACGGAATGGGCGGAGTCGGAACGGGATGACTCAGCACGACGGAAAACGATCGCACGAAACCAGGTGGCCGGCACGAAGGCCAGATTGGCCACCATCATGGCCAAACCAAACTCCATCATGCCCATCGCCAGTCCAATTCCCAAGTGCACCGCCACAGCCATCGCGAGAACCAGCGGCCGTGTGAGCCTTGGCCAGACGAGGGCCGCGTAGGCAACTTCCCAGAAGAGAGTTGTCAGCGTGATGGCGTTGGTAAGCAGCGGATGCCGAGCCAGCCAGGTCAGGTCGAGGGTGCGATACTGGACATTCGCTGCAGCGCCCCACAGCGCCGTTCCCTCCCACCAGCTCGCGCCGAGGAGTTTGCCACAGCCGGAGAAGAGGTAGACGATGCACAGTTGCACCTGCACGAGCCGAATCGCGATCGCCGCCCGCACCGAGGGCGCGGCACCGCGACCGGCAAACAGGAGACTATCGACCGAGAGTGTCGCCCCTGCCGGCCCGATCATCAGCGGAATTAAAAGCAGGCCGAGCATGTCGTCGAGGCCAAACACATTGAGCGGCGCGCGGTTGACCGCGCTCACCAATCCGGCGAAGGCCACGATTGCCGCCAGCGGTGTTGCCAGCCCAATCGCCAGCAGTACCGCGGCAATCAGCGTGATGCCGCAGAGAACGCGGGTCCCGGTCGGCGACGCCGCCGCGAAATACCAGCTCCACTGCCAAGGCTGATCGTTGGATCGCCAGACCTTGTACGGCTGCTGCCAGCCTCCCTCGCCGAAGAATGCGTCGACATCGAGCAGCCAGACTGCCATTGACCAGGCAAGGAGCAGCCCGGCGGCAATCCGGATCACCGCCAGTGGGAGTGGATCGGCGGGAGTGAACCAGAAGTGGTTCCACCCCGTGGCCCAGTCATGAAGCCATGCGTTAATGCCGGCCGGCGATCGATTCTCCAGTGGCTCGCTCATCGGTCGCCTTTCTGCGGCCAGGCATACGTCCCGAGCGGGATCGCAAGGTCCTCCCCTGCCCTACCCTCGATCACCTCCTCCGGTAGCGGCAGATAATGCTCGACAAGCACCAGTTTGATCCGGCTTCCTCCCTCCCGCGTGAGCAGGTGCGCCGCGAGATCTTTGACGAGCGGCTGCCACTCCCGCTTGGCCTCGGCAACCACCTCGGGCGGTGCCCCGGGCAGGGGTACCAGCGCTGAGATCTTCTCGGGGAGCATGAATCGGCGGTGATAGAGCAGCCGCGGCCAGTCGGTAGCCGCGTCGGGGATCGTGCCCGATGCGTGCGTGCCGTCGGGCCGCTGCACCGTCCAGCGAAAGGAATGCCCGGGGCCGGGATTGGGAGCAAAGAACCGATACCCATGCCCCAGTGCCACCGCGCCGATGAACGGACGAAATGGCTGAATCAACTGATTGGCCAGCAGGCTGGCCGGCGGCGGCCCGGCGAGCGGAGGCAGCACGACTGCCAGCAGGTATACGGCGATCGCCACCGACACGATGATCCGCAGCCAACGCGGCCAGAAAGAACGGGGATCCATCCCGCTACTTTACCAAGCCGGCCGCGGGCATCCAGAAACGACTCGCTCCCGCGGGGCTTGGGCTTCCCCGCGGGAGCGACGACGCAACGCTTTCGGGAAGGCTATGCCTCCCGTAAAACATGTCCTGATTTACTTCAGCGAAGCCGTGACATCAGCCAGCGACGCCAGACCGGCAGTCGGATCGAGCGAGAATTCGACCGTGTCGCCCGCGGCGAGGTCAATCACCTTCGACACCACCTGCTCGCGGCCGTCGATCTCGGTGGCCACGCGGATCTCGTAGTCCTTCCACGACTGGCCGGCGGCCAGCATGGTGGTCTCAAACTGGCGGGTCGCACCGGTCGAACCGGTGGAATTGCCAGCCAGCCACACCTTGGCGTCAGCCGGCACGTGCAGCGTGACCGTGGTCGTGGGGGCCTTCTTCACGACAGGCTGCGTTGCCGCAGCGACCGCGAACGACACCCGCGATCCTTCGCCCGCGGTGAGTGACACGACGCGGGTCTCCTCGGTCGTCTCGCCATCCCGTTCAACAGTCATCCGCACCACAAACTCATATTCCTTGCCAGCCACGAGGCCGCGCGACATGTACCGCCGCACGTCACCGCCGGCCTTGGTTGCCGCGCCATTGACGAAGATCTTGGCATCGGCCGGAACCTCGACGATCAGCATCGCACCGTCGACGGGTATGGCTGTCGACTCCACTGGAGCGGCAGCCGGCGGGGCCACGACCTCGGGGTCGGCGACTTTCGGTGCTGACTCGATAGGTGCCGAGGGTGTCGACTCAATCGTGCGGTAGGCCTCGACCGGCATGCTCGACGACATGCCCGAGTAGCCCGTCGAATAGCCCGAGTAGTAGGCGGCCGACGAGTAGCCACCGTATGAGCCACCCGACGAGCCGCCGGATGAACCGCCGTAGCTGGATGAATACGAGCCGCCTGAGCTGCCGCCCGAACTGCCGCCGGAGGAGCCGTGGCTGGAGTGGAGCGAATGACGGTAGGCCCGCATGGCCTGCCGATGCGCACGCCGCGAGCCGCCTGAAGAGCCACCCGATGAGCCATATGATCCGGTGGACTCATAGCTTCCGCCTGACGAGCCAGCTGAGGCGTAGACATAGCCGCCGGAACTGCCGCCCGACGAACCGCCTGAACTCCCGCCCGAGCTTCCCCCCGAGGAGCCACCGGAGGAACCGTGCGAACCGCCGTAGCGGTGATGCCAGCCGGCCTCAGCATCGAGGGCGGTCGCCACCAGCGCGGCAAAGGTGACTATTCCGAAAAGCTTAAACCGGCGACTCTGGACCAGCATGTCTGTCTTTCTCCGTGGCGTGGGCACGTCCGATGCGTTGGAGGCACGCGACAGACACGAAACCGCTTCGCAACCGTCGCCCTTCCTTGAGAACAAGATAGTTTGCCGATTTCGTAAATCAAGCAACCTGGGCAAATTGTGACGGGATTCTTTCGGGGCGATTCATTGCCGCCCCCTGCCCCGATGATGGAGGCCACGAGGGTGCAAAAAAGGCTTGAAAACAATGTTTTCTGCCTGTCTACCGGGTCTTCGGTTCGAGTTGGAGAGCGTCGACGTCCATGGTGCCGGTCGCCCCCATCAGCCCCACCTGCACAATTCCCTCGCGGGCCCATGTCGGCACAAAAGCCGCCCCTGTCACCCGCTGCCAGCCGAAGCTGCCCAGCCAGCGGTCGGCAGCCATCCCCGACGGAGCCAGCCGCACCCGCTTCGAGCGGGCCCGCTCTTCGTCATAAAACTGCACGGCGACGGCCGGCAGTTCGTCAGCCCGGGCACCGACCCGCAGCCCATCGCCACGAACCGACAGCGACAGCCCCAGTTGCTTCACCGCCCGGCCATCCACCGGAAATCCCTGAAACACCTGCGCGGGCCGGCCTGGCTCAGCGTTGTGAAGCCGCAGATAGTGCTCTCCTTCGGGAGCTGCCTGGTCGGCAATCAGCTCGATCTGCCGGCCGTAATACCAGGCCATTGGCAACTCAGAATCGGTGACACGCTCCTCAAACCCTCCGTTGGCCACCTGCGGCCGCGTGCCATCCGGCTGCACGCCGCGTGCCTCTTCAGCCGCACCGGTCATCGGCACGAAAAGACTTGGCACCAGTGTCTCGCGGTCGAGGTGGCCATTCCGCTTCGTGAGTCGCACGAGCATCTGCTCATACCGCTCCCCGACGGGAATGACCATCATGCCTCCCTCGGAAAGCTGGTCGATGAGCGGCGCGGGAATGTTTTCCGGCGAGCAGGTCACGATGATCTTGTCGAACGGCGCATGCTCGGGCCAACCGGCAAAGCCGTCGCCCACCTTCGTCACCACGTTGCGATAGCCGAGCCGCTTGAGCGTCCGCTCGGCGCGGTCGCCAAGTTCCTGGTGAATCTCGATCGAATACACCATGCCCACCAGCGGCGACAGCACGGCCGCCTGATACCCGCTCCCAGTGCCGATCTCGAGCACACGGTCGGTCGGCTTCGGATCGAGCTTTTCCGTCATGTAGGCCACGACGAAGGGCCCCGAAATCGTCTGCGCCTCGCCAATGGGCAAGGCCATGTCGAAATAGGCCAGCGGTCGCTGGGCCGCTGGCACAAACTCATGCCGTGGGGTGAGCCGCATGCTCTCAAGCACGCGGGCATCGGTGACGCCACCAGAGGCGATATCGTCGCGGACCATCCGCTCCCGGGAGGCCGCAAATGTGTCGGGGGGCGCAGCGGAAGCCTCGGCGGTGAGCAGCATCGCCGTCGTCAACGCCACCTTCACAGCACGTGTCGCCTGTTCACGCATCACCGGCGGGGATCAATTCGCACCAGTTCAATCTCGAACACCAACACTTCGTTGGGCTCGATCACGGGAGGCGAGCCGGCCTCCCCGTAGCCGAGTTCTGGCGGCACATAAAGCCGCCACTTCGCACCGACCTTCATCAACGGAAGAGCCTCCTGCCAGCCCGGCACCACGTCGCGAACCGGAAACGTCGCCGGCTCACCCTGAGGATCGGTGGCGTCAAACTCCTTGCCGTCGAGGTGCGTGCCGCGGTAGTGGGTTGACACGACATCGTCGAGGGTCGACTGCGGCCCGGAGCCCTCCTGCAGCACCTCATACTGCAATCCACTGGGCCGCGTGACCACGCCGGGCTTGACGGCATTGGCACGGAGAAACTCGCGGGCCTTCGCCAGATTGGCCTTCGCTGCCGCGGCCATTTTTTCGGCAAACTCTGCAGCCCGTTTTTCCATCAGGGCATCGAAGGCTTCGAGTGTCTGACGAATCTCCGCGTCGGCCAGCGCCGGGGGAACTCCGCGGACGGCGTCGGTGAGCCCACGGGCGAGCGCGGCTGCCGGGATCTTCGGGTGTTCCGCCTGGAAGTCGGCGGCAATCCGGCTGCCGATGCGGAGGCCGAGCGAGTAGCCGAGCACGGCCTCAGGAGTGGTGAGCGTTGCCCCCGTGTCGGCGGCGGCACGCTGCGGTCCTGCCACCGGCCGCGGCACCGTCTCCGGCTCGGCGCCGCAGGCAACCAGCGGCAGCAGTCCGCCAAGAATAATCGGCAGCAACGGCCAGCCCGAAGCCCTCGTTCGCGGTGTCATGCTTCCTCCTTGGGGCGGGCGAGGGCGCCCTTGGTAAGTTCCAGAAACGCCGTCTCCAGATTGACATCTTGCTGGCGGACCATGAGCACCTTCTGACCAGCAGCCACGAGACGATCGACCAGCGGGGAGTGGTCGGTGACGCCATCAGCCAGCGCGACCAAAACGTCGCCATCGCGTACCGTGACTCCGGCCGCCTCCGCCACCGACTCGAGGGCCCGCGCTGCCGACTCAGGCTCACCCGCCACCCGCACACGGATCACCGGCCGGCCTCGCACCTGGGCCAGCAGGTCCTGCACGTCGCCGCAGGCCAGCAGGCGTCCATATTCGATAATGCCCACGCGATTGCAGATGTCAGCAAGTTCGGGAAGGATGTGGCTCGATACGAGCACCGTCTTGCCCATCGCCTGGAGACGCTTGAGTAGATTCCGCATCTCGATCCGGGCCCGTGGATCGAGGCCGCTGGCCGGCTCATCGAGAAGCAACACCTGCGGATCGTGAAGGAGTACACGGGCCAGACCGAGCCGCTGGGTCATGCCCCGCGAGAGGCTCGTCACGAGCTCGTCCCGCTTGGCCACAAGGTCGACCAGTTCGAGCGATCGCTCGGCCACCCGCCGTCGCTCGGGGCCGTGGATCCGGTACGCGGCGGCGAAAAACTCCAGGTATTCAATCACCCGCATGTCGTCATACACGCCGAAGATGTCGGGCATATAGCCGATGCTGCGGCGAATCTCACGAGGATGGGTGTAGATCGAATAGCCACACACATAGGCCTCGCCCCAGGTCGGGGCCAGCAGCGTGGAGAGGATCCGGATCGTGGTGGTCTTGCCGGCGCCGTTGGGCCCGATGAATCCGAAAAGATCCCCCTGCTCGAGCCTGAGATCGAGCGATTCGAGCGCGAAAAAGTCGCCGTACTTTTTGGTGAGGTCGATGGTTTCGATCATGGGTCGCCCGCAGTGCCCCCGAGTTGGAGAGGCATGAGAATACGCCACATCGTGACGCCCGACGATGGGCCGGCCATAGGAGCGGCGTCTCGGCGGCCAAACGACCAGGCCGTTCCCGGTGGGCCGAAGCCGACGAGAACCGCCCGCCCCACCTCCAGTTGCGGCGAGAGGTCGAGCCGTGCCAGCCGCCCCGGCTCCAGCGACGTATAGCTGCTCCCCCCGGCCGCCGCATGGAATCCGGCGATCTCCAGGATCTGCGCGATGTCGCTGCTGTCGGTCTCCCATCGGGTCACGACGTCGCGATCCTTGTCTTGGGTGCGGCGCGTGAGTGCGGATGTGAGCGAACGGGGGCCGCGGCCCCTTGATGGATCAAACACGTCTCCGGGGTCGAGACGGCCGATCGCATACAGCCAGCCGGCATGCATGAGCACGCACTGCTCCAGTGGAAATGGCAGATGATGCCTGAACTCTCCGCGAAGCGTGCCCTGGGCCTCCACCGCAAACGTGGCCGAGACCGGCACCTCCGCGAGATCGGCCGTCCACTCTGCCTCGAAGAGCCGGCTCGACGAGGCGGCGATCGGCACGGCGGAGAGCGTCGCGGCCGTTGGGCCATAGGCATAGTCGGCGGCCGCCAGGGAAGGATGCGGCACCACCGCGTCGGGGGCCGCCCCCCCCCCCCCCCCGGCGGGCAAACACCCCACCCCCCACAACCCGGGGGGCCCCCCCCCCACCCCCCCAGGCCCCCCCCCGCCCACACTA
>JAYQOK010000101.1:0-14355 GCA_038144795.1 Candidatus Kuenenia sp. | reverse complement strand
AAAGTTGAGTTTGATCTCGCAGGGACAAACTTTCCTCTACCCGTAAACATCATCGATGAGGCTCGGGGCTGCCCATGCCCCGTCGCCGGACGTTCGCTGCGGGCATCCTGCCCTTCGCTCACTCCCTGCCAGCTGCGCTTCGGCATCCTGCCTACGCTTGCTGCCAACGCCGGCTCTCGGGGTATGGGCAGCCCCGAGCCGGCACTACGCACGAATCACATACCACTCAGCCACCAGCCAGCATGGCCACCGTAGTGACAACCGCATCAACATCGTCAGCCCCATTGAAAGGTCCGAAGCTCACCCGCACCGTTCCCCCGGTCGCCGTGCCGAGATATTCGTGCACCCGCGCCGCGCAGTGAAAGCCGCTGCGGGCCTGCACGCCGGCCGCCTGCTCGAGCACGGCTGCCACTTCGGCCGGATCAAACCCGGCAACCGTGAAGCTCACGATTGGCGCCGCTCCGGACGCAGGACTACCCGCGGCACTGAGCACGGTCACGCCAGGGATCTCTGCCAGCCGTATCGCGCACTCATGAGCGAGGCCGCGACAGGCAGCCACGACAGATGAGATCGATTGCGACTGCAGCCATTCGATCGCCGCCACGATGCCGGCGCTCGCCGGCAGGTCGGGCGTGCCGGCTTCCATCGCCGAGAGATCCGTAGGCATCTCGAGGCTGTCGCTCGCCGAGCCGGTGCCTCCCTGCACCAGGGGCGTGATCTCGAGGCCGGGCCGCACAAAGAGGATGCCCGCCCCCATCGGGCCAAGAAGCCACTTGTGGGCGGGCGCCGCGACCATGTCGGCTCTGGTGGCGGCAAACTCAACTGGCGCCATCTGGCCAAGGGTCTGCGCAGCGTCGAGGAGCAGCAGGCCGCCGCGCTCGTGTGTGATCTGGGCGATCGCCGCCGCATCCTGTACAACGCCCGTCACGTTGGACGCATGCGAACAGGTCACCAGCCGTGTTGCGGGCCGCCACGCGGCAGCGATCGCCGCGGGATCGACGCGGCCCGCTCCGTCGCAGGGCACGATGTCGAGCGTGATCACGCCCCGCGAGGCCAGCCAGTGGAGCGGCCGGAGTGTGGCGTTGTGGTCGGCCGCGGTGGCGATCACATGGTCGCCGGCCCGAAGGATCCCGTGAATCGCCATGTTGAGGGCCAGCGTACCGCTGGCGGGAAAGGCCACGCGGCTCGGCTCGACACCGCCGAGCAGGGCGGCCACGAGCGCCCGTCCGCGATCGATGATGCGGCCCGCCTCCACCGCCTCGCGGTAGCCGCCGCGCCCGGCCGCGACGCCGAGCAGCCGGGCCGCCCGCTCCCAGGCATCGTGCACTCCGTGTGGCTTGGGCCAGGAGGTGGCGGCATTGTCAAGGTAGCGGCGGGGCGGCTGGGTCATCGTCAGCCCCCAATCTGATACATCGCCCGCTGCGGCCGAGCAAACGACGGGGTACCGATGCCGTGGGCCTGCCGCTTCGCCGCCACGCACTCCCTGAGCATGGCGGCAAGCCGGGCCTCGATCAACGCCGGCTCTTCGCCTGAGCGGAGCACACCGCGGGCATCCCACTCCTCGGTCGAAAAGAGGCAGTTGCGAAACTGGCCGTCGGCCGTGAGCCGCACCCGGTCGCAGCGATCGCAGAAGGGCTGCGTGACCGGGTCGATAAAGCCCACGCTCCCCGCGCCATCAGCCCAGAGATAGTCGATCGCGGGCTGGCCGGCGTCGTGCCGCGGCGCCGCTGCCAGCGGGCCGACTTCCCGCTCGAGCATCTCGCGGACCTCGGCCCCCGAGAGCACCTGCTGATCTGACCAGATGGCCTCGGCATCCAGCGGCATGAATTCGATAAACCGCAGATGGAATCCCTCCTGGCGACAGAAGCGGGCCAGGGGCACGATATCGTCTTCGGTGAGCCCGCGGATCGAGACCGCATTGATCCGAATCCGATGGAAGCCGGCTGCTTTGGCGGTGGCCAGCCCATCTAACACACGATCGAGCCCCCGACGGCGAGCGATCGTTTCAAACATCTCTTCTCGCAGGCTGTCGAGGCTCACATTGAGCCGATGCAGCCCTGCCCGACGCAGTGGCTCGGCCTGCTCGGCCAGGAGCAGGCCGTTGGTGGTAAGGGCGATGTCATCGATGCCGGGAACCGCCGCCAACTGCCGCACGAGTTCGTCGATGTCGGCCCGCACCAGTGGCTCTCCCCCGGTGAGCCGCAGCGAGCGAATGCCGAGCCCCGCCGCAACCCGCACCGTGCGGGTGATCTCCTCGAAGGAGAGGAGTTCCGACCGCGGCTTGAAGAGAACCTCCAGCGGCATGCAGTAGGTGCAGCGGAGATTGCAGCGGTCAGTGACACTCAGCCGCAGGTCGGTGTGGACCCGGCCAAATCCATCGACGAGTCGGCTTGTCTGAGCCAGTGCACTCATGGAAAGCCTCCGGGCATGGCATCGGGGTGCACCCAGCCACGGCCGCCGTCAGGGCCCAGTTCGCACTTCCAGATCGGCACATTGGCCTTGATCTTCTCCATCAGCCACTCCGCCGCGGCAAAGGCTTCCCTGCGGTGTGCGGCACTGGTCGCAATCGCCACGCTCGCCTCACCGACGGCCACCACTCCCAGCCGGTGTTCGATGCGGCAGCCGAGCAGGCCAAACCGCTCCATTGCTTCGTTACGCAGCGTCTCGAGTGCCGCGACCGCCATCGGCTCATGGGCCTCATACTCGAGCGCCTGCGTCGCGACGCCATCGGTGACGCCACGGGTGGTTCCCAGAAAGAGCACATTGGCACCGGCGGCATTACTGGCAACCTCGGCCAGCAGTCGCTGCCCGTTGATCGCGCCGCGAAGAAGCCTTGGTGATGAAGCTGGCACCGTCCCCTCCTAGCCACCGCTGACCGGCGGAATGAGGGCCACATCGGCCTCAGGCGGGATTGTCGCATCGGGAGCGATATACTGATTCCCCACCGCGACACCGCTACTGCTCACGAGCGCGGCCGCAGCCGGCACCGCCGCTGCCACTGCGGCCTTCAATTCAGCGGCCGTGCCTCCGCCCCATGGCAGCTCCAAGAGCCGGGTGCTTGCCGCCGCGGCGAGTCCGGCAAACAGCTTCACCCGCAGCTGGTGCGTCGGTGAGAGTGGCGGAGGAGTCGCTGCCGGGGGATGGATGGTCATGAGCTGGTGGTGAGCCGGCCGCTGGGCGTGGTCAGGAGCGTGTCGAGTCCGGTCGGCCCGCCGCCCGGCAAGAGGCCATAGGACTTTGCGAGGAGCTTGATCGGGTGCACCGTCGGCTTGCTGGTGCCCTGTTCCATTTGTAGCCGGCAGGCGGAGCACTCGGTAGCGGCCGCGTCGATCCCGCCGCCGCGAACCGCCGTCACTAGCCCCAGCCCCGCCCGCAGGCTGGCCCGATAGTGCTGCCGTGCGAGGCCAAAGGTGCCCGCCATGCCAGAGCAGCCGTGGTCGGTCGCGTCGAGGGCGAGCCCGGGAATCAGCCGCAAGAGATGCTCCGCGTGGCTGGTTCCCGTGCCGAGCCGGGTGTGACACGGGGCGTGATAGAGCAGCTGCCCGGAGACCGGATTGAGGTCGAGTCGCAGGCGGCCCTCGCGATGCAGTTCCCAGAGAAAGGTGGCGGCGTCACAGGTGTTGTCGATCACCCGCTGCATGTCGTCATCCTCGACGAGCAACGGATAGTCATGCCGGATGCAGGTGACGGCCGCCGGCTCGGTGCAGACGATGCGATAGCCCAGCCGTACGGCCTCGGCCAACACCCGCATATTGGTTCGGGCGAGTCGGCGGGCTCCGTCAAGATCGCCTTCCGAAATCAGCGGCATACCGGCTGCCACCTGCCGGGGGTCGATGAACACACCGATTCCGTTCCGCTCCATCACCGCCACGAATGCCTGGCCGAGAAGCGGGTCGTGGCGACGGGCAAAGGTGTCGAGAAAGTAGAGCACTCGCGGACCGCTTCGCCGAGATGGCCGCGTGAGGCCGCGGCGCGCCGCCCATCGCAGGAGCTGATTGCCTGCAAAAGGGGGCAGCTTCCGCCCACGGGCCACGCCGAGCATCTTCTCGATCAGCCAGCGGGCCTGCGGATTGGCCAGCGCCGCATTGGCCATCGGCCGCACCGCCCCACCTAAGGCGGAGAGCGTGTCGGCCCGCGACAGCATCCATGGCGTCCACCGCAGGCCGTTGGTGGCCACCTGTGCCCCCTTGAGTTGCATCACGATCGCCGGGATATCGACGGCCGCCGCGCAATCGATGCGGCATTGATGACAATTGAAGCAGGTGTCGGTGATCATCCGCACGGCCTCCGCTTCGAGTGCCTTCGCATCGAGCCGGCCGGAGAGAAACGCCGCCATCAGGTTGGCCTTCGCCCGGGGCGATGCCTCTTCAGCCGGATTCTCCCGATAGCGGGGGCACATCCGCGTGGTCGGGCCCTGGCCGCGGCAGGCCCCGCAGCCATTGCAGGCATCGACCTCATCGACGAGCCCGCCCTCCGGCCAATGCAGGATCGGCAGGGCCGACGTCTCGGGCTCCTGAAGGACCGGCCGGAATCCGACGGGTGGTCGGGCTGCCTCATCTCCCGGCTCCAACGGTGGCACAATCTTGCCGGGGTTGAGCACGCCGAGGGAATCGAAGAGCCGCTTCACATCGCTACAGACGGCGGCGAACTCGGGAAAGTGTTTCTGGAAGAAGGCCGTTCGCGACAGACCGAGCCCCTGCTCACCGCCGATCGTGCCGCCGACGGCAACCACCTCGGCGTAGACCGCATCGGCAAGTCGCTCCAGCCGCTCATGCTCGCCGGGGGCCCGTGGATCGGCAAACGTACGGACATGCAGTTGGCCATGGTTGGCATGCGCGAAGAGCATGGCAGTCGCCGCCTCGCGCCGCTGCACATCCTGCAGCCGCCGCAGAAACTCGGGCAGCGCCGGAGGCGGAATGACAATGTCTTCGATGAAGGCAACCGGCCGCACCTGGCCCCGCACCTCGTGCACCGTGGAGATCAGATTGCGAGACAGCTCCCAAAACAGCTCCGCATCGAAGGCATCCTCGGCGCGGCGAGCGTCGATCGAGAGCCGCCCACTGCCCCAGCGGGCCCCCTGGGCCATCCGCAGCGCCTCATCGAGTTTGGCCTGGCACTGCCGCGGTTCGGCAGCCGTGAATTCGACTAGCAGCCCCGCATCGGCCACTGGTGGGATCAGAAGGTCGAAGGCCACCTTGGCCTTCCGCGCGAGCATGAGGTGCCGCTTGTCGAAGAGGTCACAGGCGCTGGGGCCGAGCCCTCGCAGCCGCAGCGCAGCCTCGGCTGCCTTGTCGATGGAGTCAAAAAGAATGAGCCCCACGGCCGAGCTGCTGGAGTGCTCGGCTGTCGCGAGCGTGGCCTCCGTGATGATGCCGAGCGTCCCCTCGGCGCCGGCCAGCAACTTGGGGAGATCGATGAGGCCCTCTCGTTCGAGGCCGTCGAGCCGATAGCCGCCATGGAGGCTGCGAGTCGAGGGGTAGGCGGCGGCGATCGTCTCATGGCCTGCTGCCACGATTGCAGCCACACCAGCGGCGAGGTTGGCCATCCGGTCGGGAGCCGTGTCGTCGGGCTGAGTGAACCGTGGCCGCGTCGGCTCCACCTCCACGATGCTGCCATCACCGAGCACGACCTGGGCAGAGAGCAGGCGGCTCCGCACGTCGCCAAAGCGGGCGAAGCGGCTGCCCGACGTATTGCGGCTAATCATGCCTCCCACCGTAGTCACGCCGCGATTGGCCGGATCGGGGCCGACGACGCGGCGGAAGCGGGCCAGATGATCTTCGAGCGTTGCCCCGACTACACCCGCCTGCACCCGCACCGTGCCGTCGCCCGTCGCTACGATCCTGCGCAGGAAGCGACTGCAGTCGATCACGACACCTTGGCCGAGGGACAGGCCCGCCACGCTGGAGCCGGCGCCCCGGGCATGCACGGGAATCTGCTCCTCCCTCGCCCAGCGGACCACATTGGCGACATCGTCCACCGTCCGCGGCCGCACCACAGCCAGCGGCCACACTTCAAAGAGACTGCCGTCGGTGGCATACAGCCCGCGGCTGGCATCGTCGCAGAGCACGTCGCCGGAGACGATGCCGCGAAGATCCTCCTCTACTCGGCGGCGATCTAATTCCATGCCGAACTTTCTCGAACCAATTGCTGCGCCGTCAACGAGCGGAGGAACCGCCTGCATGATCGGTCGATAGACTCTCCGTGCGGGCCACGATTTGCCGATGCTTTTCGTGAGTTTCAAGATCGAAAGTGCCGTACGATTCCACAATGCCGTCTCCTGAATAGCGAGCAGCACAGCGGTAGCAGGAAAGACACTCGGGCATTACGAAATAGAGCACGACATCAAGCAATGCTGTTCCAAAAAGGATTGAAAACGTGACCACCAGTTCGCGCATCCCCCAGGCGACGCAACTGGCAGCGAATCCGATCACGACAATGCCTACCCCGAGTCGCTGCGGGAAGTCCTTCCGCCGGAAGAGTTCTTCGCTCGGACACACGAGGCACCGTCGCAAGCGGAGCGTCGTCGCTCCGCCCGCATTCACTCGAACAACTGCCTCTGCAGGCATGGGAAGCGTCGCCTCACAGGCGGGGCAAATGAGGGCCGACAACGTCTCCACCTTGTCGCGGGTAGCGGTGGTACCACAGGTCGGGCAGGCGTAGGTGACACGCATCACAAGATTCTTCTAGTGTTCAGCACACACGTTGGCCGGTGCTTTCGAAGTACTTCTTCAGCACGAGGAGCGAAATGAGCTGTTCGCGAGATGGATCTTGGAACTGACGAATGAAATCATGGGCATTTCGTGAAATCTGCTCGGCTTCGGCCGGGTGTGTCATGTAGTGATTGAGTTTCTCTTCCAAGTCAGCGTAATCGGACCTGATTTCAACATAGTGATAATCCGGGAGAAGCGATCCTTCCATGAACCAGGTCTCGTATTTTGGCCGCGGCATCACTGCGAGGGAGTTGGATGACATGACCCACTTCAGATTGCTGGCGACGTCGTTGCCCTCCAGCGTGACGATGAATTTATACGTGAGGTGGCGATAGAGCGTGAGTGGCGATCCCCGCCAACTCGACGGCATCTGCTCACCATCGTCCTTCACCGAGTGAGCCTCACAGAGGGGGTGACCGTGATACATCTCCATGAACCGCCGCCGATGGGGCTTGCCGCGGATACTACCGCGAAAAATTGCCCGATCTTGCTTGGCAGTAAACGGAATGCGGTCCTCGAGAAAAATGAAGTGCCTAACTTTGTCGAGGTTGAGCACCACTGAGTTGCCGATGTCGCCATGGATCGGTCGACTTTTGACGATTGCTGGGTGCGGGGGCACTTCAGTAACGTCGCCGAACACGTAGTCCCACCGAAGTTCCGGATCGAACCAGCGGGTAAATTCGTAGGTGTCAAAGAAGTAAACTGTTAGCCTCCGGCCGAGGCGAAGGTCACCAACCCGAGGCGCCGAGGCAGGGAGGGACACGACGGAGCAGAGCCGATTGTGGTAGTCGACCCGATTGTCGATTGCTTCACGATCTGGACGGGCATCAAGGTTCCCGAGCGTGGCCAAGAGATGTCGACGGTAAAAAATTCGCGGCATGGCCAGCCGCAGGAAATTCAAGGCGTAATACGGGACTTTTGAGTTCTTGCCGGTGAACAAAATGGGAGGCTCGTGAGCTTTCTGCGAACGACTTCACTCACTCGGGTTCAGGACGGATGAGGAAGGGATCTTAGGCCACGTCGATCGATCGGAGCAACTGTTCGGCTAGTTCGCCCGTGATGGCAGCGAGGCAGGCGACATACAAAATCCCTGTAGCGCTTTGCGTGTTGGGGATATCGAGCGTTTTGCGGCTCATCCAGAGCAAGATTGGGAGCCCCACGAGGCCGGCCAGCCAGCGAAGGGAGAGAATGGCAAGCGTGGCGCGGTCTGCCCCCGCGAGCAGGCTGGCCTGCGGTGCTGCAGAAACCACGGCCGCGACAAGCTGGGCTGCCCAGGCACCAAGGGCCCAGTCGATCATCCGTTTGAGCGCCCCGACCTGCATGCCGGGGGCATTGAGATACCAGTGGCCGAGCAGCATTGCATGCACCGTGAGGCCGACCACGAGCCCCGAGAGCAGGGCCGAGAGGATCCGACCAACGGCGCCCGGGGCGGGATCACTTGTGGCGATGACCACCATCGCCCCAGCCAGCAGGAGGCCGCTGATTCCGCAGGCGGCCAGCCCGGGCCGGTCGCGCCGCGCCAGCCAGGCCACACTACCAAGCCACGCCACCGCGGCCGCGATTCCGGCCAGCCATACAGCCATGCCCGGCAGCGCCGTAGCGGCGAGCAGCGCAGCAAATGTCGCCAGCCCCATCACCACCAACAGATTGATGCGAAAGAAGCCGGCTGGCACGAGCCTCACCGGCGTGAGCACGAGGCCCGCCGCGAGCCCCCACCCGAACCGACACAGAAAGTCGATCAGCAGCGTCATGCAACGCCCGCCACAATCCGATGAACGGCCGTCATAGCGGCCGCCTACCATAGATCAGCGAGAGCACCTCTGCCCGGCTCGACACGTTCGACCGGAAGAGCCCCTTCATCGCCGAGGTCACGCACGTGCTCGCCGGCTTGCGGACACCGCGGATTGTCATGCAGGTATGCGAGGCCTCAACCACTACGGCAACCCCTTTTGCCCCAAGGTCCTTTTCCAAGAGATCGGCGATCTGCTCGGTCATCCGCTCCTGCACCTGCGGGCGGTGCGACACCACCTCGACCACCCGCGCAAGTTTGCTCAGGCCGAGCACGCGACCATTCGGCAGGTAGCCAATGTGGGCATGCCCCATGAACGGCAGCAGATGGTGCTCGCAGACGCTGTTGAAGGCGATGTCGCGAACGAGCACGATCTCGTCGTACTTCTCAGTAAACGCCTTCCGCAGGTGTTCCCGCGGATCCTGCCGCAGGCCGGTGAACATCTCGGCATACATCCGCGCCACACGGGCGGGCGTTTCGAGCAGCCCTTCGCGGTCCGGGTCTTCGCCAACGGCGACCAGGATCTCCCGCACGGCCCGTTCGATGCGGGCGTGATCGACCCCATTTGGCGAGGAGAGCGGATCGTCGGTATCCGCCCCGCATCCGGCAGGGCCATGAGAATGCGGGGGTGGGCAGGCGTTGGCGTCTGGCATAACCCCCACTCTAATTAATCGAGAATTGCGGGGGAAAGGGGCGGCGTTGCCCGGCGGCCGGACGGCCTGCCATCCCCTCAAGGAGCACCTCAACGCGACGAAACACATCGCACTCGGCCAGGAGCCGCATCTTCCACTCCACATCGAGGTCGAGTGTGTAGGAGACAATGTCGGCGAGCATGCCGAGCGTGATCTGGTTGCCAAGGAGTTGATCGAGTTGGTCATAGGCCGCTGGCATCTTCGGCATCGACTGCTTGAAGGCAGCCAGCAGTTTCTGCTGCATCTCCGTTGCCGTGCCCGGCGTCGCCTGCTCTGGTTCGTGCTCCTCCATGATCTCGGCCTCGAACACGCGAAAGGGTCGGCTGGGTGGCAGTTCCGCAAGCAGATGAAGCCGACGAACGCCAAGGAGCAGCACGTTGTAGGTGCCCTCGGGCGTCCGCTGGTGGGTGGCCACCCGGCAAAGGCAGGCCGTGGGCCGGAGGGGCGGCCGCCCTTCGTACTCCTTCTGCCATCCCGGTGAATGCACGCCCAACGCGATCAGCCGGTCGCCCTCGACAGCCTCCTCCAACAGCGCCCGGTAGCGGGGCTCGAAGATATGCACCGCCTGCATGACATGCGGAAACATCACGAGATTGGGCAGCGGAAACACGCGGGCCAAGCCCGAGAACTGGTCAGGAGAAAAAGCCAGTGGTTCGTCGAACATGCGTCAGGCGGCGGCCGGAGGAGGATCGAGGTGGATCTCAGGAAGCAGGTCGGGGTTGAGCTCAATTTCCGGAAACTGCTCAGTGCTTGCCGCCACCTCGGCCAGACAGGCGTCAAACGAGGCCAGGAAGGTGTCGAGATCGAGCCCCATGTGCTTGGGCTTGAATGGCTCCAGATAGGCCCGGGCACTGGCGTGAAGCTTTCGGGCCCCCCGAATGTTGCCATTGCCGAAATGATAGAGGGCCACGGCAGCCTGGATGAGGCCTTGGTAAAACTTTCGCGACGGCCCCCGGTATTCGGTCCACAACTCTTCCCAGAGTTCATGGCTCTCGAAGTAGTCGCACTCGTTGAATTTCTCAATGCCCTCAAGGTAGAGCCGTTGGTAGGCTTCCGGTTCCGCCGTATCCATGAAATCGAACTCGTTCAGGGGTGGCCGTGACTCTTCATGCATATGAATAGTAGCACTCGCCGCCTGACAGCGAACGACCCACGGGCTGCCTGCTGGACAACAAATTCCGCCACCTGTGTGGTTGCCGACCTCTGCCCAGGGATCAGTGGTGGAAAAAACCCCGCTGAAACGGGCGTCCCGCATACCGGGGCATGGGAAGTCGTGGCGGGAGAGCGTACAATCCGACGGTTCTCCCAGGCCCACCCCGCTACGATTGCCGAAGGAGCCCGCTGATGATTCTCTCAGGAAACGAGATCAAAAACCATCTTGGCCGCAACATCATCATCGACCCTTTCGACGACAAAAACCTCAACCCCAACAGCTACAACCTCTCCCTCCACGACGAACTGCTCGTCTACGAGGAGGTGGTGCTCGACATGCGGAAGAGCAATCGCGTGACCCGCGTCACGATCCCCGAAGAGGGCCTGGTGCTCACTCCCAATCAGCTTTACTTGGGCCGGACGATCGAGCGAACTGAGACGCACAATCTGGTGCCCATGATCGAGGGCCGCAGTTCGATCGGCCGGCTCGGCCTGTTTGTCCATGTCACGGCCGGTTTCGGTGACGTCGGCTTTTGTGGCTACTGGACGCTTGAGATGTTCGCGGTACAACCGGTGAAAATTTATCCGGGCGTGTCGATCTGCCAGATCTTTTTCCATCAGATCGCCGGCGACATTACCGAATACTCCAGCGACAAGTACCAAAACAACCGCGACATCCAGCCCAGCCTCATGTTCCGCGAACTGTCGGAAGGCCAGGAGCCCAACCCGCAATTGGAATTCACGTTTGGCACCAACTCGGGCCGACGGGTTCCACAGACGGCGTCGCGCTAGCGAAAGTTTTCCGCCGTGCTTCGAACCCACTCCTGCGGTGAATTGCGACCCGACCATCTCGGCCAGCCGGTCACACTCTGTGGCTGGGTCGACCGCGTCCGGGACCACAAGGGCGTGATCTTCATCGACCTCCGCGATCGTTGGGGCCGCACCCAGGTGGTCGCGGGCGCGGGGAGCTCAGCCGACGTGGCTGCCACCGCCCGTGCCGTGCGGCCCGAATGGGTGATCAGGGTGACGGGCACCGTCGGCATGCGGCCGGAGGGCACCGCCAACCCGAAGCTTGCCACGGGGGCCATCGAGGTGGCGATCGACGCCCTTGAGGTGCTCAACGAGGCGGAGACGCCCGTCTTCCATCCCAACACGACCGAGTTGCCAGGCGAAGAGGTGCGACTCGAGCACCGCTGGCTCGATCTTCGCCGGCCCGCGATGCAAGAAAACATGTTTCTGCGGAGCCGGATCGTGAAGATCATGCGGGATCACTTCGATGAACTTGGCTTCATCGACGTGGAGACGCCGATGCTCGGCCGCAGCACGCCGGAAGGTGCCCGCGACTATCTGGTGCCGAGCCGTCTCGATCATGGCTCGTTCTTCGCCCTGCCCCAGTCGCCGCAGCTCTACAAGCAGCTGCTGATGATCGCCGGCTTCGATCGGTATGTGCAGGTTGCGAAGTGCTTCCGCGATGAAGACCTCCGGGCCGACCGACAGCCAGAGTTCACCCAACTCGATGTCGAGATGTCATTCGTCGAGGCCGACGACGTGATGGGGGTGATCGAGGGGCTCGTGCGGCGGACGGCCCAAGAGATTCTCGACCTCGAAGTGCCACTCCCGCTCCCACGGCTCACCTGGGACGAATGCATGGAGCGGTTTGGGCACGACGCTCCCGACCTCCGCTTTGGCCTCGAGATCACCGATCTAACTGCGGTCGCCGGCGAAAGCGATTTCCGCGTTTTCCGCGGCGCGGTGGAAGCGGGCGGGCGGATCCGCGGCATCCGCGTGCCCGGTGCGGCGGCCCGGTTCTCCCGGAAGGATCTCGACGAGCTCACGAAGCTGGCCGTCGACGCGGGCGCGAAGGGCCTGGTCTGGCTCAAGGTCGAGGATGACGGCGGCTGGAGCGGTCCTGTCGCCAAAAACCTGGCCGGCATTGCCGACTCGCTGCGGGAGACGCTCGCCGTCAAGCCGGGTGATCTGGCCCTCATCGTGGCCGATTCCTTTGAGATCACCTGCAAGGCCTTGCACACGCTCCGCAGACGGCTCGGCGCGGAACTCGAGCTTTACGACCCGCAGGCGATGCACTTCTCCTGGGTGGTCGACTTTCCGATGTTTGCCCATGATGCCGAGACCGGGCATTGGGCGGCGATGCACCATCCCTTCACGGCGCCGCGGGCGGCCGACGCCGACCTGCTCGAGAGCGATCCGGCCGGCTGCCGTGCGGTCGCCTACGACCTTGTGATCAACGGCTCAGAGGCGGGAGGCGGCACGATCCGGATTCACGACAGCCAGACGCAGGAGCGGGTCTTCAAGCTGCTGGGGATTTCGCCTGACGTGGCGCGGGAGCGGTTTGGCTTTCTGCTCGACGCGCTCAAGAGCGGGGCTCCGCCGCATGGTGGCATCGCGCTCGGGATCGACCGCTGGGTGATGCTCTTTGGCGGGCTCGACAGCATCCGCGACGTGATCGCCTTTCCGAAGACGCAGAAGGCGAGCGACCTGATGACGGGCGCCCCGGCTTCGGTCGACACAAAACAGCTGGTGGAACTTGGCGTCCGCGTGGTCGTTCCATCAAAACCTGAACCCCCGAAATAAAATAAGGAGCGCAAACCGGATCGTTAGCGTCGCCGGATGCGACGCTGGAGGCCCTGGCAAACCTTGGCTTCGTCAGTGCTGACAAGCAAACGAGGCCATGGCTGGCTCGTTTGCGATACAGATAGGGCGACTAGCTCAATTGGTTAGAGCACCTCGTTTACACCGAGGGGGTTGGGGGTTCGAGTCCCTCGTCGCCCACTAACACTGTTTTCTTCGGGTCGCAGCGACTCGCATCACTTCGCACGATCACGTGTTTTCGGCGGTGTTGTCGCACTTCGTGCGAGTCGCTACTGGATGCGGTGGCTTTTGACTGCACACAAACGTGCACACAATACTCGGTCGGTGCTGGCCCCTGTTCTTGGCCGGTTTGATGACTGATCGTGGTGCCGCCGCCGGTCACGACATCCTCGAAGTGATGTTCCCTCGCCTGCACCCGCTTTTTTCTTAGGCCGGAATCACATGGGAAACCGGTGATTTTTAATCGCTTCGCCGTGGCAGCGTCTTTCGTCGGCCTTCACTTCCTGAGCCGCCGGTTGTGCCCCTTTTGGGGGTCTGCTAAAATCCATTGTTGGTTTGTTATTTGCAGAAAAAGCGTCATCAGCGTTCTTCGGCCCTTGGATCCATGGAGATTGCAATTGTGCTAAATCGTTTGCTTCTCACGTTGCTGACGGTGGCTGGCTTCCATCTAGGTTCACGGTGCCACGCCGAGAATCTTTACGTTCTCTCGTGGGCCAATTATCTGCCGGACGAGGTCATCGCGGATTTCGAGCAGGCAACCGATTCAAAAGTTCATGTTTCGACGTATGAATCCAACGAATCTCTCCTTGAAAAACTCAAGAACGCCTCAATTTCCTGCGACATCTGCATTCCTTCTGACTACATGGTGGCCACGCTGATTGAAGAGGAACGTCTCCAAAAACTGGATCGCCAGCGAATCTCAAACGTGAAGCATCTTGATAAGCAATTTCTGAGTTTATATTTCGACCCAACGAATGACTTTTCGATTCCCTTCCTCTGGGGAACGGCAGGGATCGGATTCAACAAGCAGCAGGTGCCGTCCGTTGCTAGCTGGGCAGTGCTATTCGACCCTGCCTATGCCGGGAAAGTATCGATGCTTGACGATGCGCGGGAGTGCTTTGCGGTCGCGTTGAAGACTCTCGGTCGACCTGTAAACGAGGTCGATTCATCGTGGCTCGCGAAAGCATTGGATTTGTTGCTGGAGCAGAAGCAGCGCGTAGCTCGTTATGATAGCGAGTCCTTCGTGGAGTTGCTGACATCTGGGCAGGTTGCTGTCGCTCATGGCTACAGTGGCGAGTTGGCCACGCTCGCCGCTGAAAGCCCGGACAAGTTTGGCTTCGTACTTGACCTGCCCCCCAGTGCGGTACCAGTTTTTAAGTTAGGGTTTTGCCCTCCAACAGAC
>JAYQOK010000100.1:0-14487 GCA_038144795.1 Candidatus Kuenenia sp. | reverse complement strand
GGTGGCAGAGAGTGAGCGAAGGCCTAGAGGGCCGAAGCGAACGTCCGGCGATGGGGCACGGGCAGCCCCGAACCCACGTGCATGGATACCTCCTGTCCACGGCCGTTCCTTATCCGATACCAGAACCGTAGACTATCGTCGTGGTCTTCGATCCCCCGCCTCCCGCCGTCTCCCCAGCACCGCTCCCCGCTGCGGCCGCCCTCTGGAAGGCCGCCTGCCGGGCGGTGACGGGCTTCATGCTGGTGATCGATCGTGAGGGTACCATTCTCTTCGCGAATCGCGCCGAGGAAGGACGCACAGCCGCCGATTTCGTCGGCCGGAGCCCGGGCGACTTTGCCACCCCTGAGGTCGAGGCCACGATCCACGAGAGCATCGCTCAGGTCTTTTCCACCGGCATGGTGCAGGCCCGCGAGTTCCCTAGCCGCCTCCTGTCGGGTGAGGCGGCACATTTCTCGGCGCGGGGCGTGCCGGTCACGATCGATGGCCGGGTGGTGGCGGCGCTGGTCTATTCCGAAGATACGCTGGCGCTCAAGAAATCTCAGGATGCGCTCCACCGGGAGCGGCAGGTGCTGCGGCAGATGCTGGAGATCCAGGAGCGGGAGCGACAGCTCGTCGCCTACGAGATTCATGACGGGCTCGCCCAGTTTCTGGCGGGAGCCATGATGCACCTGCAGGCGCTGGAGCATGCCGCCGGACCGGCTGGCCCGGGCCGTGAACTGCATGAGAGCCTGCGGCTGCTTCGCGCCGCCGTCGATGAATCGCGGCGGCTCATCAGCGGGCTGCGGCCGCCGACGCTCGATGAGCTGGGAATCATCGAGGCGGTCGAGTCGCTGATAACTGATGCCCGCATCGATGTGCCGCAGGCGACATTCAAGCACGACCTGCCGGCCGGCCGCCTCTCGCCCCAGTTGGAGACGACGATCTTCCGGATCGTGCAGGAGTCGCTTTCCAATGCCCGACGGCATGCGGCGGCCAGCCAGGTTGAGGTCTCCCTCGAGGCCTTCGGCAAGGAGCCACAGCGACGGATTCGGCTGGCTGTTCGTGACAATGGCGTCGGCTTTGATCCGGCCGACGTGCCGGAAAACCGCTTCGGCCTGGAGGGGATGCGGCAGCGGGCTCACATGGTCGGCAGCGAGGCGGTGATCCGCTCGTCTCCGGGTCAGGGGACGGCGATCGAGGTCGAGCTGCCGCTGGTGATGGCGGCCGAGTGACCGCAAAGGCTACTGCTGCATGGCGTCGAGCGGCCGGGCGTCGTCGACCTCATAGACCGGCGGCGACCGCAGCACCGCATGGAGTGGGGCATCGAGGGGGGCGAGCTGGTCGTGCCACGAGAGCGACGGGAGCCGGTCGAGCGTGCGGGTGGCCACGCGAACCTCGATCCGCTCGTCGCCGCTGCCGCGGTAGGTGCCCTTGTTGGGCGGCACATCGGAAAAGTCGCGGCCGACTGCCGTCTTCACGTAGTGGCTGTTGACCGGGCAGCCGTTGGTGGGATCAAACCCGAGCCAGCCGGCGTCGGGCAGCCAGACCTCGCACCAGGCATGGCTTTGCGATTCCTTTCCGGGCCGATGCACGTAGCCGCTCACGTAGCGGGCCGGCACCCCATAGGAGCGGAGGATCGCGATCATCAGGTGGGTGAAGTCCTGGCAGACTCCCTTGCCATGGGTGAGGAGATGATCGATCGGCGAGGTGGCATCGGTGACATGCTGGGCGTAGTCGAACCGCCCGCGGACATATTCCGCCACCTGGCAGACCCACATCCCCACCCGCATCCGCGGCTGCGGCCGGAGCGATTCAAGGTGGGGAGCGAGCAGCGGCGTATCCCGCACCGGCCCGCGGAGGGGCAAGGCATCGAGCGTGTCGAGCGGCAGCCGCTCCTCCTCAAGGGGAAACATCACCTGGCTGGCCATCGGGCTCACCGCGACCTCTTCCGTCTGCACGATGCTCGCGGCCAGCACCCGCACCGCGGTGTGGGGCTTGAGCAGGTTGAAGTGGTGCACATGGTTGCCGAAGCCGTCGACATAGGTGCTCACGGTGGTGGGCTGGCTGATCGTCACCTGAAACGAATGACACCGCTGCAGGGCGTCGCTGACCGGCTCCATCCGCAGTTCACACTGCCATTCGGTGACCGGCGCGGTGTATTCCATCAGCGTCTCGTGCTGAATCTCGAGGATCATGACCGGGTCTCCGCCAAGGATTGCTGCGCCGAGCGTTATTGAAGGGAGTATTGCTGCTGAAGCAGATGCCCCACCCGGCTGCATCGGCCAAGTGAGTCACCGAGCAGACTGTGAAGCCGTTCGCCGTCGAGATCGTCGCTGTCGAGGTAGGTGAGTTCACTGACGAGGCCGCCGAGCGTTCGCATGGCGTCACTGTCGCAGCGGCCCGGCAGGCGGCCGCTGATCTCGGTGAGCGAATCAAGCAACCTGTCGAGGCAAAACCGCACCGAGTTCGGAAAGTCGGGATTGACGAGGAGAAATTCCACCACCCGCTCAGGCTCCACGCGGCTGATATAGAGCCGCTGGTAGGCCTCGTAGGCCCGACACTGCCTGAGCACCGCCCCCCATTGGAGATTGCGAACCGGCAGGTCGGCGCCGTCGCCCCGTTCGAGGAGGCCAAACTTGGAGTCGAGGATCCGCAGCACCTTGTCGGCCCGTTCCAGATAGGTGCCGAGTTGAATGAAGTGCCAGCCCTCGTCGTGGCTCATCGTGGCATCGCAGACGCCGTGGCACAGCAGGACCCCCACCTGCGTCTCCTCGCAGAAATCGTGGGGCGACTCGGCCACTGCCGCCTGAAACGCCCCGTCGGAGAGCCGCCAATGGAGTTTGTTGAGCTCCCGCCACATCTGCGGGCTGATCGAGCCGCGGATGCTGCGGGCGTTGTTGCGGGCCCGGTTCACGCAGGCCATCACGCTGCCGGGATTGCCGAGATCGACCAGCAGCCACCGCTGGACGGCGGCCACCGGATGTTCGCCGTCGCCGGCTGGCGGAGGCGACTGCCGGAGCATCGACAGCAGCGCATTCCACTCAAGTTCCACCGGGTTGGACAGCACGCCATGGAGATCGAGATCGAGGCTGAAGGTGACGTCGACAGCACGGGCGAGGCAGGCCGACCGCTCCAGGTAGCGGCCCGTCCAGAACAGTGCGTCGGCGACTCGACTGAGCATCATGGCCTCACATCCGGCCGGCCTGGGCCAGGATCCAGGTGTCTTTGCTGCCGCCCCCCTGCGAACTGTTCACGACGAGGCTGCCCTTCGGCAGGGCGACTCGCGTCAGGCCACCCGGCGTGACGACGACGCGTTCGCCGCAGAGTACGAAGGGCCGCAGGTCGAGGTGACGGCCTTCGAGCCGCCCATCGACAAAGGTGGGGTGCGTGGAGAGCTGGATCGTGGGCTGAGCGATGAAATCCCGCGGATTGGCCCGAATCGCCCGTCGGAATTCGTCTCGCTGCTCGGCCGTCGAGGCCGGGCCGACGAGCATCCCATACCCCCCCGACTCGTTCACCCGCTTCACCACGAGGGTATCGAGGTTGGCCAGCACATGCTGCAGCTGCTCCGGAACCTCGGGCCGAAAAGTCTTGACGTTGTTCAGAAGCGGATCCTGCTTGAGGTAATACCGTATCATGTCGGGCACGAAGGGATAGATTCCCTTGTCATCGGCGATACCGGTGCCAATGCTGTTGGCGAGGGCCACGTTGCCGGCACGGTAGGCGTTGACCAGACCCGGCACACCGAGGACGCTGTCGGGCCGGAATGTGAGGGGATCGAGAAAGTCGTCGTCAATTCGACGGTAGATCACGTCAACCCGCTGGAGGCCCCGCGTGGTCCGCATGAAGACGCGATTGGCATCGACCAAAAGGTCACGGCCTTCGACGAGTTCGATTCCCATCCGCTGGGCAAGAAAGCTGTGCTCGAAGTAGGCCGAGTTGTACATCCCCGGGCTGAGCAGCACGGCCGTGGGCGTCGCGGTCGACTCCGGGGCGATGTACTTGAGCACATCGAGGAGGGCCGCCGGATAGTCGTCGTTGGGCAGCACGTCATAGTCGTTGAACAGGGCCGGGAAGACCCGCTTCAGCACCTGGCGGTTGTGGAGCATGTAGCTCACTCCAGACGGGGTGCGGCCGTTGTCCTCGAGCACGAGATACTCGCCATCAGCCGCCCGAATCAGGTCGGTGCCGCAGATGTGGATGTAGATCTTTCGCGGCACGTCGACTCCGACAAACTCCCTACGAAAGGAGTTGCCCTGGAGCACCAGTCGCGGCGGCACCACGCGGTCGCGAAGAATGTGCTGCTCGTGGTAGATATCCCAGAGGAACAGGTTGAGCGCCGTGATCCGCTGCACGAGGCCGGCCTCGATCTGCTGCCACTCATCGGCGGGAATGATGCGCGGCACCGGATCCATCGGCCAGACCCGCTCGATTCCCTCCTCAGCCCGGTAGACGGTGAAGCCGACCCCGTCCTGTCGCATCGAGAGATCGGTCATCGCCTTGCGGCGACGAAATTCATCGGAAGAGGTGCGGTCGAGGAGCTGAGCCAGTTGCTGGTAGTGGCCCCGGGCTAGCAGATCACTGTCAAACATCTCGTCATAGGCGGCCCCCAGCTCGTAGCCGCCGAGCAGGCTGCTGCCGCCCGGAGAAGCCACCTCGGAAGCCGTACCGGCTGGGTTTTGGGAAACCCTTGCCTGCGGTGCCATGCTGGAGGGGGTCATCGCTTGTCAGTTCTGCTCAGGAAACGGGCTGCCGGTGCCTTTGCCCCGCGCAGCGCAGCACGGTTTTTCTACACTCGACCGAAGCGAGTTTTCCTTGACGCATCCTTCGGGTTCGTTACCTTTCGGTCTAAGTCGTAATGTGCAGCAAATACCGTTCCGATTCTAGGGGCCGCCCGAGGAAAAATTCATGACATACTGTCTCGGGATTCGCACCAAGCAGGGCTTGGTGATGGCGTCCGACTCGCGGACAAACGCCGGTATCGATCAAGTCGACATCTGCTGCAAGATGCACAACTTCGTGATCCCCGGAGAGCGGTTGTTTACGCTCCTCTCCAGCGGCAGCCTGTCACTCACCCAGTCGATCATCACCCGCATCGAGCAGGAATTTCGCAGTGGGGCAGGTCTCGTGACGGCGGCGACGTTTTACGAGGCGGCCCGCTGCGTGGGGCGGCATGTCCGCGAGGTGACGGCCCTCGACCGGCCGTTCATGGAACGCGACGGCATCTCGTTTTCGGTCAACTTTTTGTTGGGAGGCCAGATCGCCGACGAGGCCCCGCAGGTCTACATGATCTACGCGCAGGGAAATCCGCTGCGGGCCACCCGATCGTCACCGTTTCTTCAGATCGGCGAAAGCAAATACGGCCGTCCAATCCTCGACCGAGGCATTCGCTACGCCGAGACGACGCTGGAGCAGGCAGTCAAATATGCCGTGATCTCGATCGATTCAACGATGCGGTCGAACGTGGCCGTCGGCCCGCCGATCGACCTGCTTGTGTACGCCAACAACGATCTCCGCGTCCGTCGCTACCGACGGTTTGGCATGCCCGACGCCGAGCTTGGTGAAATCCGGTCCAGCTGGGAGCGGGAACTCCGCCGGGCGATCGCTTCTCTGCCCGATATCACTTTTGCTCCCGACCCCCTCGACGAACACAACGGCATCACGCACTTCGTCGACGTCCCCAAGATCGACCTGCCGACCGCGAGTTAGCTCGCAAAGCCTCAGGCGGCCTTTCGCATCGATTCGACGGTGACATCGAGCGAGCGACCGAGCCGGCGGCGGCTCTTCGGCTTGGCCTCCACGGCCGCCGGAGGTTCGAGCACGGCTGTCCCCTTCGACTCGGTGAGCCGATCCCGTAGCGACTGGGCGAGAGCCGGGCCGAGGTCCTCACCCCGGTTTCGCGTGCCCACATCCTCGACAGCATCGGCCAGTCCCAACACCACCGCCTGCCGCACACCTTCCCGCAACCAGTCGAAGAAACTCATCGTTGGCTCTCCACGTCGTCACCGGCCATCTGCCCACCACGTCCAGTGGCGGCCTGACCGGCTCCACGATGAGGTATCGACCGCGGCGGAGGAGGAGTACACGGCCAGTCGACTCGCGTCGGTTTTGGGCCTCTGGGCGAACTCTTCCACCCCGGCCGCCTTTCCGATTACGAAGACTCGACGGGCTCACCCGCCGATCGGCGACGGAGGCAGATCAGGCAGATATCGTCGCTCCGCAGCTGTCCAGCGGCATGCCGATCAACATCGGCGACAATGCGTTGCCCGAGGTCTTCGGCCGTGAGTGCCTCGCCTTCCAGCACCCGCACAAGCCGTTCGGTGCCGTAGCAGTGATGCTCATGATCCATGGCCTCCGTGATCCCATCAGTGATCAGAATCAACGATTCGCCCGGCTGCAATGTATCAGTGCAACTGAAATACCGAGCGTGTGAATCCACGCCGAGCGGGAGCCCCGACTCCTCGACACCGACTTCCCGAACCCGCCCCTCCGGATCACGAATGAGGGCCGGCAAATGGCCAGCATTGACGAGCGTCACCCGGCCCGAATCAGGCTCCAACACGGCCGCGATCAGCGTGGCAAACCGGTCATCCCAGCCGCTGCGGAGAAAGGCATCGTTGATCCGGGCCACCGCCACGGCTGCATCGGGCTCACTGGCCAGGCAATACCGCACATCGCCCGCCAGACTGGCCATCATCAAGGCCGCCGAAACCCCTTTGCCGCAGACATCGGCCATCACGGTGGCGATCGCGCCGGCGGCCAGCGGCACATAGGCGAAAAAGTCGCCCCCCACCTGCTGGGCAGGTTCATAGAAGTCGAACACCTCGTAGCCGGGGATCATTGGCGGCTTCGTGGGCAACAGCCCTTGCTGCACCCGATGGGCCAATTCCAGATCCCGCTTGAGCTGTTCCTGACCGATCCGCTCATCGTGCGCGACAGCTCGCGCGATCACCTGAGCGGCATCGCCGGCGATCCCGGCAAGCACCTCGAGATCACCCTGCTCAAACCGGCTCCGCGGATCAAGCGAGTCGACATGTACCACGCCGAGCACCTTGCCGTCGCTGCGGATCACCGGCACGCACATCACTGACCGGATCTGACAGTCGACGATGCTGTGACTGCTGTCAAAGCGGCTGTCGCTGGCGGCATCGGCAGACAGGATCGCCCGCTTGGTCTTCACGACATTGTCGAGCAGGGAGAGGCTCAGCCGCAGCGGCCCCACCTCCGGCCCGTTCTTGAAGTGGCTGGCTCGCAGCACGAGCCGTTGCGACTTCGGATCGATCAGCAGCACAAACCCCCGCTCGGCCTGCGCGAAGATGCCGAACAGACCGGCGAGCATCCGCGGCAGCACCTCGTCGAGCGAGAGTGAACCGCCGAGCGCCCGCCGCAGGCCGACGACCGCCCGCAGGTGGGCCTCGGAGAGGGGCCCCTCATTCGCGTCGCTCGACAGTCCCTGCATGTCGACCTGTGACACGATGTGGGAATCGTTGATTTCGGCCTCGACCATTTCGGCTTCGTCGGTCCGCGGTCCCGCACCCAGAATGGTCGGATCGGCGTGCTCGGCCTCCTGGAAGCGGAGGCACTGGTCGCAGATCACCACCTCGTCGCCGTCAACAAGCCGGTGGCGGGCCGTGAGACGACGACCATTGACCGTCGTACCGTTTCGACTGCGGAGGTCCTCGATAAAAACATCGTCTGTCTCCACGGTCACGGCGGCATGCTGACGGCTCACCGACGAAATATCGAGCACGATATCGCAGGCTGGGTGGCGGCCGATCACAATCCGCGGCGCTGACAACGCGATCCGCTGGCCCGACCGACTTCCGGAAACAAACACAAGCGCGGCCACGGGTCAATTCCTCCTCGGGAACCTCACGGCATCGTACCACGCCGTTTCAACCGCGATTGCCCGACTGCCCGGACGACGGTACGCTGAAAGCTAAGTTCGACCATCTCGTCCATATTTTGAACGATGGGGAATGGTGTAATGGTAGCACGACTGGCTCTGAACCAGTTAGTCTAGGTTCGAATCCTAGTTCCCCAGTTATTCCCTTACGCGCCGGGGGCTTGCAGGGCATTGGCATGGTTCGTCAACTTCCCTCACTCGCCGGGGGCTTGCAGGCGGATGGACGGTTGATTGGTGATCATGGCAGCGTCTCCGGTCGGTGAAGCGATGACGTGGGCGGCGCGGATCATCGCCATTGGAGTAGCGATGTTTCTGCCGGCGGTGGCCGGGGACTGGATTGACGATCGCCTCGGAACCTCGTTTTTTGCGGCCGCCGGGCTCGTGCTGGGATTCGTTGCCGGCCTCACCTGGCTCGTTCAACTTCAGCCCCGCCGCAAGCCATGAGCCTAACAGTTGCCGAGCCCACGGCGATCTCTGCCCCCCGTCGGCGAGCGGCAGTCATCGGCACGTTCGTGATCCTTGCCGTTCTTGTGATCGCCGTGATCATCGCCCTCGCCGCTGGCGAGGGAACGCCGTCATCCCGCCGCGCGGTTGCCTTCACCGCTGTTGTGTGTGGCGGTGGGGCGGTTGCCGGTTGGCTCATCTCCTGGTGGCCATGCCGCACGCCGGCCACAAAGGTGGCGGCCGGTCTCGGGGCGATGGTTTCTCGAATCACCGCGCCGCTGGTCGCCCTGGCGTGGCTGCAGACCGGGGGGCGGGCACTTCACGCGTCTGGAGCCGACCGTCTTCTGGTGGGCTTCTACCTAACGCTCCTTGCAACCGACGTTGTTTTGAACGTTCTGTGGGCGGAGAAACGCGCGGCTTCCCGCGGCGCAACGCTCCCGAATTGACGGACCCGGTGGCGTACCGCACACTCTGACCTCGGGATGCTCTCCCAATCGTCACCGAGGCCCATCCGCGACTTCTTGATCCATGTCCGACCATAATCCGATCTATCATCTTAAGGACGCCTACTTTTTCGAAGTTCCCAAGGCAATGTGGCGTCAGGGGTGGACGACGCTCGACGAGGTGCCGCAATTCCTGCGGGATGGCAGCCCCGACGTCGCTGATGTCGAGGAATTCAATGCGGCGATGGACGGGAAGATTCTGATTCCGCAGCCCTTCGCGACGCTCGACAGCCTGTATGCGGTGAAGTCGGGTTTCGGCATTTCCAAATACATGATCCTTGAGGTCGTGCTGGGTGTGATCCTGCTGGCCGTCTTCATCCGACTCGCCCGCTCGCTGCAATCGGGGGCCCCGCCGCGGGGCTGGTTTGCCAATCTCTTTGAGTCGATGATCCTGTTTGTGCGGGATCAGATTGCCCGACCGGCCATCGATAGCCACGACCACGCTCATGAGGATCACGATCGCGGATCCCACAACACGCACGGGCACGCAGCGGCCGATCACCATGATGCCCGCACGGCCCCGGTGGCCGCGGCAGGCTTGCATGAGATCCATGACGGCGACCGATTTGTGCCGCTGCTCCTGACCCTCTTTTTCTTCGTCCTTGGCTGCAACCTGCTCGGCATGGTGCCCTGGGCAGGCTCGCCCACCGCATCGTTTTCGGTCACGCTCGCTCTGGCCGGGGTGACGATGCTCACAGTCTTGCTGGCCGGCATGGTGAAGTTTGGATTCTTCGGATTTTTCAAAAATCAGATCCCGTCGATGGATCTCCCGCTCCCTCTGGCAATCCTGCTCAAGCCGATGATCTTCGCGATCGAGTTGCTGGGCCTGTGCATCAAACACTTGATTCTGGCTGTGCGTCTGCTAGCCAACATGGTGGCGGGCCACCTCGTGCTCCTCGGGATCATGGGTCTTATTACCGCGGCCGCCAACTACTCGATGGGCATGTGGGCCACCGTCACCGGTATCAGCGTGGTCAGTTGCACGTTGTTCAGCATGCTCGAACTTTTCGTCGCCTTCCTGCAGGCCTACATCTTCACCTTCCTTTCAGCCCTGTTTATTGGGGCATCGGTGCATCAACACTAGCCACGCGAGAAGCCACGAACCGCAAGCCCCTGTATTTCCCGTCATGTTGGTCGTAGAACATCGCTCACCATTTTCCCACTTTTTGTTTCCCATCCTGGGCCGCGTTTGGCCCCTCGTTCCCCAAGGAGTTTGACACCGTCATGATTCGCTCGCTTCTTTCTGCCCGTTCGCTGTGCACCGTGGCTGCTGTCATCGTGATGCTCGTATCCGCTGACGTCGCCAGCGCCCAAGAGGCCTCCGGCAATTCCTCGCTCATCGATCTCACTTCGTACTTCGGCGTGGGCCTCGTCGTCATCGGGGCCGCCCTTGGCATCAGCAGGCTTGCAGCATCTGCCTATGAGAGCATGGCCCGGCAGCCTGAAGTGTCGGGCAGCATCCAGACGGCGATGATCATCGCGGCCGCCCTCATCGAAGGCTTCACCTTCTACGCGCTGTTTATCTGCTCGCAGAAGTGAGGGCCATCTAAACTGATCCGGGAGCGGATCGCCCGCCGCGATTCGCTCCCGGATATTTTGGATCGCGGGCTGTCTGCCGATGGCAGCCCGTGGGGTAATGAGACGATTGTGAGTTACACGATTTCGTATGTGGGAGACCAAACCTTGATTCCCTATCGCACAACTCTCCGTCGCAGCATGATCACCCAAGCGGGCCATAGGTCCTGCCCCTTGGCTATCAGCCTCCTGTGCCTCCTTCTTGCGTCTGGTGGCGTGTCGGCTCCGTCGTCGGTCGCGGCTGCCGATGACCACCATGACGCCCATGCCGGCGATCGCGGCCACCACGCCGAGATCGGCCACAACATTCCGCCGGGAACGACGCAGAAAGATTTTGAAAGTCCTGCCTGGTTTCAGACCGACCTTGCGCTCTGGTCGTTCGTGGTGTTCCTGGCGCTGCTCGGCCTGCTCACCAAATTTGCCTGGAAGCCGATCATGGACAGCCTGGCCAAGCGGGAGCAGGGGATCGCCGACACGATCGCCTCCACGCAGGCCGCCCACGATGATGCCAAGCGGCTGCTGGCGTCGTACGAGCGGCGGCTCGCTGAGGCGGCGGAAGAGGTCCGCGGCATGCTAGAGGAAGCCCGTCGCGATTCGGAGGCGACTCGCCAGACCATCATCGCTGATGCCCGTACGGCGGCCGAAGAGGAGCGGGCGCGGGCCCGTCATGAGATCGGCCTCGCCAAAGACGATGCCCTCGCCCAGATCGCCGAGAAGGCCGGCCACCTGGCGGTCGAGGTGGCCGGGAAGTTTCTCCGCGAGAAGCTCGGCCCCGATGACCAGTCGCGGCTGGTGCGGGAGTCGGTCGCCTCCATTTCGAGTTCACCGAGCGTCAATTAACCGGAGCCACACGGATCGCCCATGGGGCACGACACGCCAGAACAAACCACCGAGACCCCGGCCCATGCCGGCATCGACATCGGTGTTGAACACGTCGCCAAGGTCTATGCGCGAGCCATTGTGGAAGCTGCCGATGCCGCCGGCTGCCGTCGTGACGTGATTGATGACCTGACCGCGCTGGCCCGTGACGTGCTCCCACGGGTTCCTCAGGCGGCGGCCGTGTTTGCCTCACCGAAGGTATCGATCGAGGAGAAGCAGGTGATCATCGATCGCCTGGCAGCCGGCCGACTGCGTCCCACGACGACCCATTCGCTGCATGTGCTTGCCCGTCATGGCCGTCTCGGCATGCTGTCGGCGGTGGCCCAGGCCGCTGCCCGGCTTGCCGACGAGTTGGAAGGAATTCACGAGGCCGTGTTCACCACGGCCGTACCCCTTGACGCGGCCCGCCAGGAGCAGGTGGCCGCCGAGGTGCAGCGGTCGCTGGCGATGGCGTTGCGGCCCTCGTTCGTCGTCGATCCGACGATCGTCGGCGGCCTTGTCGTGCGAGTCGGCGACACCATTTACGACCAATCGGTCGCGACGAGCCTCGTTCGGCTCGGCGACCGTCTCCGGCAACGAAACATTTCCGCCCTCCAAACTGGGGAATACTCATGGCAAACCTGACCGACGAGATCGCATCCGTTCTCCGTGAAGAAATCATCCGCTACGAGTCGGGCATCGACGTCCGCCAGGTGGGCCGCGTGCTCGAAGTGGGTGACGGCATCGCCCGCGTCTGGGGGCTCTCCGGCGTGATGGCTGGCGAGATGGTGGAATTTCCCGGCGGGATCACCGGCCTCGCCTTCAATCTCGAAGAAAACTCCGTGGGCGTGATCATCCTTGGTGACTACCTCAAGGTGACCGAAGGCGACGAGGTGAAGAGCACCGGCCGGCTGCTCTCCGTACCCGTGGGCGACGCCGTGATCGGCCGCGTGCTCGATCCGCTCGGCAACCCGCTTGATGGCAAGGGTCCCGTGGTCACCGACCAGCGGCGTCCGGTCGAGACCCTTGCCCCCGGCGTCGCCGAGCGATCACCCGTTCGCGAGCCGCTCCAGACCGGCATCAAGGCGGTAGACGCGATGACGCCGATCGGCCGCGGCCAGCGCGAACTGATCATCGGCGACCGCAAGACGGGCAAGACGGCCATTGGCATCGACGCGATCATCAATCAGAAAAACAGCGGCGTGAAATGCTTCTACGTCGCCGTCGGCCAGAAAGACTCGTCTGTCGCCGTGGCGATCGACGTGCTTCGCAAGCACGGCGCGATGGATTACACCACCGTGATCGTGGCCGGAGCGAGCACTGCGGCGCCGCTGCAATACATCGCCCCCTACTCGGGCACCGCGATGGCCGAGCACTTCATGTACAACGGCCAGCACGCTCTGATCGTCTACGACGACCTCTCCAAGCAGGCGACAGCCTATCGCCAACTCTCGCTCTTGATGCGGCGGCCGCCGGGCCGTGCGGCCTATCCCGGCGACGTGTTCTATGCCCACAGCCGTCTCCTCGAGCGGTCGAGCAAGCTCTCCGCCGAGCTTGGTGGTGGCTCCCTGACGAGCCTGCCGATCATCGAGACTCTGGAAGGCGAAGTGTCGGCCTACATTCCGACCAACGTGATTTCGATCACCGACGGCCAGATCTATCTCCAGCCCGATCTCTTCTTCGCCGGCCAGCGGCCGGCCATGAATGTGGGCATCTCGGTTTCCCGCGTGGGCGGTGCCGCCCAGACGAAGGCAATGAAGAAGGTGGCCGGCGGGCTTCGCCTCGACCTCGCGAGTTTCCGTGAACTCGAGGCCTTCGCCCAACTCGGTACCGACCTCGATGCCGCCACCCAGCAGCGGCTGGATCGCGGCTACCGGATGGTCGAACTGCTCAAGCAGGGGCAATACCAGCCGATGGCGATGGTCGATCAGGTGATGTCAATCTACGCGGGAACCCGCGGTCATCTCGACGACGTCAAGCGGGAGGACGTGGCGGCCTGGGAGAAGGCGTTTCTCACCTTTGTGCAGGATCAGGTTCCCGAGTTGCGAAACCGCATCGACGAGTCAAAGGAGCTCGATGCCGAGAGCGAGCGCCAACTGGAGGCGGCGATCGCCGAGTTCAAACGGCAATGGGCTGCCGGGTCGGGCGAAGGCAAGCGACAACTGGCCGGCGCGGCAGGCTGATCGGCAACCTAGAACGACCAGACATCACGGAGCGTAGGGCACACCACCAATGGCAAAGGCGAGGGCACTTGATCGACGGCGGAAGTCGGTGCGGAACATCCGCAAGATCACCCGCACGATGGAACTGATCGCCACGGCCCGCTTCAAGAAGGCGATGGACCGGTCGGTCGCGGCCCGCGACTACACCATGCAGCTGGCGAAGATCCTCGAGAACATCGCCGCCGTCGGGGCCGGAGCGGTGCATCCCCTTCTCGATATCAGCCCCACTCAGCGGACGGCGGTGCTCGTACTCACGGGGAATCGTGGCCTCTGCGGGGGCTACAACTCGACCGTCGTGCGGCAGTCGCTGGCAATTCTCGGCCAATGGAAGAGCGAGCGGGTGAACACGCATGTGGCCGTGTCGGGAAAGAGGGGCATCTCAGCCCTCAAGTTTCGTGGCGTGGAGATGGCCGATCAATACACCACCTTTGAGGACAAGCCCCAGTTCGACGCTGTGGCGCCGATCGGGCGGGCCTATCTCGAGGCCTACGCCGCGGGCGAGATCGATCGCCTCGACGTCGTCTATACGAGGTTCCACAACATCGCTAGGCAGGAGGCAGTCACCGAAATGCTCCTGCCGCTGAAGGCCCCGGAGCCGGCTGGCGGCCCGGAGCAGCCCACCCAGCTTGCCTCGCAGGAATACGACTTTTATCCCTCGGCCGAAAGCATCCTCGAGGAGATCCTGCCGGCAAGCTTCCTCGCCCGGCTGTTCAAGTGCTTCCTCGATGCTGCCGTGAGCGAGCAGGTGGCCCGCATGGTGGCCATGAAGGCCGCCACAGAAAACGCCAGCGGCCTCATCAAGAACCTGTCGCGGCAATACAACCGGGCCCGACAGTCACAAATCACCGGCGAAATCATGGAAATCCTCGGCGGCGTCGAGGCTCTGAAGAAATAAGCACGGCAAATTCATTCCCCTACCATACCAAACTTCACTTTTCGAGAGGGCAGCGAGATGGCGACGGCAACAGTTCCAGGCACGAACATCGGCAAGGTCTCCCAG
>JAYQOK010000099.1:0-14498 GCA_038144795.1 Candidatus Kuenenia sp. | reverse complement strand
GGCCTTTGCGGGCTATTCGGGCGGGCCACCCGGCCTCCGCCTCGACGGGCGCCGGGGCCGGGCGGGCGGCCGAGGCGGCCGTGCTGTGCGCCCGTCGCGCCCTCGCCGGCTTCATAGGACCGCCGGATGTTTTTCGCAATCCCTTGGCACTCTACCGAATCAATGAGCCCTGCCCTGATGACGAGAGCCCATTTGATCTTGAATTGGGTGTCGAGGGCGATGCGTTTGCCATCAATATGATGCATTTCAAGCTGGGGCTGTATGAGCACCAGTCCGCCGGAGCCTTGCAGTCGTTGGTCGATCTCTTCATCAGTCGGCCTGAGCTGGCTACCACCCTCGACGCCGTGCAACGAATCCGCGTGGCGATTTACGAACCAGCGTATTCGATCATTGCCGACCCCGCGAAGCGGTCGCCGACAACGCGGCAGTCGGCTGATCACTCGCTTCCATTTATTCTCGCAAAGACGTTGCTGAAGGCGAGGATCGCCCGAGCCCGCGGTGAGCTCCTCGGCTGGGAGTCTTTGATGCTTCTGCCTTACGACTATTCCGACACGTCGATTTCGGATCCGGAAATCAAACGGCTGATTGACCGAATCGAGATAGTCCACGGTGGGCCTACGTACGATACCAAGTATCCGGAGGGGATTCCAACGAGCGTGACAATCGAGCACGAGACACTCGGCCCACTCGGGGGAGTGTTGACAATGTTTCCGCTCGGCCACGCCCGCTCTGATGCCGCCCAGACTGCAGCCGTGGTGAACCTCAAGTTTGATCGGCTTGTCACCGACGCGGTTGATCATCCAGCCAGTCTGCGGAAGCGTCTTGAGGTTGGAGGAAAGTCGGCCACGGCGGTGGCCGAACTCTACGCATTTCCGATCGGGGGCATCGTGACGTGATGGCCACGAGTCGTGGGGGGGCAGGACCGAACGGCATACTCCTGATCCACAAGCCAACAGGAGTAACATCACGGAAAGTAGTCGATGTCGTTGCCAAGGCGATTGGCACGAAAGCTGTCGGCCATGCCGGCACGCTTGATCCGTTGGCGACCGGCATCGTGATTGTTTGTGTGGGATACGCGACCAGGCTCGTTGATTTTCTTCACGGATTGCCGAAGACCTATGCGGCGACGTTTTTGCTCGGCCAGTCGAGCCCATCGGATGACCTTGAAACAGAGGTGAGCAGGGAGGCCGATCCGTTGCGGCCGAGGCACGAGGAAATTGAGATGGCTGCCGCCTTCTTCCGTGGTGAAATCCTCCAGCGACCGTGTGACTATTCGGCCGTTCATATCGGCGGCAAGCGGGCCTACCGTCTGGCGCGGAAGGGCCGTGAACTCGCGCTGGCACCGAAGCGGGTACGGATCGACCGGCTTGCGATCACAGCCTACGACTGGCCGCGTTTGGGCCTCCACATCGACTGTTCGTCAGGCACCTTCATTCGGGCGGTCGGCCGCGATCTGGCCGCAGCACTCGGGACAACAGCTGTGATGGAGTCGCTTGCGCGGACGGCGGTCGGACCCTTCAGTCAGGAAGAAGCGTTGTCAATGGCAGCGATCACTTCCGAAACCGTCCGCTCTGCCCTGCTGCCGCCGACGGCAGCGGTCGGCCACCTGCCGGCCGTGACGCTGGCTGACGATCTGCTCGAGCGGGCTATCCATGGGGCGCTTATCGACATCGGCATGAGCGACTGCGTAGTGGCTGCAATCGACGGGGCTGGCGACCTCGTCGGGATTCTTGCCAGACACGACTCTGGCCGCCATCGGCTAAGGCCCAACTTCTGTGGGCGGGGCTGACGGTGAGCGGCTGCGTCGAGCGAGAGAGTCGATCACCTGATTCCTCATCGTCTGAAAAACGCACCAGATTCGCTTCAGCCGATGGGTTGGCCAGTGCAGCGGAGATAATCTCGGCCCAGACCTTATAGCCGGACTGATTGAGATGCAGACGATCATCGCGGAAGAACTCAGGCTTTGGCTGACCAGTGTCACGATCAATGAAGCGGTCAGCCGTGACGATGAAGTGTGTGTTTGGGGTTTCGCGACACATCTCCTCGATCAAGGCATTGAGTGATCGCACGGTTGGCCACACTTCCCACCGGGATTGCGTGGGTGTTACCGCGACGTAGAAGACGGGCACCTCTGGATGGCTGTGGCGGATTTGCGCGTGCGTCGCCCGGACGTCCACCATCACCTGATCGGGTGACGGTGACTCGGCGGAGTCGGTGATGTCGTTTGCTACGAAGACCACAATCGTCCGGGGGCGATGGGCTTCGATGAGTCGAGACACGAAGTGACAGAGATCGCGGTACCGGGCACCGCCATAGCCGCGGCGGATCACAGGAAGAGGAGCCATATCCTCAGCAATGGTGTCCCACAGGCGGATGCTCGATGACCCAAGAAAGAGCACCGCGTCATCAGGGGCTGATAAATCCTTGTCGAGAGCCTCCAGGTTCCTGATGTCTGATTCCCAGCGGGTGACCCGGGGATCAGCCGCTTTCGTGGTTGTCACTGGCGGTGGCCGGCCCGCGTCGGCGGCGCGGCCACAGTGGCTTGAAACGCCGATTGTCGCTATGCCGAGAGAGAGAAATACGGCACCACGATAGGCAGTTTGAAGATGAGTGTTCAAAGTGAGTTGTTATGATGTTGCCTGGGATTGAAGAACCTTTGATCGACAATGATTGTACAGGACGATGTTGTGGAGGGAACATCAGGCACGCCCTGAAGAACGTGGTGATTGACGTCGAAAAGCCGGAAGGTGTGATCGGTGCCGGGGGCGCCAGTTGTCACGAGTGCCATTCACAATCCGCTCTAGCGGATCGCCGCTGATCGCGTTTTCGAGAACACAGCGCCGGTCGGAGTTGGCGGCAGGCTGTCACGCCACTCGGCGAGCCGACTGCGGAGCCTTGCTGTGGTTTCCTGTTCACGACCAGCTAGATTCATTTTTTCCAATGGATCAGCCGTGAGGTCGTACAGTTCCACAAAGCTGAGATCCCGGTTGGCGATCAACTTCCACCGCTCATGAACGATGGCATATGCGCCCCAGTGAAAAGGACGATCCCGGGGGGCTGGCCACCCTGAATCGGCCTTCCAAAACAGCGGTTTCGTCCGCTGCAGCGCCGGCTTTCCAAGCAGCGCGTCAATCTGGCTGACACCGTCGGGCATGTATCCCTCGGGCAACTCTGCACCGGCTACGTCGCAGAACGTTGGCAGCAAATCGACGGCCGAGATCAGAGTCTGGTCGTCCTCACGATCAGCAGGAATCCTGCCGGGCCAGCGCACGATGAACGGTACGCCAATTCCTCCCTCAAACAAAGAGGCTTTGTATCCTTTTCGACCACCGGTCACACCTTTCGAGGCCTCAATCCCGTAGCCGGCGCCGGTCGCCGTGTCATACATGAGCGTCATGGGGTTCTGCCCGGCCGCCCGAGCGGGACCGTTGTCGGAACTGAATATCACGAGCGTGTTCTCAGTCAGCCCCAGCCGGTCAAGTGTGTCGAGCACCTGGCCGATTCGGTCATCGGCATGGGCGAGGGTAGCGGCATAGATTTCATCAGGCTCAGCAAGTCCAGCGTCACGAAATCTCCAGCGGTACTTCGGCAAGACATGAAACGGTGTGTGTGGCTCATGGATCCAGAGGTTGATGAAGAATGGCTTGCCCTGTGCGTTCGCCTGCTCAATGAAAGCGATTGCACGGGCAGCGTCGTCGTGCACCGGCATCTGCTCCCCGGCGCAATTAAAGGCGCCGTAGTCGTCATAGCCGTAGGCACTCGGCAGGGGTGAGTCGGGTATCATATCGTTGGCGAGATGCCATTTGCCGTAATGGGCGGTCAGGTAGCCAGCTTGGTGCAGCATCCTTGGCAGAAGTGGCGCCTCAACGGTCAGCCAGTCGGGCATGTTCCGCTTCTCATTCTGGTCCACCCATGCAAAGTGACCGCTGATGTTGTAGCGGGCTGGAAAATGCCCGGTCATCACGGCCGTACGGCTGGGCGAGCAGACGCCACTAGCCACGGTGAAGCGGTGAAAGTCGGTTCCCTCGCGTGCCCGCCGATCGATTGAGCGCGGCTGGATATAGGGATGACCGTGGCACCCCAGGTCTCCCCACCCCCAATCATCTGCAAAAATGAAGAGGATATTTGGCCGGTCATTCGCTTCCGCAGCAACTGCCGCCAGAGCCACTGCGATCCATGTCGCAAGGTGACCTGTCAACAACACAACTCGAGCCATCATAGTGTGTGGAGGCCTATCTTCATGGTTCATTGGACAAGTCGAATCGATGTCAAGAAGGATTGGCCTTTCTCCGTGGTCAAGGTGATCGGCTGATTTGCCTCGGCATCGGTGAGCGTTATGTGAAGTGTTTCGATCTTTGCCCACTCAAGCGTCTTCCCGTCTTGTCCGGTGAAGTCTTCTCGACGAAGCACGATCTCCTGCGGTCCACTGCCACGTACCTGTCTGATTGCTGTGAAACTTCCCTGATTGTCAGGTTGATGCAGAAATTTGCTTTCCACGCGGACGCTCAGTGTGAGTGGCCTTCCCTGGGGATTGATTGTGAACACAAGCTTCTTGGCGTTGGAACGATCAAGTGTCGGGCTCTGAAACTTATAGGTGGTGATGCTCCGGCCGTCGCGCGATCCCCAGTCGACGGTGCCGTTGCGAAAATCCTCGAACACATCGGTGTCGGCGGCCAGTGTTGCCAAGGCAGTGCGGTCGATGGTGTCGGGCAGATGCACATGCTCGAGTGAATTGAGCGTGAAGGCCGAAGCAGTACCGTGTTGGATGGTTTGCGCGGTGCCGAGTGAATAGCGACACGATGCGAATGCATACAGAGGAAGGTTAGGATGGATGGGCAGTTCGGCGGACCAGGTTGACCCTGTCTGCGTGGCATCAGCACGATTCCAAAACCGTGAACGCGAGTTGGGGTCGTAGCTGAAGAAGATCTCGGTGCCGAGCAGGCGATCCAGGGCAGCGGGCGCTACCGTAAATGTCGCCTGCTTACCAACGTTCTGAAACGTCGTTGGGGGCGTTGGCGGGATATGGTGGTTGATTCCCTTGAGGTATTGATCAAACCACAGGTTGAGCAACACCCATTGCTCCGGCCCTGGGCCATGGTTGGCATGGAGGTTGGTGCTCACCCGCCAGTCACCATGAGGGAGCAACGCCAACGACTGATAGATCCGGTCGAACGCGGCATGGAAATCATTTGACGAACTGATGAAGCACACCGGGCACCGTACGAGAGGCCAGTAACTGCTGGCATCAACGGTGTTTCGGTACAGTTCGGGATGTCGCAACTGCGGGCGAAGGCTGCTCCCCTCGATGCCGCCAGGAAAGTCGACATCTTTGAAGCCGGTGCCACCGACAAACGGCACCACCGCCTTGAGTCGCGGATCGATCGCGGTCAGCGCCGTGATCATGCCTCCCATCGAGAAGCCGGCGAAACCGATGTGGTCGGCATCCACTTCAGGCTGCTGCTCGAGAAACGTGATGGCGCGACGAGCGGCCACCGTGAGTAGAAACCAGTTTGAGTTTCGGGGGCTGGGCAGTGGATCGAGCGAGTGGTCGTCAGGCTCGAGATTAAGCTTCCATTGCGTGCGGCGTGCCTTGGCATAAAACTGCGGCCCCTGCGTGGGGTCGACCATGCCCCAATCGGTATTGATCTCGATCCCGTCCTCCAGTGGTCGCCCCAGCCAGTTGATGTCGACGGTGGCGTAGCCCTGCTTCGCAAAGAAGATGCCTCGTTCTCGTTCGGCCCGTTGGCCACCCCCATGACTCCAGACAAAGGCCGCGTTTTTCTGTCCGTTGTCTGGAAATGAGTAATAGGCCGCGATCCGTGCCGGAGTCCCCTTGAAGGTGCCGACGGTGAACACGACGTATCGGGTGACGACGCCGTCGGCCTTCCACTCCCTGGCAACGGCAATATCGAGCGGCTCATGACGGGCGTCGTACCCCTGCCAGAGCGCCGAGACAGTTTGGGGCACCTCTCCTTCCGCATACGGTTCAAACGTGTCGCCTGCCTTCCCATCCACCCACGCATGCATCGCCAGCCAGAGCGCCGCGGTTGCTAACAGGATACGGCTTTCTCTTGTCATGCCCACGAGCCTCCTTGATGTCGCCCAGTTGACCTGCCTGCCTTTCCACAAGTCTTGCGTGGCAGGCTGCATTACAGCGTTAGCTCAGAATATCCTGCACGACGTTCCCGTGGACATCGGTGAGTCGGAAGTCACGGCCCTGATAGGGATAGGTGAGCCGCAGGTGGTCAATGCCCATCAGGTGCAGGATCGTGGCGTTGAGATCGTGGACGTGCACCTTCTGTTCCGGTGTGATGATGTTGTAGGAGTAGTCGTCGGTCGCCCCATAGGTGAGGCCTCCTTGCACTCCTGCGCCTGCCATCAACATTGTGAAACACCGCGGGTGGTGATCGCGACCGTAGTTGGTCTCCGTGAGCGCGCCCTGGGAATAGATCGTGCGGCCAAACTCACCACCCCACACGATCAGCGTGTCGTCGAGCATGCCCCGCTGCTGGAGATCGTCGAGCAACGCGGCTGTTGGCTGATCAGTATCTTTGACCTGCCCCTTGATGGCATTTGGTAGGCCGCCGTGGTGATCCCAGCCCATGTGAAAGAGCTGCACGAACCGCACGCCGCGCTCTGCAAGGCGACGACCGAGCAGGCAATTGAAGGCATAACTTCCCGGACGCGTGACTTCAGGTCCGTAAGAATCGAGCACATGCTGCGGTTCGTCCTGAAAGTTGATGATGTCCGGCACGCTCGCCTGCATCCGAAAAGCCATTTCATATTGAGCGGTGCGGGCGGCAATGTCGGGATCACCGAGCACGCTCGAGCGAGCAGCGTTGAGCGCGGCGATCCGGTCGAGCGTATTTCGCCGCATCTGCCGGTCAATGCCTTCCGGATCGGCGAGGTAGAGTACGGGATCACCCGTGTTACGAAAACGCACGCCTTGGTGCTGATTCGGGAGGAATCCCGCCCCCCATAGCCGGTCGTAGAGCGGTTGGTCGTCCTTGCGGCCGGAGCCGAAACTAGTGAGCACGATGTAGGCTGGCAGGTCGGCATTGTCGCTGCCAAGCCCGTAGCTCACCCACGAGCCAATGCTGGGCCGGCCAGCGAGTTGGTGGCCCGTCTGGAAAAAGGTGATTGCCGGGTCGTGGTTGATCTGCTCAGTGTACATTGAGCGGATCATGCACCAGCGATCGGCATGGCGGGCGATGTTGGGGACGAGTTCACTGAACCACATGCCGCTCTCACCATGCTGGGCAAATGTGAACATCGATGGCGCGACCGGAAAACTCTTCTGGCCGCTGGTCATTGTCGTAAGCCGCTGGCCCTGTCGGATTGACTCGGGGAGATTCTCGCCCCGCCGCTTCTCCATCTCAGGCTTCGGGTCGAAGAGGTCCATCTGCGAAGGAGCCCCCGACTGGAACAGATAGATGATCCTTTTCGCCTTGGGCGGAAAGTTGGGAAAGGCGGGCGCCGTCGTAGCGGATGTCGCCGCCTGGGTGGTATCCGCTCGCATGAGACCGGCGAGGGCAGCATAGCCAAGCCCACCCGTGGCGCCGCCCAGAAAGACGCGACGGTTGAGGGAGTCTTGCCGATGAAGCAGGTGAGTGAGTGACACTGGTGTTACTCCCGCATGACGAATTCATCAAGATTCAGGATCACATTGGCTGCCATCGAGTAGGCAGCGAAGCTGGCCGCCGAGACGTCGTTGGGCTTCTTGACCATGCCGATGGCCACATACTTCTCGGCAGCCGTGGGTTCAGCCGTAAAGCGGGCGAGGTCATCATCGAAGCCGGTGACGAGCGTGGCGATTTCGGCAGCGGTCGGCATGCGACCGATCGCCAATCGGAAGCCGTGTGCGATCCGCTCGGCGGGAGTCGTGCCCTCGTCGGCAAGCATCCGTGCGGCCAGGCCGTGGGCTGCCTCAACAAACGTCGTTTCGTTGAGAAGCGCAAGCGCCTGCAGCGGGGTATTGGTACGCGACCGCTTTACGATGCAGGTTTCACGATTCGGTGCATCGAAGAGAAGCATCGTGGGCGGCGCCGCCGTTCGCTTCCAGATCGTGTACATCGTGCGGCGGTAGCGGCCCGGACCCGTATCGGCCTTGTAGCCGCGGAGGTCACCATACTTACTGGTCTCGTCCCACACGCCGTCGGGCATCCAGGGCCGCACGCTGGGCCCCCCGATCGTGGGAACGAGCAGCCCCGAAGCAGCTAGCGCAGCGTCTCGGACGCTTTCTCCCGGAAGCCGAATCCGTGGGGCACGGGTCAGCAATCGATTGGCTGGGTCGCGGTCGAGTTTCTCCAGTGTCACGGTCGCGTCTTGCCGGTAGACGGCGCTGGTGACGAGGAGTTTTACGAACCGTTTCATGTCCCAGCCGCTCTCCATGAATTCAGCTGCGAGCCAGTCGAGCAGCTCGGGGTGGCTTGGATACTCGGCCTGACTGCCGAGATTCTCGCTGGTCTTACAGAGACCCGTCCCGAAGAATCGCTCCCATGTGCGATTGACCCATACCCGCGACGTCAGTGGATGCTCGCGGGAAACAAGCCAGCGGGCAAGCGACAGGCGATCGGGCGTTGTACCCTCCGGAAGCGGCGGCAAAAAAGCCGGCAGCCCTGCCTCCACCTTGTCGCCCCGCTTGTCATATTCGCCACGGATCAGCAGGAAGGCATCACGAACCGGACCCTCCTTCATCACCATCGCGCTGGGCAACGAGTTCCGGAATGACTCGACACTTTTCTTCGCCGCGTCGCGGGCGGCCGCGGCCTGCTTGATCGGCCCGTCGACCTTCTCGCGGTAGAACGTCTCGATGGTCTGCCGTTGCTTGGGGGACCTCTTCGTCGGCTCTACCGCCACGGCATTCCGAACGGCCTGCGGTACAGTCGACCCGTTGACGCCGAGCGTTGCCGGCTCTGCATCGGAGAACGACAGGCGAAACCGACCGATCATGTGACCCTCGAAGGCCTCCTGCCGAATCCGCACGAACAGGCGAGAGTTTTCGGGGAGGGACACCAGACTCGCCGGGAATACTGCAATCTGACGAGGTACCCGTTTTTGCGGATCATTGCCGTCGATTGCCCAACCCCTCGCATTCTTCCCCTTGAGGTCGAGAACACCCGATGCTGGCCACCCATTCTGCTCGTAACTTGCCTCAGCCCTGACCAGTTCGACCGGGATCACTTTCGCGTCACCCGGCGGCTCGATCTCGGCCTCGATCTTCGTCACCACAATGTTGCCGTTTCCAGACCGACCGAAGCCACCATTGCCGGCAAGGGCCGCGTCGGGAAACGCCTCGATCCGCAGGCCCCCCAGCCTGTCGGCGGGCACGAGCGTCTCAAACTCATACGTATCCTGTGGCGGAAGTTTTCCTTCGACAAACCAGGTGCCATCCTCGCTACGGCGGAAGGTCGCGCCGCCCGCACTCCGCAACTCCAGCGGCTCGAACGGCTGCCACGATTCACCCGGCGCAGCGAGTGCGGGCTGGATGCTCTCCTCCCAGCGTTTCACGAGGTCGCCGATGTTCGCCTCCTCAGCCTTCACCGCCGCCTCAGCATCGACGACGACCTGACTGAGTCTGGCCAATTCCCGTTCCTGCTCTGGAGAAGGAATCAGATGAAGGGGATCGGAATTACCGCCGCTGCGGTTTTGCGAGCCCATGATCGTCCCGGTCTCAGGCACGTTATTGAAGATGGCAAACAGAGAATAGAACTCAGGCTGTGAAATCGGGTCGTACTTATGGTCATGGCAGCGGGCGCAGCCAACCGATAACCCCATCCATGTCTGCCCGGTCGTCTCAACCCGATCGATGATCGTTTCGACCCGCCACTCTTCGGCGATGATGCCTCCCTCGCCATTGATTCGGTGGTTGCGATTGAAGCCGGTCGCAACGATCTGGTCGCGGCGGGGATGGTCCAGCATGTCGCCAGCAAGTTGCTGAATGGTGAACTGGTCAAACGGGAGATTGTCGTTGTAGGCCTTGATGAGCCAGTCGCGCCACGGCCAGTTGGAGCGACTGGAATCAGTTTGATAGCCATGACTGTCTGCGTAGCGAGCCGCATCAAGCCACTCGATCGCCATGCGTTCACCGAAGTGTGGGCTGGCCAGGAGTGTGTCGACATAGCGTTCGTAGGCAGCAGCCGATTGATCGGCCAGAAACGTATCGACGACGGCCGGCTCCGCAGGCAGACCGGTGAGGTCGAGAGCGAGGCGGCGAGCGAGTGTGACACGGTCTGCCTCACGATTCGGCGCGAGCCCTTCCTGCTCCAGCCGTGCCAGAATGAAGTGATCGATCGATGTCTTGGCCCAGGATGTGTCTTTCACGTCCGGCTTAGCGGGCCGCTCCACCCGTTCGAATGCCCAGTGACCTCGGTACTCGGCTCCCGTGGCGATCCACCTGGTGAGAATCGCGGCTTCTTCCGGTGTGATCGGTTTGTTGATTCGTGGGGGTGGCATCACCACGTCGGGATCGGGACTCGTGATCCGCGCAATCATTTCGCTCATGGCTGGGGCGCCGGGCACGACGGCGGTCGCTCCACTGTTGAGTTGTGTTATGGCGGTGTCCCGCTGGTCCAGCCGCAGCCCCGCCTGGCGATTCTCGTAGTCTGGCCCGTGGCACGCGAAACAGCGATCCGACAGGATGGGCCGCACATCGCGATTAAAATCAAGGGGAGGCTCGCCGGCGCGGGCTTCATTTGCCGCCAGGATCAATGCCACCATGGATGCGGGGATAGTCCAGCAGGCGGTGTGTCCCATAGAAGACTCTCCGGGGAACACCCGCGTCGCCATTTGTGGAAGCAATCCAGCTTTCAAATGCGGACCCGAAGTTCAGGGTTCAGGTCGATCAGCGGGAATATACTTTATATATAGCATTGGCTGCGGGGATCGCCAACTTCCTGCAGGGCGTTGAAAGTTCGAGTTCATTCACCGCATCGCCAAAAAAACCGCATGACACGTTTCCTCCAGAGTGCAGGCCCTGGCCGTGTTGCACCCGCGCAGATTCTCGTGGTCATGGGCGTCTCTGGAGTTGGAAAAACGGTTGTTGCCGAGGCTGTCGCCGCGCGATGTGGTTGGGTCTTTCAAGAGGGAGATGCTCTCCATCCAGAGGCCAACATCCTCAAGATGTCGGCGGGTGTACCGCTGAGCGATGCCGATCGCGAGCCGTGGCTGGAAGCGGTCGCGGCCTGGATCGACCGTCAACGCGCGGCACAGACGAGTGGAGTGATTACCTGCTCGGCACTGAAGCGTGCCTATCGCGAGAGGCTGACGCGCGGGCGACCCAGCACTCGGCTTGTCTATCTCATGGCGAACGAGCCGCTCATTGCCGCCCGGCTAGCCAAGCGGACTGGCCACTTCATGCCAGTCGGCCTGTTGCGCAGCCAACTTGAAGCGCTGGAGGAGCCCACGGCAGCTGAAAATCCCATCATCATCGATGCAGCGCTGCCACTTGAACAGATCGTGGATCATGTCCTGGTGGGGCTGTAGCCGGGGAATCGTCATGTTTCGGCAGGGGCACGGCATTCCGTACACTGCCTGCATGCCGTCTGGTCGCACCATCCGATTGCCCGTCATGCACGTGCTGCGCGTTGCCGTACTGGTCTTCATCGCGTCGCTTGTGCATGCCGAACATCGGCGGTTCGTCACTGGGCAGGCGGCGGTCGATCTTGCTGCGCTGCCGATCGAACGCGTACGGCGCTATCTGCCTGAGACAGTCTTGGTGGGGAAGGACTCGACTGCTGTGCGAGGCGGTCGAAATCTCGTTGATGCCGCGGGAGAGACCATCGGAACCATCTTACACACGAGCCCCCGGGGTGACGCGGCAATTGGGTTTTCGGGGCCGACCGACGTGCTCGTCATCTGCGATGCTGACCTCCGGGTAGCAGGAATCGAGGTGCTTTCCAGTCGTGATACTCGAGACCATGTGGCCGCGGTGGTGAGCGATCGGTCATTTTTCAAGTCTTTCGTGGGACGGTCGCTGGACGAGATCGCCGGGCTCCAACAGGGGAAGGCCGATGCCGTTGCTGGCGCAACGCTCACGAGCTTGGCGATCACCGAAGCGCTCGTGCTGCGGCTTGGTGGAGCCGCTCCGGCGAGTCGGTTCGACAATCCGCCCGGTCTGGCCGACGTGCAGAGTATCTTTCCATCTGCGGTTCGCATTGAGTCGGATGCTGGTGATCCTGCGGTCATTCGTGTCACCGACGAGACCGGCCTTCCTCTCGGCTGGTGCCTGCGGACAAGCCCGGTGGCGGATCGGGTCATCGGCTACCAAGGACCGACCGACGCGGTTGTGGGATTTGATGCTGAAGGAAGAGTCTGTGGGGTGGCAGTGCTGGGTTCGTTCGAGAATGACCCATATGTCGGCTATGTGCGTGATGATGTGGCGTTTCGCGGTGTCTATACGGGAATGACGATCGAACAGATGGCCGGGATTGATCCGGGAAACACCGGCGTCGAGGGGGTCAGCGGCGCCACGATGACGAGTCAAGCTGTCGCCGAGGGTATCGTGCGGGCCGCACAATCGCGGTTCCAGGCTGAACAAGCGGGCGGGCGGTCTGCGGGGTGGTGGATCGCGATCATGAGATCCGTGCGTGGAATCAGCGGACCACAATGGGGCGCTCTGGCAGTAATCGCAGCAGGTATTCTCACCGGCTTCACGCGGATCCGGGGCACCTGGTTTGGGCGGCTGGCCATGCCGCTCGCCGTGCTGGTGTATCTCGGCTTCGGGGCTGGCGCGCTGATCTCACAGGCTCAATTGTGGGGTTGGGTGCAGGCGGGTGTTTCCCGTGACGCCGCCGTGCTCGTGGCTTTAGCTGTGGCCGCCGTTGTCCTCCCAGTGGCAACCCGGCGAAACATCTACTGCTCACATCTGTGTGCCCATGGTGCCGCGCAGCAGCTGATCCTGCGATTCATGAAGCCCAGGTGGAGTATGCCGACGGCGTTGCGTCCGTGGCTGTTGGGCTTGCCGTGGGCACTCCTGGCCGTGACGATCCTCACGGCAGTTTTCCACCTGCCGCTGGGCCTGGTCGACATTGAGCCCTTCGATGCCTACCTGCCGATGGTGGCAGGAATTGCAGCGATCACAATTTTCTGCGCCAGCCTCGCTATCAGTTGTGTGGTGCCAATGGCGTATTGCCGCTACGGGTGTCCGACGGGGGCCCTGCTTGACCATCTTCGCTTCCACGGCCGTGCGGATCGCTTCACCTGGCGCGATGCACTCATGCTCGGCTGCCTTGCCGTGGCTGCTGCGGCCCACTGGTGGCCATCATGAAGCGTTGCCTCTCGCTCATCGTCGTGCTCTGCGCTACTGCAGCCATCGGCGCAGACCTTCCCACGCTGGCCGGGCCGGCGATGGGTACGACCTATCGTGTCACGCTTGGAGCAGTTCCCGCGGGAACGTCGCGAGGGCAACTGCACCGAGAGGTTGAAACAGTGCTGGCGTGCATCGATCAGGCCGCGAATACATGGCGGAACGATTCCGATGCGAGTCGATTCAACCGCGCGGCTGCTGGCATGTGGGTGGATGTCACGGCCGACCTCGTGGCGATCGTCGAGATTGCGCGACGAATGCACGTCCGCTCGGATGGCGCCTTTGACATCACGCTTGCGCCACTGCTGCGGGTGTCACCAAGATCAGTTTCAGCGAGTGATTGGGCAGCAGCTTTCGGGCGGGTTGGCATGCGACATGTCGAGTCTCGTGCCAATCCCCCTGCCCTGCGGAAACGCCTGGAAGGTGTGGCAATAGATCTTGGGGGTATCGGCCCCGGGTATGCCGTCGATCGGATCGGTGAGCGGCTCGTGACGCTCGGTTCGCCATCGCATCTGGTCGAACTTGGTGGGGAAGTGCGGGCTTGGGGTACGAAGCCGGACGGCGTTCCATGGCGGGTCAGGGTGCGCGGGTCAGATGTCGAGGGAGGTGAAAATGCCGTCGTCGACCTTGCCCCGGGTGAGGCGATTGCGACAGCGACGAGCCGTCCCGGGCGATCGCCCATCGATCCTCGAACAGGTCAGGTTGTTCATTCCGCCAGCGCGACTGTGAGTGTTCGAGGGGCCACCTGCGCTGAGGCCGACGCGCTGGCGATTGCGGCCATGATCCTCACCTCGACCGGTGAACGATGGCAAAATCCAACTCAATCGAGACACCGCTAGATTCGATGCGTACGAAAATGAGAGGACTGATGACAGGGTTGTCGTGGCTGGCAGGAGGGGTACGAGTTCTCCTCTGGTCTGTGGTGGCAACTGCACACGCGGCGGATGGGAACGCGTTTCCGTCTGAGGCGTGGCCCGCGGCTGGTGACTTTACGCCCTGGCGTAGCTGGATGGGTTTCCTGGCCGCGCCGTAGGGTGTGCCGATTACCTTCACCGGCTTGGCTTCCCATCGCGCCGGCGAACTCCGCCTTGATGGCAAACTCGTCGACCAGTCGGTGCATGGTGGAGACTTCTGGCAGACCAACTACGACCCTGTGACACAGACTTGGTCGCATACGTTCACGGTCGCGAGG
>JAYQOK010000098.1:0-14527 GCA_038144795.1 Candidatus Kuenenia sp. | reverse complement strand
CCTCAAAAGACGGCGGGGGGTACGAGCCATTCACTGGCAGAGTTGATTGATCTTTGCCCAACACTAAGTGAGTTGTGTGGGCTTGCCACTCCAGTAGGAATCGAGGGAGTCAGCCTGGTCCCGGTGCTCACAAACCCGCACATAACTGTGAAGAATGCCGCCTTCACACAACATCCACGCCCCGCATATTACGATCGTGATCCCGGAGGTGCCGTAGCGATGGGGATTAGCGTGCGTGGCGCGGGTGGACGCTACACAGAATGGCGGGATTGGAAGTCTGGCAGGGTACTCTCACGCGAACTGTATGACGAAGCGCAGCAGCCGGCTGAGCTTCACAATCGTGTCGATGACGCAATGTTTTCCGACCTACGCACGAAGCTCTCGCAGATGCTTCATAAGCAGTTTCCACAAACCCCAATCCAGTGAGACATCGAACGCGACACAGTCGAGGGCTCGGCCACGACCGTCCATCGAGATGGCCACGCCTTTCTTCTCCAATCGGCTCGCGAAGGCCGTCGCCGTGAACTGGGCTCCTTGATCGGTGTTGAAGATCTGCGGACGTGCTCGCAAGAGCGCTGCGTCCAGGGCTTCTAGGCAGAAGTCTCCCGTAAGCGTGTTGGAAATCCGCCACGACAGGACGTTGCGGCTGTAGAGGTCCATGACTGCCGTTAGAACCGCTAAGCAATGATCCCAGGAACCACTTTTCCATACACATCCGTGAGCCGAAAATCTCTGCCGGCGTATCGATAGGTGAGTTGCTCGTGATCGATGCCTAAAAGGTGCAGCATCGTGGCATGCAAGTCATGTACATGAACTCGGTTCTCAACAGCGTAATAGCCGTAGTCATCGGTGGCGCCATATCGAATGCCAGACCGGATGCCACCGCCAGCCAGCCACATCGTAAAGCCCTGTGGATTATGGTCGCGGCCGTTCGTGCCCTGAACGATCGGCGTTCGTCCAAACTCACCTCCCCAGACAATCAGTGTATCTTCAAGAAGTCCGCGGGATTTGAGATCGATCAGAAGTCCGGCAATTGGGCGATCGGTCATCATGGCGTTTTTTTCATGACCCGACTTCAGATTCCCATGCTGATCCCAACGGTTGCCTGTTGAGACCTCAACGTAACGGACTCCGTGTTCGATGAGCCGACGGGCCAAAAGGCACTGGCGACCAAAGTTCTCAGTCGGTTTGGCATCAATTCCATACAACCGTTGTGTCGCAGCCGACTCGTTTGCGAGGTCAAAGACATGCGGGGCAGTGCGCTGCATGCGGTAGGCAAGATCAAGCGAGTCGATTGCTCCCTGGATATCAGCGTCGTGAACTGCGCGGCCTAGATGATCACGATTAAAAGATTGAATGAGGGCTACCTGCTCTCGCTGTTGAACATCGGTCAGCATTGGGTTTTGCAGGTTGGAAATCTCAGCCACGCCGAGTGTTCCAGAGTGACCGATCACCGTTCCTTGATGAATCGCTGGGAGAAAAGCAGCCCCGTAGTTTCGTGGACCGCCGTGACCGCTAGCGGGAGATATTGAAATGAAGGCTGGCAGGTCGGGATTAGTCGGTCCGAGGCCATACGAAATCCAGGCCCCAACTGAGGGACGCACAAGGTTGTCACTCCCAGTGTGCATCATTGAAACTGCCTGACCGTGCGATTGACCGCGACTGTGCATGGATTGAATCACGCAGAGTTCATCAATCAGCTGCGCCGTGTGAGGTAGCAGTTCCGAAACCCACCCTCCAGAGTTGCCGTGCTGCCGGAACTTCCAAGGAGACTTGAGTAACTTTGGCTTCGCGTCAATATGCTGCGCAGAGGCGAAGGGCAGTTCCTGGCCATCGTGCTGCTGAAGTCGTGGCTTGTAGTCGAACAGGTCAACCTGGCTCGGCCCTCCATGCATAAACAGGAAGATCACTCGTTTGGCTGGCGCATTCGGACGAACAGCGGGCTGGCCCACCAGTTCCCCGGCTGCAACTCCTTTCGTTCCCAGGACCAACCCTCCTAGGCCAATTGTTCCGAGTCGGCGCAGCACGTCTCTTCGGTTGCTGGTCTGGTTGGGCAGCGCGTCCACGTTCCTCATGAAAACCCTCTTAACTGCCAATTACCTATTCAAGCATCCTAAATGAGGTGGAAGCAAGTAGGGCGCGAATCAATGGCTCAATTGCATCCTCCGCCAAGGCATGAGCGTTGAGAAACGCGGATGCATCACGATGCTCCTGATTGGTTGGGGAACGGGCAAGAACCAGTTGGAAGACCGCCTCAACCCTTGCTGAGTTATCGGGATACGAGCTTGCCCGTATTCGTGCTGCGGCATGGCCTGCATGCCTTGCTATGAATGGGTTGTTCAGGAGAAACAAGGACTGAGCGGGAACATTCGTTTCTGGTCGCTGTCCCATCACGACATCAGGATCAGCAAAGTCGAAAACCGCAAGCACTTCAGGCACCTCGGCCCGAATGATGGGCAGATAGATGCTCCGTTTGTTGCTGCCCAGATCCGAGTGGAAAAACTTGTTTGCCTCAGATGTGTTTTCTGTCACAAGAGTACCCAAGCCACTGACCGGTGCCTCGCCCGGGCTCAAATCGATTTGACCCGATATCGACAGCATTGCATCACGAATGGCCTCGGCGGGAAGTCGTCTCCGATGAGCCCGCCAGAGGAGAGTGTTATCAGGGTCTTGCTCCCATGATCGTTCATCAAACTGACTGCTCATCTGGTAAGTGGATGAGAGTACAATCCGCCGGATTAAGGCTTTTGTCGACCAGCCGTCGGCAATGAAACTTGTAGCGAGATGATCTAGCAGATCCGGATGAGTTGGTCGGTCGCCTCGTATCCCAAAGTTATCAACACTGGCAACGATGCCGCGGCCCAAGAGATGGTGCCAGATGCGGTTGACATAAACGCGTGAGGAAAGCGGATGATCGGGATCTGCCAGCCAGGCTGCTAACTGGAGGCGACCGCTCTGAGAAGTAGCGATGTGAGGCACGTGCTCCAACGAAACGGCTTGAATAAATCCACGAGGCACGGTCTGCCCCCGGTTCATGTGCTCGCCCCGGATACAAATGGCGCAGTCTTGGCATTCTTCCGCATCGGCCACAGCCATCGCTGTAGGCAGCGGCGGCGGCATCTCCGCTTTCAGATCTTTGAAGGCCTTCTCAAGCGTTTCCAGATGCTGCTGAGCTGCTAGAAGTTCTTCTTCATGCTTGGATGAATCGGGGCGACTTGCAGTGGATTTCGAGTCTGCTCTGCCAACCTTATCCTCATCCACTCCAACCAAACGCACGGCATCCACGAGCACATAGCCTTCGGTGTCTCTCGTGGCAATGGTGATCACTGCCGGCATATCCGTCAGAAACGAAAAACGGCCAAGTGATTTGAATAGACCATCAATAGTTGGCGTGGGTCGCTGGTCTAGCAGCACCTCGATTTCACCCATTGCGTGCCGAATGCTGATGGGAACGCGGGGTGCCCGATTGTTGCCAGGGGTGTATGAGACCAAGACATCGTACGTTCCATTCACAGGCGGGATCAGCGTGAACTCGGCAAACTTCTCACCCTTCTCGGAATTGCCATCGTGCAGATAGTCGTTGCCAACAAATTTGGGCTGATTTGTGGATGATGTCCAGTTGCCGGTGAGCCGAGCGGCTGAGTTGTCAGCCATGACCACCCGTTGGCTTCCTTGGTGATCGCGCAAGAGTTTTTCATGGTGATCAACTGCCTGTTTCGCAGACTTCAGGGATGCCTGTAGCGCGGAAACTTTTTTTGCGTGGGCCTCCACCTGGGCCCGGTGTTCGGATGACGTCGGCAATTCCCGTTTTGGCCAAGTTGAAACGTACCGCTGGCTCTCGCCGCGAAGTGTTTCCGTGCTCATAAAGATGCCGGCAAGCGAGTAGTAGTCATTGATTGATATCGGATCAAACTTGTGATCGTGGCAGCGTGCGCAGCCAAGCGTCAGGCCCAGCAACGCCTGACCGATTGTGGAAACCTGCTCATCCACCACATCCAAGGTGAGTTTTGTCTTGTCACGCTCGCTCAGCATTTTCGTGCCAAGCATGAGAAACCCCGTCGCAATGAGTTGATCCGTCCGCTGCTGATCATTCGCGGCGGGAAGTAGGTCTCCCGCGATCTGCTCGGTGAGGAAGAGATCGTAGGGCTTGTCAGCATTTAGGGACCGGATGACGTAATCGCGGTATTTCCAGGCATCATGAAAGGTGGCATTAAAATCACCTCCGTTGGAATCGGCGTAGCGAGCGAGATCGAGCCAACGCCGCCCCCAGTGAATGCCAAATTGGGGAGATTGCAGAAGTTGATCGACGAGGTTTGGCAATGCCTGGGAAGACGTGTCTTGTAGAAAGGTAGCAACTTCCCCAGGGCTTGGAGGCAGACCAATGAGATCAAAATACAGGCGGCGGACGAGCGTACGGCGGTCCGCAGGCAGTGCTGGCGTAAGGTCAGCCGCTTCGAGGGAGGCCAGCACAAATGCATCAATCGTATCGACTACCCATCCTCGATGATTAACGTTCGGAATAGGTGGGTCTGCTACGCGATGGAAGGCCCAGTGGTCGGCAGTCGATGGCTGGATGTCTGGTGACATGAGGCCACCAGACAAGCCGCTTGACTGTCGAGGATCAACCGCTCCACCCGCGATCCAGTGCTCAAAGTCTTTCACCACATGCTCTGGCAGTCGGCCATCGGGCGGCATCTCCAGAGTGTCATAATGCAATGCCTGCAGAAGGAGACTTTGCTCTGGCTTGTGCGGAACGAGAGCAGGCCCAGAATCGCCTCCCCGCCGCACGGCATCTCTCGAATCTAAGGTGAGGCCACCCTTGGCCTCACCTCCCTCGGCGGAATGGCAGGAATAGCAGTGTTTGATCAACACAGGGCGGATCCGGGACTCAAAAAACGCTTCGTCGGCCTTGGGAGGTGATGCCACCAGCGCAAGCGGGTTTGCAGCCCAGAGATAGGGCAACAGTACGAAGCCGATCAGGAGCGAGCGGACTGCGGTCACAGTTGAGAGAACCGATTGAAATACGAGGAAGCAAACGCGGAAGCGCAAAGATTACCCGAAAAGGCAGTCAGATCATTCTTTTTCTACAACAATGTCGCTGTTGCCATGCGTGGCAACACCTTGGAGAATAACGCTAGTTTCCTCAGATGTACGCAATTCGTCAAAGGGCAGGCACTCTGCATAGGTTGACTCGTGCCCTGATCAGGCTTGAGCGAGGATTTATATGACTGACTGTCGTGTTGTGTTTGTCGGATTGATGATGGGGTGTTTTTCGCCTTTTGCCGTCATGGCGAGCGAATGGCAGCGTTTATTCGATGGAGAGACGTTGGCTGGATGGCAGCCAACAAGCAACTCGGAATCATTTCGAGTTGAAGACGGGGCTATCGCGGCAGGCCAGGGGCCGATGGCCCATTTGGTTTATACAGGCCCGGTCGGCAAGCATGATTTTGCGGATTTTGAACTCAAAATGGATGTAAAAGCACTCCCTGGCTCAAATGGTGGAGTCTTCTTTCATACGGAGGCGCAGCCTGGTGCCCTGAAGAAGGGCTATGAGGCGCAGATTTGTGATTCCTATCCAGACTCACGAAAAACCGGAAGTCTTGTCGACGTACAGGACGTCGCGGTTTCTCCGGTGCGCGACGGCGAATGGTTTGAGTATTCGATAGCAGTACATGGCAAGAACATCACCATCCGTATCAATGGCATGCTGGTGGTGGAGTATGTGGAACCAGATTCACCGATGCGTAAGAAGGGACGCGAACAACGAATCCTGTCGCATGGCCAGATCGCCCTGCAAGCGCACGATCCGAAAAGTCTGGTTTACTACAAGAACATCCAGATTCGATTACCGAACGAAGCCAGTCGCGCAGACATACCACGATGAAGGGTTTGAGCGACCCTAGATGCTGCATCGACGTTCACATGTCCGTGGGGCGCCCAACTTGGCGGCACAAAACAGCTAGCCACCGCCATAGGTCATCCACGGGGACGGCAAAGTCACATATGGCTCACGGAAGCCTAAAGTCTTGAGTTGATGCGGAGTCAGGCAGCGTCAGTTGCAGGATCACGGGCCCAAATAAGACTCCGCCATCAGTTGACTCTGTGGAGGCAATGCCGTCGAAGCCGACTATTTCGACGACATATGGCCCACCAACGACTCCCTTTCCAGCCTCAGTCTGGTAGCGCCCCTCACGAATTCTTGCCACGCTTCCAGGCCCCTCGTTGCCCTGTTCTGAGTCAGGCCGAAAGATAACCTCGCCCACGGGCACGGGGGTGTCCATATACAGCACCTGCCCGCGAACAGAATGGCGAGTAGGCCGCGCTGGTCCACCACAACCGCCAGCCATGGCGACCATCAAGCAGAAAACTACAGCCCATGACTGCGGCTGCGTTGTTTGCCGTTGCAAAATGTCTTTCAGGGCATCACCAACTTTTTCCAGTCGGAAGGCTGTCGCTTCGATTTGCCAACTGGTGATAGATCGCAAGGCTTATTGAATCACTTAAAAACGTCACAGACCCATCAGCAAACGCAAACGAGCAACCGCCGGGGTGAAAACTCCCAAATAAACGCGTCATGATGTTTAGAGTATCACGATCGCCTCCACTACCGGATATCGAATTGATCTGCTCCTTTGCGGCGGCGCAAATATACGGCGATCCATAAGCATCAAGCTTTCCGCCTGATGCCCAACCGGTGTGAAAACCATCGGACCGCCCGGTGGGCGTCAGGCAATACCTGGACTCGCCCAACATAAACACCTGAGAGGTTCCGTCGATTATCTGATGAAAACCAATTTGCTGATTGTGAGAAAGCACGCCGTCGGTGTAAAAAACGCGCTGGTTTCCCTGAGTGCCACATGATGGCGATGAGCCTCCACCCTGAACACCGTAATAATTTGTCCGGTTGGAGTTTGGCGTTGAATTTACATCACTGGGACACCAGAAAGATGGATTCGGTTGATAGAAGAGTGTCTGATTGCCGTTTGCTCCAGGAACATTGGAAGAGGAGGTAAAGCGACTGTTAATTGCTGCCGTGTCATAGAGCGTTGTTTGTTCGATAAATGGCAGAATCATGATCGTCCACGAGGCTCTGGCATCTTGAGCACTGTACTTGCTGCACCAACCAGAGGGATAGCCAGCAACATTGTTGCTTGACTGCGTTCCTGCAGGGAACTTTTTATTGGCACTGGCAAAGGTGTGTAAGCCAAGAGCAAGTTGCTTCATCTGGTTAACGCATGAAGAGCGCCGAGCTGCTTCTCTGGCTGACTGGACCGCAGGCAGGAGGAGACCAATCAGCACGCCAATGATGGCAATAACCACAAGCAACTCCACAAGCGTGAATCCGCATAGCGAGTGCGGTTTGTCGGAGGAATGTGACATGATATCGGCAAGGCCCAGTCAGTGGAGTACCGCCCCTACAGGAAGTCTTACCAGACATAATTGCTTTGGGTCAAGTTATGCCGGGCGTTCGTTCACCATATTGCGGCCAAGCGTGTCACGCACATGCTCGGCCGCCTGTCGCCGCTTTGCTTGGTCTGTCCGCAATCAACCGTACTCTTGCTTCCATCAGCAGGAGGTTCGTCGCGTAGTGATGGCATACGCAGGCCATCGAATAACGGTCATCGGGCATCTGCGGGTGCTCCACCATTCCTATCGTGGCTTCCCAAGGCGAATCCGATCACCCTCAACGTCCCTGATGAGCCACGCACCGTCTTTCTTGTGAAGCAGCACACTGAACTCAGCCAGAGCATCTCCGGGCATACCAGCCTCGATCGTGTTGCACGCCACTCGCACCACTACATCTGCGGTGGCTTGGGGAGGGCTCTTGTCTGCATTGACCGTGACATTGAGATACGTGATCAGAATCCTCGTCGGCTTCACTCGCTTCAGGACCTGTTCGGCTTCCTGACGGAGCTGATGCAACTCTGGATCGACGGCCGCCACGATCGTCGGAAGGTCCTGCTGTTCCGCCGCCTGAGCCAACCTTGGAAACAAGTCTTCCAGATACTCGCGATCGGTGACCACCAGCCTGTCTGTGATCCAGAAGCCAAGTGCTGCCAGAAAACACATGACAGTGATAGCCAGCAGCGGCATCGTCTGGTTGCGTGCCCAGATATAGGCAGCAATCAGACCACACAGCACGGACGCGACCACAAGCAGCAATGAAGACTCGAATGGCATACCAATAGCGTAGTCAAGTTGGTTGAAGGGCAGCCCGGTCAATGGCACTTCCGCAACGACTCCCGAGCTCGCGAGCGGCTCGTGAGCAGTTGGCCCGTTCTTCCTGGGCCCCCAAAAAGCGTTCCCGAAACGCGTGGCATCCCCTCTGCGATGGCGTTTCTCTCGCGTCTGCGCAGACCGCGTCCCGATCGGACGTCTCCAGCAGATACCAACCAACCAGCCCCTCAACCCCAACGCCACCTCACCGGTTCCCCCTTCCACCAGCAGATCGTGACAAGCCCGGCCGATAGCCCAAACACCGCCGCTACGAACCCCACCACGCTTTTCTCGGGCGGGCACAACCTCGCGGCGCCGACCATGAGCCCGAGATACACCACGAGCACGAGCCAGCCTTCCCACGTGCTTGGCAAGCCCCATCCCCAGCCGTAGCGTTTGGCCGGGAACCAGTAGCGGGGTGGGTTGGGTTTGAATGGTTCGGGTGATCGTGATTGCTCTCCCACCACCACTCTGCTCACTTCCTCAACCCCATCCCCCGCGCCCACGACCTCACCTCCTGATCGATCATGACGCTGACGATCCTCTCAAGGCTCCGCTGGCACTCGTAGATGATCTCGTTAAGCACCGGCTCCTCTTTTCGATCCAATCAGCATACCGAGTGCAGTCAATTTGTTGGGAGTCGTAGTCGTAGATTTGGGGCATCCTCTAGGACACCGGCCGGACCTTGTCGAGGAACACCAGATAGGGCGATGCGAACTCCTTCTTCTTGCGGCCGGGGATTTTTGTGGGTCGTGGGTCTTGTCCACCACATCGGGGCGGTTACCCAGACATTTTGCCGGACATTGGCTCTGGCCATCCTGACCTCCTGGCCCTCTTCTGTAATAGGGAAGGGGCAGGTGTCTCACATATCATTGGCACAGAGGGAGACATCGATGGTTTGGCTCCTTCCGGCTGACGTGACGATTGACAGTACCGTGCCCCCGATGTTCATCGCGCAGTGCAGTGACGATCCGGGGTCTGTGCCGCAGGGATCGGCCAGCCTCTATCTGGAACTCGTCAAAGCAAAGGTGCCGGCCGAGATCCACATCTACGAGAAGGGCGGGCATGGCTACGGCCTCAAGGCCAGCAACACACTGCCTGGCCAAGTTGACTGGAAGGCCCGCGCGATTGACTGGCTTCGCATCCACGGTTGGTAGTCAAAACGCAGCGTTCGACGGGTCCCGCACTTGAGCCGGCGATCCATTGAGGCTGGTACACCGCGGGCGGCTTTCGCCAGCCGGAGCCTGATTGCTCCTCGCGAGTCTTGCCATAGCAGTTAGTGGCAACGGACAGCCGATCAATCCTGCTTGAGATTGATCCAGCCAAGTCGCGGCGTTGCGGGTATTGTGTGCTGCCACGCTGCGAGTTCGGCCAGCATGCTGGAGACGACCTCGGGCTCTTCCAATGCCAGGTTGACTGATTGGCGAGGATCAGCAGCAAGATCGTAGAGCTGAACTGGTGGGGCATCGCCGTGAATCTTCCCGTCGACCACATCACTGTTGACCAGGCCGGTGAGTTTCTGTGCGGCGGCGCCGCCGAGGAGATGGTCGCCGATCTTCTTGCCCTGGAAGCCCCCTTCGTCCCGGGCCGGGATCAGCACCCAGCGGCCCTTCCTCAGCGTCAGGTGCCGGGGGCTGTTCGGAGAGATCACCAGAGTCTCGCGGGCTGGGGCAGCGGCCGTACCACAAAACTCGGAAAGCTGGCTGACGCTGTCGTCGATGTGGGTTTTCGGCAGACTCACGTCGACGAGTTCCGCAAAAGTGGCCAACAAGTCAATCTGGCTGACCAGCGCTTTCGAGGTGCTGCCGGCGGGCACCCGGCCGGGCCAGCGGACGATGAACGGCACCCGGTGCCCCCCTTCCCAGGCTCCAAACTTGAAGCCGAGAAGGTCGCCGTTGAGCCGGTGGCCGAGCGTCCAGGCCCGCTGCCCGGTGCGATTGAGCATACCGCCGTTGTCGCTCGTAAAGACCACCAAGGTGTTATCGGCGATGTCGTGGCGGTCGAGTGCGGCCAGCACCTCGCCCACGATCCAGTCGAGTTCATGGACAAAGTCGCCGTAGAGCCCGCACTCACTAGTGCCCTTAAACCGGGGGGCGGGTGTGAAGGGGTGATGGATGTTGGTCGTCGCCAGATACAGAAAGAAGGGCCGGTCGGCTGCCTGTCGCTGCTGGGTGTCGATCCAGGCCACCGCCTTGTCGGCAAAGGTGGTGCCGACTTCTTCGTCGCGATACCGCTCGAACGCCTTGGCCGCCCCACCGATCGATTTGTAGCCCCCCTTCTCCGGCAAGCGCTGAGTTGCCGAGAGCCGGCCGGGTACGAAGGGATCGGCCGGGTCATAGCTGACGACGCCGTGGTCTTCGACATAGATAGCCGGCGGGCCGCTGTTGACCGTTGGCATGCCGAAGTAATGATCAAAGCCGACTTCCAGCGGGCCAGGTGCGAGCGACTTGTTCCAATCTGTCCGCCCCCGACCGAAGCCGAGGTGCCACTTGCCGATGATGGCGGTGGCATAGCCGGCTGACTTCAGCACGCTGGCGAGGGTCGGCTGGTCTTCGCCAATCGTCAGTTCCTGATAGAGATTTGTCGGCCCCCAGAAGTTTTTCCGCAGCGGATACTGGCCGGTCAGCAGGCCGTAGCGGGAGGGGGAACAGACGGCCGAGGCCGCGTGGGCGTCGGTGAATCGCCGGCCTTCACGAGCCAGCCGGTCGATGTTCGGCGTCTTGACCTTCGTGGCGCCGAAGCAGCCGACATCGCCGTAGCCGAGGTCGTCGGCATTGATCAGCACGATGTTGGGCCGGGCCGGGGGGCTGGTAGCCGCTCGGCAGGTTCCAGCGAGGACACCCGCCAAGCCGGCAAGGATACAAGCAAACCGCATCTGTGACTCCAGGACGAGAGGATAGCCCGGTTAATGGCACTTCCGCAACGGCCTTCTGGCTGATGAACGACTCGTGAGCCTCGGGAGGAGCGGCCCGGGCGTACGGAGCGGGTTTCTCGAAACGCCCGCACCCGCTTCGGTGGCGTTTTTCTCACACGGGCGTACACCGCGTCTCAGTTCGCAGATTCCCAACATGCGTGGGGCGCGTTCGTCGCTGAAGCCAATGGTTTGTTGTCGAGACAGTGCGCCGCGAACCAGTCGCCGTTCACATCCCACCGCGGGCCCGCGAGCAACCCTACTTTTCAGCCCGCGACACGCCCACCGACTGAACCTCCAACTTAAACGGCCCCGGCTTCTTGTCGCTGAGCATGAAGCCGAGGCCCGTGATGTCGTCGGGCTGCACTGGCCCCATGCCCTGAACCCGCCGGCCGAATGCCGTGGGAATGAACTCGGCAAGGGGCATGCTTACTTCGGTCCACTCGCCTCGCTTGGTGGGAAGTGGCGCCCGATATGAAAAAGCCATGCGGCGGCTCTTCGTGTACAGATTCAGCACGTACTCCCGGCCGTCCCCTTTCACTCGAACAACGATGGCGTCGCCGGCAGTAATACTCAAGTCTGCAGGCTTGCTCCGGACCGACGCAAATCCACCGTTGTTCTCCAGCGATAGCGTGCCGAAGAACTCAAGAGTTTTCTCCGGCGTGATGTTGAACCGGCCTTCTGAGACCCCGCCCATCACGCCATCATTCACAGCCTGCCACTGTTGGCTAGCTGCAGGGCCGGCAAACTCGAACAGTGCAACGTGGCCAGCCTCTTGGGTCGCCACTTGGCCGGATAAAAACACCAAAATCACCGCCCAGAGTGCCCGCATGTTTTTCTCCTGCCTGAAACCGGCCGATACACGATGCCATCTCGGGCTGAGCAAGTCGCCAGAGGTTTGGCGTGCAGACTCCGGTCAGCACGCTGGTGAACAATGTGGAGCAGCACTCAGCCATATGCGTTGAGCCATTATCAATTGACGCAGGTTAGTGATTCATCCATGTGATCGAAAGTCAGAGCACTGCTGCCAGTCCATCCACGGCACGTCTGTCACCGGCCGGCCTCTTCCTGAAACTCGATCTGGATCGTGCGGTGCTGCTCTTGACTCACCGGATCGACCGTCAGGAAGTCGACGTTCTTGTGACGGCAATGAAGTTTCACAATCACTCGCACATATGTGGTCTTCATGGTTAAACCCGTTCCATCCCCTGAACCCGCCGCCATGCCGAAAGTTGCCCGAGGTGGTCCGCGAGCAACTTCTCTTCGCCTAGGAAACTCTGGTTTTCACGGATGGAAACGCCGCCTTCAGCCAGACCAAGTTCAGCCTCCTCAATCGCGGCCAGCAGGAATGGGTCCATAATGCGAGCCGATCTCACTTGAGCGGCGGGGGGTCAGTCGTGTTCGCATCGCTGGCTGCCGGCACGCCGTCGATCAGGCTGCTGGTGTCCGACTTGTCTGTCGTGACCACGTTGTTGCCAGTGATCTTCGGCGGTGATGCTGGTTTCTGGATAACGAACGCTGCGCGGTGAAAATTCGAGACGGTATTGCCCGTTACCGTAACGTGGCCTTCAGAAGACTGCAGCGCATGTCGCCAACCACTGAATTCATTACCGGTCAGTAGCACTCGAGAACCGGGCAGCGCCCAGATGGCAAAGTTGGGAGGCCCGACTTTGCGCAGCGAAGTTCCGTCAAACTCGTTGTCGTCAGCAATGATGGTTCCGGCGACGCGAATTCCCGCAACACCGCCGCCACGGATCACGTTGTCTTTGAGAGTCGCCTGAGCACCGGTGGAGACCATCACAATCGGCGGCAGGTCGCCCTTGCGCGACAATTCGTTGCTGATCAGTTCGACCGTCCAGCCCGGATTGATACCCACGGCAACTTTGGCGTTGTCGATAACGCGGTTGTTCTCGACACGTGACGTACCCCCGCCATCGTCGAAGCCGATCCCCGACGCCTTGTTGTGGTGCACATAGTTGCCGATGAGCACGGTTTCGGTACCGCCCATCTGCCCGATACCAGCCTGGCCATTTTCATAGCACTCGTTTTCAAGGATCGTCGGGGATGCCCCGGTCCGCGACCCTATGCCGGCAAGCTTGTTGCGATAGCACCGGTTGCCGCGAATCGTCGGTGCGGCTTCCTCGCGAACACCAATTCCTGCCATGTCATTCTCAAAACAGTCGTTTTCGACAATAAGTGGCATTGTGTTACTACCGGTCCGCACGCCAATCCCGGCTCGTCGATTCCGGTAGCACTTGTTGCCGCGAACTTCCGGTGACGAGCCTTCGCTGATTCCGATCCCTGCACGCACATTTCCGTAGCACACATTGTTGATCACCAGCGGGCTGGCACTGTCGTGGCCGATACCGGCATAGAAGTTTTCAAAGCAAATGTTCCCGCGGATGATGGCTTTCGAGCCACGCATCGAGCCGATGCCACCACCCATGTTTCGATAGCAGACGTTGTTCTCGACCAATGGCTCAGTCTTCTTTCCCGGCACACCGAGAATGCCAATCCCCGAATAGCCGACGTGATGCACGATGTTGTCACGAATCGTACAGATCACTCCGGTCACTGAGATGCCAGCAACACCCGGGGCCCCGATGTGCTCGTACGCCTGCTGTTCGCCCTGAGTGTCGAAGTGCTTCTGCCACTCGTCATCGTGGTAGACGCCAACATTGCGAACGGTAAAACCATCGAGCGTCGCGCCTTCGGCCATCTCGACACCAGCCTGAGGCTTCATGTCACCGCCGCCGTCGATGACCGTCGCCTCGGCCCGCCTCAGCCCAAGTGCCCCTTTTTCATTGCCACCGACGCTCCGCAGCGTGACACCGGCTTTCAAAACAAGCCGCTCCGTATAGATACCCGGCGCCACCAGCACGATATCCCCACCTACCGCAGCATCGATTGCCTCCTGGATTGTCTCATGCTGAGCAGGCACATGCAGTTCGGCTCCAGACGCGCATCGCCAGGACAGGAGCAGTGTGACTACGAGAAAAAGCCGAATGTCTGTGAAGGCATGCATTGAGTGGTCAGCCAGTGATTTTATGGCTACTGCCGAATCGAAATTATACCTGACATAGCACGCCGGCAGGATCATGCATGGCTTCTGGAGAAGCTACTCGCTTCGTAGTAAAACTACAGGGTTTCTTTGGCACCCCGCTTCAATTTCATGACCTACCGCATCCCAGTCAACTCCTTCCTGATTTGGATTCTGCTTGCCGGCACGGGTGTCGCACGGGACGCAGCTGATGTCATCGTGTATGGATCTACCCCGGGGGGCTTCTCGGCGGCGATCGCGGCAGCCCGCGAGGGCGCGAGCGTGATCCTGCTGGAGCCAACGGACCACGTCGGCGGCCTCTCAACCGGGGGCCTCAGCCATTGCGACTCCAATCAGAT
>JAYQOK010000097.1:11320-14658 GCA_038144795.1 Candidatus Kuenenia sp. | reverse complement strand
CGGTGCGGAGGCCGTGGCCATTGAACGTCATGCGCTGGTCTCTGATGGCCGCGTGATGGGGCTGGTGGCGCCGGGGGCCCGGCTGGTGTGGCTGTGTGTGCCGCGGATCGACGGCCCGGCGCTGTTTGCCGAGCTGCTCGGCGGCCCGGCGGCTGGTCACTTCACCGTCGAGCCCGCCGCGACCGAGGCTGCGCCGACGCAAACCTACGACGGCCACTCCCTCGTGCTCCGCACATCATGGTCACGGCTCTCCGTGACCGACTTTCTCGACTGCTCGGCGGGCCGCCCCACGCAACGGGCCGGCCGCACTGATTTTCTCCGCATCGTCGAGGGGCGTGGCGAGGTGAAGATCACGTTTGCGCCGCGGCTCGACTTCGGCCGCACCGCTACCCGGCTGGTGATCCGCGATGGTGGTCTCGAAATCGACGACACGATCGACCCGATCGTGCTTCGGGCGCCGGGCGTGGAATGGGAGATCCAGGAGGAAGGACCGCATCAGACAGCGATCGGGCGGATCACGCTCCGCGGCGAGCCACTGCGGCTGGAGTTGCGGTATGGCACCGGCTCGCTCCGCGAGCAGCAGTCGATTCCCGTGGAAGAACGGTTTCGGCTCACCAAGGCCTACTGGGAATCTTGGGCCGAGCGGCTCACGCTCCCCAACCGTGAGCCGCGGCTGGTGCTGCGGCCCCCCCCCCCCACCCGGGCGCGGGGGGGGGGGGGGCGGCGCGGGGTGGTGCTCAAGGGCCTCTGCTATGGCCCCACCGGCGGCATCGTGGCGGCAGCCACGACCAGCCTCCCGGAAGACTTTGGCGGCTGCCGCAACTGGGACTATCGCTACTGCTGGCTCCGCGATGCGGCGATGTCGGCCGCGTCGCTCGTGAAGCTCGGCAGCTTCGGCGAGGCGATGGGCTTTCTCGACTGGATGCTCGGCGTGATCGACCGCGCCGCGGCGCCGGAACGGCTGATGCCGCTCTACACGGTGACCGGCCACGAGGTGGGAGCCGAGGCGGAGATCGGCCAACTCGCTGGGTATGCCGGCAGCCGACCGGTGCGGGTCGGCAACGCCGCCCGTGGCCAGGTACAGCTCGACGTGTTCGGGCCGATCGCTGAGCTGATCTGGCAGCTGCTGCTGGCGGAGGCTCCGATCTCATCGGAACACTGGCGGCTCGTCGACGCCACGGTGCGGGCCGTGGAGGCCCGCTGGCACGAGCCCGATCACGGCATCTGGGAGATCCGCAAGCCGCGGCGGCATCATGTGCATTCGAAGGTGATGTGTTGGCTGACGGTCGATCGGGGCATCCGCATCTCGGAGCGGTTTCTCGACCGGCCCCGGCCCGAGTGGGAGGCGCTCCGCGAGCAGATCGCGGCCGACATCCTCACCCAGGGCTGGAACGAGTCGGCGGGCACCTTCACCGCTGCCTATGGCGACGACGATCTCGATGCGGCGACGCTTTGGGTGGGGCTGTCGGGGCTGCTCGAGTGCACCGACCAGCGGTTTCTTCGCACGATTGATGCGATCGAGCGGCAGCTGCGGGAAGGCCCCACCGTGTATCGCTACATTACCGACGACGGCCTGCCGGGCCGCGAAGGGGGCTTCTTCATCTGTGCCTCATGGCTGGTGGAGGCCTTCTATCGCGCTGGCCGCCGCGACGACGCCGAAGAGCTCTTCGAGCAGCTGGTGGAGCTGGCGGGGAGTGAGGGGCTGCTGCCGGAGCAGTATGATCCCGGCCTCGGCCGCACGCTGGGCAATCATCCGCAGGCCTATTCCCACATCGGCCTGATCGAAAACGCCGTGCTGCTGGCTGCCAAAGACCGCCACTGATCTGACGTCGGCCTCGCCCTGCGAATGCGGCCTCGGGCCTGGCAACTTAGAACACCGCCATGTATTTCGTTTGGACGGCCGTGCCTTTGAATCCGGCGCGATATGGGTAGAGAAAGTTTTGTGTGGCTGAGCTATCGATATATAGCGTTTCAAACGTGAGTCGGCTCTGGCGTGACTTGTTGAGATACCAGTTGAGACCGCCGCCATATTCGGCAGCCGACCCGTACGCGCCGGTCAACGCACTCGAGCGGGCGTAGATCTCGTAGGTCCGAGTCACGAAGCACCAGCGAAGGAACAGGTTGCCACCGTGATCGAAGAGTCGCTGCCGATCAAAGTCACCGCGCCCCTGGAACCCGTTGAGTAGCCGCCACGAATATTCGAAGAAGGCTGACCAGCCACGGTATTTTCAGCCCACGTCGACCGTCGCCAGGTTGTAGCGAAACTGTTCCAGTTGGGTGCCGGGGCCGTTCGGCTCCGCGATCGGCGTGCCGTGATGCTCCATGTCGCAATAGCCGAGCCCAAATGGGCCGAGCGGCTCTCAGCCGTTCCCGCGGGCCCGGCACCTGCGTCACGCCGCCACCAACCCGAATATCTTCCGTGATCGCAAAGCCGACAAAGCCGAGCGGCGCGACGTCGGTGGCGAGGAAATACATCGGCCGACGAGGCTTCACTGCCGGATCAGCACGCTCGAGCCGGGCCCGAGAATGTCGATCAGCTCGGCGAGGTCGCGGGCTGAGATAATGAGGCTCGCCTCAGGGGCCTCATCGCTCATGGCGAGCGGGTCGTCGGAGGCCTCGATTCGGAGCCCGTCGCTCAGCACGATCGACGGACCGGCTGAGCCACTCTGCTCCAGGTAAGAGACCTGCGCCGCCACCGCGGTGCCCTGCCGAGCAGCCTCGCGACGAACCTCTGCGACAGCCAGCGATGCTCCCACGCGTTCTTGCACACGACGGCCAATCACCACCGGAAAACTCCCCGCATAATTGCCGCCGAGTTGCAGGCTCAGCCGTCGCCGCGACACGCTCACTACGGCGTCGAACGGTCCACGAACCATTTTCAACGCCTCTCCGGGCAGCAGGCTGGCCGCGTCGTCGACGCCATTGATCTTGCCGAGCAGCTGCCACGGCACCCCGACCGTCATGGCAATCGACTGCAGGTTTTCCCCGGGAGCAACGATGTGCGGCGGCAGAAGAAGGTCTTCCTGAGAATAGATCACTGTGCCGGCCAGTTGGCCGAGGAGGTCCTCAAGCCGCTGGCTCTCTTCGAGGCCCAGAGTTGGATCGTCATACCAGGCTGAAAGCACCGCCAACGCCTCGGCGTAGCGACCACTGGTTAACTTGTCGTGAGCGTCGGCCCAGGCCGATGCAAAGGCCGACGGCTGCCCCCCCACCGCCAGCGGTGCGGGAGGAAGGCCGGGCTGTCCATCAGCCATTGCGGCTGGTGTCAAAGGCTGCCCCGGCGCGGCTTCGGGATCGAGAGTGGTCGTGGCAACCGCCACCGGCGGCAGTGCTGGTAT
>JAYQOK010000097.1:0-11310 GCA_038144795.1 Candidatus Kuenenia sp. | reverse complement strand
GGGGCTGTGGTTGTATCTGGCCGGCCACAGTTGGGCCGTCGGATTCGGCCGCCGGCGTGGCAGCCGTCGCTGCCGCAGATGCAGGGGCCGCGGACGGGAAGGGGGGCGGCACCACTGGCATCGTCTGGCTAGGCACGTCGCCCGCCGCTGGAGGCGGCGCCGAGATGGCGTTGAGATAGGTCGGTTCGGAGTTGCTGGCCACGGCTGGCAGCGCGGCCGCGGGCATGTCAACGACTGGCGCTGAAAGTCCATCGGCGATGGCAAAGGCCGGAGCCTCTTCTGGGATGCTATCGCCCTTCCCCTGCTGCACGACGGTGTAGGCACCGTAGAGAATCATGCCGAGGAGCCCGAGCACCAGCATGGGCTTGAGGGCCTCCAAGGAACTGCTGGCTGGCTCAGGGCGGCGACGACGAGGTTTTGCTCGGCTCGGCATTGGGGCTCAGCCTTCCCGGAAACGTGAAATGCGGGTCCGCAAAAAACGAGGGGGGGACTGTAGGATGCGAGCCGGATGGCCGCCAGACCGCTTGTTGAGCCAGCCCCCGTTCCGATCCCGGGCGTGGACCGGGGGATTCTGGGCAAACTATGTCGCCCTCCGGGCCCCTCATCCTTGCCCCACAAGGGAGGCTCGATTTCGTTTTTTGCCTTGGAATCGCGTATAGTCATCGGGGTAATTTCTCTGGATTAAACCCCGATGGAGCGCGGAATTCGGGAGTGAGGTTGGAGTCATGCGTTCACGAGACGTGGACCAGGCCCGCGTGCGAGATGTTGTCGGAATCGTGCTAGCCGGTGGCCGCGGCACGAGGCTCGATCCGCTTACCCGCGACCGGGCCAAACCCGCCGTGCCGTTCGGCGGCAGCTACCGGATCATCGATTTAGACCTCTCCAACTGTCTGAACAGTGGTCTGCGGCGACTGCTGGTGCTCACGCAATACAAGGCGATCAGCCTCGACCGCCACATCCACTCCGGTTGGAACCGCTTCTTCTGCCGCGACCTCGGCGAGTTTCTCGACATCCTGCCGCCGCAGCAGCGGGTCGACGACAACTGGTATCTCGGCACCGCCGACGCTGTCTATCAAAACATCTACTCGCTGGAGATGGCCCAGCCACGGTTGGTCGTCGTGCTCGCCGGCGACCACATCTACAAGATGAACTACCAGTCGCTGATCGATGCCCACGAGCAGAGCGGCGCCGATGTGACTGTTGGCGCACTGCCGGTGTCGCGGGCGGAGGCGCGGGAGTTTGGCACGATGGAGGTCGACGCCGCCAACCGTGTGCGGGCGTTCCGTGAAAAAGTGGCCAACCCGCCGCCGATGCCGGGCCATCCGGACATGTCTCTGGCCTCGATGGGCATCTACTGCTTCTCCACGCAGTTTCTCCTCGAGCGGCTCAAGGCCGACGCGAGTGATCGGGGGAGCCGCCACGACTTCGGCCACAACATTATCCCGTCACTTATCGATACCCACGATGTACTTGCCTTTCCGTTTCGTGATGAGAATCGCAAGCGGGATGCCTACTGGCGGGACGTCGGCACGCTCGACGCCTACTACGACGCCAACATGGATCTCGTCGAGGTCGACCCACAGCTCAACATGTATGACGAGCAGTGGCCGATTCGCACCCAGTATCCGGCCTATCCGCCCCCCAAATTTGTCTTCTCCGAGTCGGGGCCCGAGAGCCGCCGCGGCGAGGCGACCGATAGCATCGTCTGCCCCGGGGCGATTCTCTCTGGTGGGCGGGCTCGACGGGCGATCATCGGACCGGGAGTGCGGGTCAACAGCTACGCCCGGGTCGAGGAAAGCATCGTGTTTGAAGGCGTCGACATCGGCCGCCATGCCCACATCCGACGAGCCATCATCGATAAGGGGGTGCGCATCCCTCCCGGCACCCAGATCGGCTTCGATGCAGAAGAAGACCGCGCCCGTGGGTTGACGGTTTCTGCCGGGGGCGTCACGCTCGTTCCGAAAGGTCACTGCTTCGCCACCGAGCCGGTCGTCGCCCATCCGGCCCATGCCGATTCGTTGGAGGCGATTGCCGCCCGTTGACCGGCCGGCCTCATGCACCATGCCCAAACGCAACCTCCTCATTCTGTTTGTTGCCCTCGTCGCCGGCCTCCTCTCGTGGATGGCCCGCGATCATGGTGGGCATGGCCGTCGCTTTGCGGAGGTGATGACCGCCATCGAGCAACGCTATGTGAAGCCGGTAGATCGGGAGCAACTCTTTACCGCAGCCATGAACGGCGCGTTTGCGACGCTTGATGAGCATTCAGGCTTTCTGGCCGGTACGAAACAGGACGAACTCAACGCCGTACTCGATCAAGAATTTGGGGGCGTCGGCCTGCAACTCGCGATTGCGGACGACCGTGTGGTCGTGCAGGCGCCGATTCCGCACACGCCCGCCTGGCGGGCCGGCATCGCCGCCGGCGACGTGATCGAATCGGTCGATGGCCGGCCCACGGCTGGGCTGTCACTCGACGACGTGGTGGCCGATCTGCGGGGTACGCCCGGTACGATCGTCGCGGTCGGTCTGGCGACACCGGCGACCGACGCGGTTCCCACCCTCGACCCGACTGCTCCTGCTCCCCCTGCGACGCGGCGGTTGTTGTCGCTCACTCGTGAGCCGGTGGCGATCGAGAGTGTGCGAGGCGACCGCCGGCTCCACGACGGCTCGTGGAACTGGTGGATCGAGGGCGAGCCGGCGGTGGCGCTGATCCGGATCATGACCTTTGGTGAACGGACGGCTGACGAGGTGCGGGCTGCGGTCGAGGCCGTGGCAACGAGATGCACCGCCGATGACGTGCAGGGTGTGGTGATCGACCTGCGGGGCAATGCCGGCGGCCTCATCAATGCAGCCGCAGATGTGTGTGATCTTTTTATCGACGAAGGCGTGATCGTCTCGACGCGGGCTGCCGACGGCGTGATTGTGCCACGGCAGGCCACGCCCGGGGTCTTGCTCGCTGACGTGCCGCTGGTGGTACTCATCGATGGGCTCACGGCGAGTGCAGCCGAGATCGTTGCCGCCTGCCTGCAGGATAGTGGCCGGGCGACGATCGTTGGCAGCCGGTCGTATGGAAAGGGTACGGTGCAGTCGCTGCTGCCACTCTCCGACGGCTCAGCCACGCTCAAGCTCACCACCGCCGAATACCTACGGCCCAGCCTGAGCCCGATCCATCGGGATGCGAATGACGACGCCACTGCCAGTTGGGGCGTGCAGCCGCTTGCAGACCATGAGCTCACTCCCACCCGCCAGCAGGCTGAGGCGGTGGTGGCCTGGCGACAGGCCCGAGATGCCAGGGTGTTTCCCGACGATCGGCCGCCCTGTTGTGGGTCGCCGAGCCGCGCCGCGATGCAGCTGCCGGCAGTCATGCCCGTGCCACTGCAGCCAGCCGGTAAGCTGCCCCGCGATGCCGATACGGTTCTTGCCCGCGGCCTCGCCGTGCTCGGCGAGTAGGACACGGTTCATCGTGCGAACCCAGTCCTACCCAACCTCCGCCGCGAGGAAAAAACTTCCAGCCGCGCACACCATTCCGTCGGGGCCAACGAACCGCCGTGCGACACGCATCGCCGCAGCCGGATCATCGGCGACCTGCACACGCTGCAGTCCCGCCCCCCGGGCCGCCGCCACGAGCCGCTGCACGGGGGCTGCCCGCGGGTTGGTGCGATACTGCGTGACAATGGTCCGGTCAAACTGCCCCCGTGCAGTCGCCAGCATGGCCTCAATCTGCTTGTCTCCGCTGGCGGCAAACACGAGCACCCGCGGCCGACACTGCTCTGTGAGCGGAGAGAGCGCCGCCATGAGCGCCCTCATCGAGTCGACATTATGGGCGGCGTCGACGATGATCAATGGCTTCCGCGAACGGATCTCAATCCGGGCCGGCAGCAGCGTATCGCGGATACCGGCAGCGACGGCGGCTGCTGGCATCGCCCAGCCCAGCGTGGCCAGCAGGCGGGCCGCCACGGCCACCATCCCAGCGTTGATCGCCTGGTGGGTCCCGGCCATGCCAATTGCGTAGGGCTCTGCCGCCGCCGACAGCCGCGGCGGCATCCGCGGTGAGCGATCAATCACCTCCACCGCAAACCGCGACGGCTGACTTTCTCCCCGGTCTCGGGGCGGCTGGGGCAGGGCCACGCAGCTGAAATCGCGGTCCAGTTGGAATAGCCGGGCCCGCTTCTGGGCGGCGGTGGCAGCAATCACGGCGTCGGCTGCAGGGCTCCCGGCTGCGGCGATCACTGGGCATCCCCGCTTGATGATGCCCGCTTTTTCAGTGGCGATTGCCGTGATCGTTTTGCCAAGCAGGCGGGTGTGATCGAGGCTGATGCTCGTGATGATAGAGATCACAGGCCGGGAGAGATTGGTGGCGTCGAGCCGTCCGCCGAGGCCGGTTTCGAGTACGGCCAGTTCGATTCCGCTCCGCGCAAAATGTACGAACGCGACGGCCGTGAGCACCTCAAACCAGGTCGGCCCGCGTTGCCCGCGGCCAGCGGCGGCATCGAGCCGGTCAACGACTGGTATTACTTCAGCAAACGCCCGCACCAGATCGGCCGCTGCGATCGGCCGCCCGCCAACGCTGATCCGTTCTTCAAGGGCATGCACATGGGGTGACAGGTAGCAGCCAACACGATGGCCCGCCGCGGTGAGCGCACCGGCGAGCATCGCCACGGTCGAGCCTTTGCCCTTGGTGCCCGCCACATGCACGACTCGAAAAGCCCGCTCTGGACTGCCAAGCTCGCGAAGAAGCCGCCGCATCGTGCCCAGATCGAAGCCTCTCCCGGCAGCGGCCGTGGGTGTGGTCCGCTCGAAGTTGAGCCGTTGATCCAGCCAGACCAATGCAGCAGCCCGCGTGAGCGGTGCTGAACGGTCGGAAGATGCCGCCACCTGCGCAGACTCCTTAGCTTTCGGGTTCCGCGGCTCCGGCTCCGTGGCACACCATGAAACTCTCGTAAGTTTACGCGGTTTCTCAGCCGTGTGGAGCGGCCGCAAAAACTGTGAACGGCCTTGACGGCGGCCCGGACATCGCCGACTGTTTGCTCCTCCTGGAGGCTCTGATTTCGCCGATGGTTTTCTCGATCTCGACGCCACTGCGCCGACTCTCCGCTGGACTCGCAGTCTGCGCACTGGGGGTCGCGATTGGTCGGAGTGGCACCGCCCAGGAACCGCTTCCGCCACCCGACGACGCCCCTCCGCTCTACATCACAGAGCCTGACAGTGAGCCCCTGCTGCCCGGCTTTCCGCCAGTCGTGCAACCAGAGCAGTTTCCGACCTGGCCGCGGTGGTTTGCCAGCGCGAGCGGCTTGGTGATGACCCGCACACTGCCGTCTGGCACCACCTCGGTGGGGCCCGGCGGGCTCACGTTTGACACAGCCGATGCGGAAGCTTCGTGGCCGGGGGGTGTTGATCTGCGGATCGGCCGCTGGTTTGGTTCCCGGCAGCACCATGCCGTCGAGATGATCTATTGGGGCGTCTACAACATCGGCTCGACCACTTCCGCCACGGCGGGGGCAACGACCGGCACGCTGCAGCGCTCGGATCTCGTCAACGACGTCGAGATCAATTGGCTCTACTCGCTCTGGGAACGACCGGAATTCCTGCCGCCGGATCGTCGGGTCAACCTGATGTGGCTGGCCGGCTTCCGGTTCTTTCAGCTCGAAGATGTGCTCACACTTGAATCGGGTGGCACCGACCTCAACGTCGCCACCAACAACAATCTGTATGGCGGCCAGGTGGGGGCGAAGTTTGACTGGCAGTTTGCCCCGCGGTGGCGATTTTCAGCGGTGCCAAAATTTCTGCTGGCCGGCAACGCGATCACCAACACGTCGACCCTCGATGACACCGGTGTCTATTCAACGCTTGGCGTCTTCTCCTGGCTCGGCTCGGTCGACACCGGGATCAACTGGGATCTGACTGAACGCTGGAGCTTGTGGATGGGCTATCGTGTGGTGGGCGTGGGCAACATTTCGCAGGCCGATCAGCAGTGGCCGTCGGTCATCCCCCCGACCGCCAGCGAACTCTCGGGGATTGCCGCCGGATCAGAATCGATCATCCACGGCGGCTTCGCGGGCTTCGAGGCAAGGTACTAGTTTTACGCCTGCGGGGCCATCCATAGCCCCCGCAGGCCAAGAAGCCCGCCCTCCAGGCGAGCGATCGAGGACAGTGGTTCATCCCACAGGCTTGGGCTGGTTCTTCTAGGACAGCTTTCCAATCTGTCATCCCAACAGGTCAGAGACTTGTCCTCAATAGGATTCGTGACAGGTCGGGAGACCCGTCCTACAATCATGATATGGAAACGACCCAAACTGCCTGCGAACTCACCACCAAGAAGTGCGTGCCCTGTGAAGGGGGCGTGCCGAAGTATTCTCCCACTGAAGCCGAGGCCCAACTGGCTGCGGTGCCAGGCTGGCAACTCACCCACGACGGCACACGCCTTCGCCGTGACTGGAAGCTGAAGAACTTCCGCGACGGGATCAAGTTGCTCAACAACGTCGGCGCGCTCGCCGAACGTGAGCAGCATCACCCCGATCTCCACCTCGAAGGCTACCGCCACGTGTGGATCGAAATCTTCACGCACGCCATCGGCGGGCTGTCAGAAAACGACTTCATCCTGGCAGCAAAAATCGATCAGATCGCACCAGATTTGTAGGACAGCTTTCCAAGCTGTCACGACAGGTCGAGAAATCTGTCCGACACCTACCCCTACCCGCCGCAGTAGTCAATCGCTCGGGCAATCTCGCTTTTAAGATCTTTGCGGGCCACGATACGATCGATGAAGCCATGCTCAAGCAGAAACTCGCTCGTCTGAAAGCCCTTCGGCAGCTCCACGCGGATCGTCGCCTTGATCGTCCGCGGCCCGGCAAAGCCGATCAGCGCCCTCGGCTCCGCGAAGCAGAGATCACCCAGCGAGGCGAAGCTCGCCGCCACACCCCCCATCGTCGGATTGGTGAGCACCGAAATGAAGAGGCCGCCGGCTCGTGAGTATCGGGCCAATGCCGCCGATACCTTCGCCATCTGCATCAGCGAGATGATGCCCTCGTGCATGCGGGCACCGCCACCAGAGGCGCTGATTATGATCAGCGGCAGCTTCTGTTCGGTGGCCCGCTCCACAAGCCGGGTGAGCCGCTCGCCCACCACGCTCCCCATGCTGCCCATGATGAAGGCCGAATCAGTGACGCCACAGGCGACGCGGCGGGCCCGGATCATTCCGCTGCCGGTGAGGGCAGCGTCGGAGAGGCCGGTCCGCTTCTGCTCGGATACAAGCCGATCGGCATAGGGCTTCTTGTCTTTGAATCCGAGCGGATCAGCCGGGCGGAGGTCGCCATCCCATTCCTCGAAGGTACCCGGGTCGAGCAACTGCTGAATTCGCTCCGCAGCCGACACATACCAATGAAAGCCGCACTGCGGGCAAACATTGAGCAGTTCCTCAGCTTCCTTGCGGTAGATCGTGGCCCGGCAGCCGTCGCACTTCTTCCAGAGCCCCTCGGGCACGCCCCGCTTGGGCCGCGGGGGTCGCGGAGACAGCGCATCGGGCGGCACGGATGTTGCCGATCCGGGGGCCGCGACGTCGGCGGCGGTCAGGCTTGAGCGAGTCCGGCGTTCCATGCGATTGAGCGGGGCGAAAAGCGGAATGAAGCAACGGTGGGCAAAGCGCTGCTGGCTGAAACCGGCAGTGTACCGTGAAAACCGACTCTGCCGCTGCGCCAGCCTCGTTCCGCTTTCAGCCCAAAACCGGCTGCTGCCTCATGAACGGCTTCCAGCCAGCGGCCACCGGCAGGTCGACAACGGCCGGCACCGCACCATCGCGGTCCCACAGGTCGCCCAGCGGGTCGCCGGCCACGATCCAGCGGATGATCCGGTCGAGTGGATGCGGCACGATGACTGCCACGCGGCCCCCCGGATGGCGTTTCAGAATTCGCTCCACAACCGCCTCCACGCGGTCGCAGACCTCGTCGAGCGGCTCCCCCTCTGGCGGCATCACGGCCCACGGGTTTTCCTCCCACTGGCGGGCCAACCGCGGCTGCCGGCGACGAATCTCCTCGACGAGCATGCCCTGCCAGAGCCCCTGATCGAGGTTTTCCAGATCGGCCAGCGACCGAGGCCGCTGGCCCAGCAGACGCCCGATGATTGCCGCCGTCTCCTCAGCACACGGGCCGTCAGCCATGTAGAGCGTGTCGGGGGGCGAGGCGGCGAGTTCGCTGGCTGCCGCTTCAGCCTCCGCGATGCCGACGTTGGAAAGAGGAATCTCGAGCGTGCCACGGATGCGGCCGAGCAGGTCGTACTCGGTCGCGCCGGAACGAATCACCAACAGGTGCGCTGGGGACAAGGGAGGGATGCACTCCAGGAGGAATCAGGCGGCAGCGCGGGCCCGGTCTTCGAGTTCGGCGATCGCCCGGGCGTAGTTTGCCGAGCGGATCACGGAACTGCCGGCCACGAGCAGCTCGGCACCGGCTGCGGCCACGGGGCCGGCCGTTTCTACCGAGATGCCGCCATCCACACCGAGGCGAAACGACGCGTTTCGCTGGCTGCGGATCGAAGCAAGATAGGAAAGTTTTTCGATAGCTACGGGGTTGAAAGCCTGTCCACCGTAGCCCGGCTCGACGCTCATCACGAGCACGCCGTCGCAGGCATCGAGATAGGACTCGATCCTCGCCACAGGCGTCTCCGGGCTGATTGCCAGGTGGGCCTTCGCGCCGTGGGCCCGAATCGCCTCGAGGGAACGCCGGGGATCGGTCAGCCCCTCGATGTGCACGGTGACAATGTCGGCCCCGGCGCGGGCGTAGTCGGCGAGCGACCGCTCCGGCTCCTCGACCATCATATGCACCTCGATCGGCACGCGGGCCGCCTTCCGCACCGCCTCCACCACTACCATGCCGTAGGTGAGCTGCGGCACAAATCGGCCGTCCATCACGTCGAGATGCAGGCCCACGGCGCCGGCCTCTTCGAGCCGCGCCACCTCCCGGGCCAGATGTCCAAAATCGCACAGCAGCAGGGCAGGGAGCACCACCGGGCCGTGGGTTTCCACCGTTGCGGACAGCTGGTCGAGGGCGTTTCCTGCCGAGGCGTTCACGAGTGTCTGTGAAAGAATTGTGTGCGACAGGCCGATTCATGGCCCGCCAAACCTGCGGCGATTCTATCACGATCGCACCGTTCGTCACCGGCCGGAGGCCCGCCGTCGGCCGCAAACGCTTGCCGGGGATAGACTTGGGAAGAGAAAGAGGATGCCCGCCATGGACCAGCGACACCCCAGCCAAGCGGCGATTCCGGAGGAGCGGGAGCAGATCGAGGGGCGCGTGCAAGCGATTGGCCGCGGGCTGCTAGCCGATGCGCTTGCCGCGCAGCCGTCGGTCGTGTCGCCCGATTGGTGGGGCCAGCAGGCAAGTGACTGGGCCACGGCCGATGACGACCTTAAGGTGCGGCTCTTTCGGCTCGTCGACTGCATGCCGATGCTCGACAACCCGGCGGCGATTGACCGCCACCTGCGGGAATACATCGACGATAACGTGCTCGCCCGGCTGCCGACCTCGCTGCGGCTGGCCTTGCAGGCGGCCCGCACCGGTCTGCTTGCACCGCTTGCGGCCCGCGCAGTTCGCGCCGCCACGCTCGCGCAGGCCCATCGCTTCATCGCCGGCACGACGCCCGCCGAGGCGGCCCGCGCCGCCCTCCAGGAGCGAGGCCTCCACCGCGGCTTCACGCTTGACCTCTTGGGCGAGGCGGTCACGAGCGACGCCGAGGCTGATGCCTATGCTGCCGCCTATATGCAGTTGTTGGAGGAACTCCCGCTTCAAGCTGCGACTTGGAAGCACGATCCGCTGATCGACGACGGTCCCGACGGCCCGCTGCCGCGGGTCAACGTGTCGCTCAAGCTCTCGGCGCTCGATAGTCAGTTTGATGCGATCGATCCGCAGGCCACCACCGACCGCGTGCTCGCCCGGCTACGGCCGCTCTGGCGGGCCGCCCGCAACGCCGGTGCCCAGGTGCATGTCGACATGGAAAGCCATGCCACGAAAGACCTCACGCTGGCGATCTTCAAGCAGATCGCGATGGAGGACGAGTTTCGCAACTGGCCCCATTGCGGCATCGTGGTGCAGTGCTACCTTCGCGACGCCCTCCACGACCTGGAAGACCTTGCGGCCTGGGCCCGCGGCCGCGACACGCCCGTCTGGATCCGGCTCGTGAAGGGGGCCTACTGGGATTATGAAACGATCCATGCCCGCGCGGCCGGCTGGCCGATTCCTGTTTGGCAGGAAAAATGGCAGACAGACGCCTGCTTCGAGCAGTGCACGACGTTTGTGATCGAGCGGGCCGCCTGGCTGCGGCCCGCCATCGGCAGCCACAACCTCCGCTCGCTGGCCCGTGCGATGGCGGTGGCTGAAGAGGTCGGGCTCGACCGTCGCGCCATCGAGATGCAGATGCTCTACGGCATGGGCGATGCCGAGAAGGCGGCCGTCACGAAGGCTGGCTGGCGGATGCGGGTCTATATGCCCTACGGCCAGCTTGTGCCGGGCATGGCCTATCTGGTCCGCCGCCTGCTGGAAAACTCGTCCAACGATTCATTCCTACGGGCCGGCTTCGTGAAGCATGTGCCTGCCGAGCAGTTGCTCGCGCCGCCCCGTGCTCCCTTGGAGAACCCAATGTCCACATCCCGTGCAACCTCGCCGCCGAAACACACTCCCCATGCTCCCGAGCCCGCCTTTCACAATGAGCCGCTCGCCGATTTTGCGGTCGCGGCCAATCGTAAGCAGATGCAGGCCGCCATCGATCGAGCCCGTGCGAGATTTGATGCCGGTCCGCCAATGGTGGTGCCGATCGTGATCGATGGCCTGCGGACCGAGCCTGTGGATCGCTTCGAGCGGCGGGATCCCTCGCAGCAGCAGCGGGTGATCGCGACGGTGTGTGCCGCCACGGCCGATGATGCCACCCGGGCGGTCGAAGTGGCGGCAGCCGCCTTGCCGGCCTGGCGGGATCGCGGCTTCGCTTCGCGGGCCGACATCCTCCGCCGCGCTGCGGCGATCATGCGGCAGCGGCGGTTTGATCTCGCGGCCCTGCAGGTCTTCGAGGTGGGCAAACCCTGGCGGGAGGCCGATGCCGACGTCACCGAGGCGATCGACTTTTGTGATTACTACGCCGATCGGGCCGATGAACTGGCGGAGCCGCGGCGGGTCGATGTGCCGGGGGAAGAAAACGCCACGTCGTTTGCGCCGCGAGGCGTGGCCGTGGTGATCGCGCCGTGGAACTTTCCGCTGGCGATTCTGGCCGGCATGTCGTCGGCGGCGTTGGTCACCGGCAACACGGTGGTGCTCAAGCCGGCCGAGCAGTCGTCGC
>JAYQOK010000096.1:0-14635 GCA_038144795.1 Candidatus Kuenenia sp. | reverse complement strand
GGCAGGATGCCCGCAGCGAACGTCCGGAGACGGGGAATGGGCAGCCCCGAGCCTCATCGATGATGTTTACGGGTAGAGGAAAGTTTGTCCCTGCGAGATCAAACTCAACTTTTGACTCAGAAGGGGCAGGGAGAATGCCAGGTAATGGGATGGTCGTCGTCGGGATGATGGATGGAGAGTGTGGTGGCATGGAGGCAGAGGCGGGGGGCGGCGGCCAGAGTGGGCGGGTTGGCATAGAGCGGGTCGCCGAGGATTGCGTGGCCGAGCGTTGCGAGGTGGAGCCGGATCTGGTGGGAGCGACCGGTGATCGGCGTGACCTCGAGCCGTGCGCAGTCGGTGACGCGAGTGAGCACCCGCCAGCGGGTTTGGGAGGGGCGGCCGGCCTCGGGATCGATGCGATACCGCGGTGGCCGCGCGGGATCGCGGACGATCGGCAGATCGATCATGCCGTCGTCGGCCTCCGGCTGGCCGTCTACGAGACACTCGTAGCGTTTGCCCACTGCTCGTGTCTCAAACTGCCGGCTGAGGTGCCGCTGGGCAGCGGCGTCGAGTGCCATCAGCATCAGGCCCGAGGTATCGCGGTCGATCCGGTGGACAACGACCGCGGATGGAAAAGTCGCCTGCACCCGGCTGGCGAGGCAGTCTTGTAGGAGGGGGCCACGGCCCGGCACGGCAAGTAGCCCCGACGGCTTGTCGAGCACGATCAGCCGAGAGTCTCGGTAGACGATCCAGCGGGGATCCACATTCGGCACCATAGTCGGTAGAGTGTGGCAAATGCGAATCGATTCAGGGAAAGGAAATAGATGGCCGGGATTCCCAAAGATGTCTGGTATGCCGGAGGTCTCCGGTTTCAGTGCACGCAGTGTGGCGATTGCTGCTCGGGTGCCGAGGGCTATGTGTGGGTGAATCAGGCCGAGATCGACGGCATGGCGGCAAAGGTGGGCATGACGCCGGAAAACTTCGAGGCGGCCTATGTGAAGCGAGTCGGTGTGCGGCGGTCGCTCAAGGAACGGCGCAACGGCGACTGCGTGCTCCTTGATGAGACGACCCGAAAGTGCACCGCTTATGAGGAGCGGCCGCGGCAGTGCAAGACCTGGCCCTTCTGGGATTCGAACCTGCGGTCACCGGAGGCCTGGGCCGAGGCAGCGGAGGCCTGCCCGGGCTGCAACAAGGGCAGCCTTGTGCCGCTGGAAAGCGTTGTCGAGCAGGCGGCACGGATTCGGATTTAAAGAGTTTATCGACCCCTCGTTTCGTGCTCAGAGGCAGGTTGCTCTGGGAGAACGGTGCGTACCGCAGTGCTGTGAAAGGCTCCTTCGTGGCCGATACATCTGATCCCTTTCGCGATGCCCGCCGTGCGCGGGGTGTGCTCGCTTTGCCCACTCACCAAGAGACGATTCCGATGCTCCTTCGTCACGAGGACGTGCGGAAGGCGGCAAAGAATTGGCAGACGTTCAGTTCGGATGCTCCGCACCGCGTGCCGATTCCCTCCGAGGAACACCTTCGTAGCGTGCGGCAGTTGCCGCTCGAGGTCGATCCACCGAACCAGAGTGATTACCGCAAACTGGTTGAGCCGTTTTTTCTGCGGGCAAAGCAGCCGGAATTCGTTGCCCAAGTGGAAGCGATTACCGAGCGGTTGGTAGCCAACGCGATCAACCGTGAGTCACTCGAAGTGGTCGGAGAGTTTGCGGTACCGCTTCAGTCCCGAGCATTGACCGTGTTGCTCAACGTGCCAGAAGACGAGTCGGAGCGGTTCATCAATTGGGGGGTACATGTGTTTCACGGAGCTCAGGGAGAGAATCAGGCCGCAGAACTCGAGCGGTATCTCAACGCGCAGTTTGATCGGGCTGCCAGGGCGCCGGGAGAAGACTTTTACGGGCTCCTGACAACGGCGACATTTCAAGGGCGGCCGCTGACTCGAGATGAGATGCTTGGGTTTGCGAATCTGATGTTTGCCGGTGGGCGTGACACGATCATTCACACGGTTGCGTCGGCACTTGGCTTTTTGGCGGAGCGACCGGAAGCGTTGGCTTTTTTACAGGCCGATTCTGGCCGGATCGTGCATGCGAGCGAGGAGTTTTTCCGCGTGTTCATGCCGCTCACTCATATCGGTCGGGTCTGCCCGGTCGAAACCGATGTGCAGGGCATGGAAGTGCGCGCGGGTGACCGCGTCAGCCTCTGTTGGGCATCGGCAAACCTCGATGAGACAGTGTTCGAGGCTGCAGATGAGATTCGGCTTGATCGGCGACCAAACCCGCATGTCGCCTTCGGATTTGGCATCCATCTCTGCCTTGGCGCCGCTCATGCCCGTACCGTTTTGCGCACGCTGCTGGCAGTGCTTTGCAGACGTATCAAGCGAATCGAACTGCTATCGAAGCAGGAGCGCATCGAGCATACGACGGCCTATGACCGCGCGCTCGGATATGATTCGCTCGTCGTTCGAATGCATCGAGCCTGATGGCCCACTGCCAAGACCCCAAGGCCAGGATGGCGAGTGTTGCGTGAAACTAGAGTATTCCGCCGTGCGTCCGATACGGCTTCATGTGTGATGGCTGGTCGAGGAACCAGATTCGCTCCCACTCGTCAGTGATCGCCCGCAGATCTTCCGACGTGTAAATCAACTGTTGGGCGCGGCGGATCGGGTCGGCCGAGTACATCGGAATGAGACAACCCGTGGTGGTGGCCAGCATGGCTACCGCAAGCAGCAGATAAACGGCCTTTCTCATCGTTCGGTCCTCCTGACCTCTTTCGAAATTCGTGTGTAGCCAATCCCTTGGCCCGATCGCGATGTCTATTTGTGCTGATTGGCCCGGCCGTGGTTTGCCTAGACTGCCAGCCTTTCCGGCAGCCCGTCATCGATCAAATGCCAGCATCTTCGGCGGGATCGTGATCCATGTAGTTTCCGTCAATCCAGGCGGGCGGGGAATCAAGTTTGCCGATGTCCCGTACCCGCGCTTCCATCTCCTTGCCCGGCTTAAAAGTAACCACGAATTTCGCTTGAACCGGAACCTGCTCTCCCGTGCGAGGGTTGCGGGCCATACGGGCTTCGCGCTTCTTGATCTGGAACACCCCGAAATTTCTCAATTCAATGCGACCCTCACGGACCAACGCTTCGACGAGGGCGTCGAACGTCCGCTGGACCAGTTCCTTGGTGCGAAGCTGGGGAAGATCGAGTTGTTCGGAAATTGTCCGGACGATGTCTTTCTTGGTCACGGCTCCGACGCTCCAACCGGTGGCTGGGAATCGCCAGAAGCCTAGGAGTGCCAAGCACTAGTGTCAACTTTCCGCCCCGGCGGGACGGCGGGAAACCGGTCCTTGGTCTCAGACAGTATCGGCTGTACGACCCGCAAACTTGACCCAACCGGACTTTTTGGCCCGGCGAACTCTGGGGTGTGGGGAAAACGCCTCAGGCGGGATAAAACATTGGATATCCATGTCGCAGCCGTTGCCCAGCCCTTCCGATCCACCGGCCCGCCCGGTCGACCTCTCGGTATCGCTCGGCCGGCTGCGGCTACCCAATCCCATCCTCGTCGCCTCGGGCACCTTTGGGTACGGCCGCGAGATGGTCGGGTTCGTCGACCTAAAGCGGCTCGGCGGTATCGTGCCGAAGACAATCACCCCGCAGCCCAGGCAGGGCAACGTGCCCTGGCGGACTGTGGAAACGGCGGCCGGTCTGCTCAACTCGATCGGCCTCGACAATGACGGCGTCGACGCCTTTCTGCGCAAGCAGTTGCCCTTCCTGCGGGACTGTGGTGCGCCGGTGATCGTGAGCATCGCCGGTGCGAATGAGGCGGAATTTGTGCAGTTGGCCGACCGCCTCGAAGGGGTGCCGGGTGTTGTGGCACTGGAACTCAATATCTCCTGCCCAAACGTCAGCCATGGCGTCGACCTCGGCACCGATGCCGAGATGTGCCGGAGCGTCGTCGCGGGTGTCCGCGGCGTGACGCACCTCCCGGTGCTCGCCAAGCTCACACCGAATGTCACCGACATCGTCGGGATCGCCCGCGGCGCCGAAGACGGAGGCGCCGATGCCGTGACACTGATCAATACCTGCCAGGGAATGGCCGTCGACTGGCGGCGGCAGCGACCGCTACTCGGCAATGTGATCGGGGGCCTCAGCGGACCGGCCATCAAGCCGATCGCATTGCGCTGCGTCCATCAGGTACGGCAGAAGCTCGCCATCCCGATTATCGGCGTGGGAGGCATCATGACGATCGACGACTGCATGGAGTTTTTCGTGGCCGGTGCCTCGGCCGTGCAACTCGGTACCGCGAACTTTGCTGCTCCCCTGGCCAGCACCGAAATCCTCGATGCCCTGCCGGCCGCCCTCAGTGAACTTGCCGCCACCTCTCTCGCCGACGTGGTCGGCACCCTCGCCCTTCCCACGCGGCAGCCCTGCGTGGCCTCCTCGGAAACCACTCCCGATGCCCACTGATGTGCCCGCTCCGTCATCCGCCTCTTCCTTGCCGGCCCGGGTGCTCTCTGGCATCCAGCCGACCGGCCGCTTTCACTGGGGCAACTACTTCGGCGCCATCCGGCAATACATCGAGCTCCAGGCCGCCGGCGATGCCTACTACTTCATCGCCGATCTTCATGCGCTCACCACCGTTCGCGAGCCCGACCGGCTGCGGAGTTTCGTGCATGATGCCGCCGTCGATTTGCTCGCGCTGGGGCTCGATCCGGCGCGGGCCACGCTCTTCGTGCAGTCGGATGTGCCGGAGGTGACGGAGCTCACCTGGCTCCTCATGACCGTCTGCCCGATGGGCCTGCTCGAGCGATGCCATGCCTACAAGGACAAGAAGACGCGGGGCCTGCCGGCTGATGCCGGCCTCTTCGCCTACCCCGTGCTGATGAGCGCCGACATACTGGCCTATGACGCCACACTCGTGCCCGTTGGGGAAGACCAGGTGCAGCATATCGAGGTCTGCCGTGATTTGGCCGGCTCCTTCAACCATCTGTACGGGGAGGTGTTTACGATGCCTTCGCCCCGGCTCGTGGCCGGTGGTGGACGCGTGCCGGGCACCGACGGTCAGAAGATGTCGAAGAGCTACCACAACACGATCGAGGTATTCGAGGATCTCCCGGCCCAAAAGAAGAAGATCATGCGGATCACGACCGATTCGCGGCCGGTTGAGGAGCCGAAGGATCCCGACGGTGACCATCTCTTCGCGCTCTACTCGCTGATGGCCGATGAGGCCGATGTGCAGCGGATGGCTGAGCTCTATCGGCGGGGAGGCTTCGGCTACGGTGAGGTGAAGAAGGCCCTCGTCGAGGCCGCCAACGCCTTCTTCGCCGACGCACGAGCCCGCCGGGCGAAACTCGAGGCCGACCCGGAGCGAATCGCCGCCGTGCTTGCCGACGGGGCAGCCCGGGCCCGCGAGCAGGCGGGGCGGGTGCTCATGAGGGCCAAACAAGCCTGCGGGCTGACGCGTGCGGGAACCGTAGCATGAACGTGCTCGGCATCGGCACCGACATCACGGAAGTGCTGCGGATCGCCCAGATGATCGAACGCCACGGAGAACTCTTCGTCGGCCGCGTCTACACGGCGGCGGAGATCGACTACTGCCGCAGCCGCCGCATGGCGACGCAGCACTTCGCCGGCCGTTGGGCCGCCAAGGAGGCCGTGCTCAAGGCACTCGGCACCGGCTGGCGGAAGGGCATCAGCTGGCGGGATATCGAGGTGCTCAATGGCACGGGGGGCCGCCCGACCGTGACGCTCCAGGGGGGCACGCGGGAGATTGCCGAACGCATGGGGATTCGCTGCGTGCTCGTCAGCATCTCCCACTGCCGCTCCCACGCCACGGCCTACGCCACCGCCCTCGACGAGACGCCGCCGACGTTTTCGGTGGACATGCCGTGGGTGTAGGGCCGCGAGAGGTTGCCCGTACCACATCGCCGGACGTTCGCTTCGGGCATCCTGCCTTCGTTCGCTGCCAAGGCCGGCTCTCCCGGTACGGGCAACCCCTCACAGATCCACCTTGTACTGCCCGCCTGGAGGGCGGGCTTACAAGAGCGAACGGAAGTTCGCCAAGGAAAGCGAGGCCAGGATGGCGAGCTTTCCGTGAAGTAGCGGGCGGGCTTACAAGAGCGAACGGAAGTTCGCCAAGGAAAGCGAGGCCAGGATGGCGAGCTTTCCGTGAAGTAGCGGCTGCCTGTCACTCAAACCGTGGCAGTTCGGCGACGCCGCCTTCGATTTGCAGATCGGCAAGCGGGGTGCCTTCCTTGACCGGCGTCACGCCGTCGCGGCGGGTGAGGTGGAGCCTGGTCTGCGCCGCGAGATGGGCGTCGAGTTCGGCCTTGAGGGCCTTCTGCTTTTCTTCGGCCAGTTTCCCGAAGGCCTCGCGGCCGCGGCATTTCGGGAAGGCGCGGCAGCCCAGCCAGGGACCCCGCTTGCCGTCGCGGAGGTTCATCAAGTCCCCGCACTTCGGGCAGACGATGTCGGTCACCACCGGCGGCGGCGAGGGAAACTTGATGCAGCCCTTCTTGTCGAGATTGAGAATGAAGGGGGGCGGTTCGGCAGGCATCTCCTGGGCCTTCTTTCCCCGCGGCTTCACCGGCCGCGGCTTGTCCTCCACGAGGAAGTCGCCGAAGCGGCCCGTGCGTTTCACCATCGGCACGCCATCGGGCGAGAGCAGGTCGATCTGCTCCGGCTGCCGCGGCTTGCCCTCGCGGTCTACCGGCATGGCGAACGTGCAGGCCGGTACTTCTTTGGGCTTGGCGGGCTTGCGTTTCTTGCCCTTGGCCGTCGTCTTCGGTGGTGGTGGCTCCTCCAGAATTTTCTCGTTGTAACCGCTGCATGAGAGAAACCGGCCACTCTTACCGAGCCGATACTCCAGTTGCCGACCGCAGACCGGGCAGGCATACGGCGACGGCTCGCCCTTGCCCTTCACATGATCCTGCTCGAGCGCCGTCTCCAGCTTGGGCCGCAGCTCGTCGTGAAACTCATGCAGCACCTGGGTCCAGGGTTTCACGCCCTGCGCCACCTGGTCGAGCTCCTGCTCGATCTCTCGGGTGTAGCCGATTTCGATGAACTGGTTTTCGAAGCCTTCCTTGAGGAAGCCGGTCACGGCCTCGCCGAGCGCCGTGGCATAGAACCGTCGCTCCCGCTGCTCCACGTAGCCGCGATTTTCGATGACGTTGATGATGCTGGCGTAGGTCGACGGTCGGCCGATTCCCTCTTCCTCCAGCTTCTTCACCAGCGAGGCCTCGGAGTACCGCGGGGGCGGCGACTGGAATTTCTGCCGCGGCTCGATGGCAAACGGGGCCAGCTGCGTCCCCTTCTCGAAGTCAGGCAGCACTTGGTCACCATCGTCACGGGGCGTGCCGCTGATGGCGTAAAAGCCGTCGAACCGAAGCACGCGGCCATTGGCTTTGAAGACGGCCCCGGTGTCGCGGTCACTTCGCCGCAGTCGCACCGCTGTCGAATCCCACTCGGCGTCGGTCGCCTGACAGGCCACAAAGCATTGCCAGATCAGCCGGTAAAGCTTGAACTGCTCGTCGGTGAGGGCTCGGGCCAGCGAGTCGGGATCACGGGCCGCGTCGGTGGGGCGAATCGCCTCGTGGGCCTCCTGCGCGCTGTCGTTGGAACTGGCGTAAAACCGCGGCTTCTCCGGCACATAGGCGGCGCCGTGATTTTTTTCCAGGTAGCGGCGGGCCATCTCGATCGCCTCGCGGGAGAGGTTGGTCGAGTCGGTTCGCATGTAGGTGATGAGGCCCACGCGACCTTCCCCTGGGATGTCGATGCCTTCATAGAGTTGCTGGGCGATCCGCATCGTGCGGTCGGTCGACATCCCCAGACGGCTGCTGGCCGCCTGCTGCATGGTGCTGGTGATAAACGGCGGATAGGGGCGGGATCGGGTGCGGGTGACGTCAATCGACTCGACGGTGTAGCGGGCGGCCGGATCGGGCCGGCCAGAAATTCGCACGATGTTTTGGCCGCGGCCCTTCGCATCGGGAGCCGTGTCACGTGAGAGCGTCAGGTCGAGCAACCCGGCCGCCTCGGCAGCCCGCTGCACGTCGGGAGTAAGATCAACCGTCGAGGTGTTTTCCGCCTCGATTTTCAGTGGCCGTCCACCAACCTCGACCATCTCGCAGAGCAGCGACCGGTGGTCGGTCAGCCAGGCCATCCGCTCGCGAACCAGCGGCGGTCGGCCCCGGTCGTCCACCCGGGCTATGAACGCCGTCCATTCTTCATGGAGCGCGGGTGACTGCGGCACATCGAAGCAGAGGCCGGCAGTGATCTCCCACGATTCGGACGGCGTGAAGGCCCGAATCTCCTGCTCACGCTCCACGACGATCCGGGTCGCCACGCTCTGCACGCGGCCGGCACTCAGCCCTGAGGCCACCTTCTTCCAGAGGATCGGGGAGACCTGATAACCGACGATCCGGTCGACAATGCGACGGGCCTGCTGTGCCTCGACACGGGGCATGTTGATCGGCCGCGGATTTTCAAACGCCCGCTGCACTTCCGACTTGGTGATCGCGTCGAACGTCACTCGCTTGGCAGTGGAGGGATCGACACCGAGCACCTGGGTCAGATGCCAAGCGATTGCTTCTCCCTCCCGGTCGAGGTCGGTGGCAAACCAAATGTCGCGAGCGTTCTTGGCCAGCCGCTTGAGTTCGGCGACCCGCTTGGCCTTGTCCTGATCGACCTCATAGGTGGGGGCGAAGTCATGCTCCAGATCGACGCCCGGAACTGGCTGCTTTGATCCCTTGGGGGCCCGGCTGGGAAGATCCCGAATGTGGCCCACCGACGCCTCGACAACGAATCCGGGGCCGAGGTATTTGCCGATGGTCTTCGACTTGGCCGGACTCTCCACGATGACCAGCTCGTAATCCCCCTTCGGGCTCGACTTCGAGCTTCGCTGGGGGCTCCGGCTGGCGGACGTTTTGGCCCGAGAAGGGCTCTTGCGTCGGCTTGTGGCGGCTTTTTTTGCCATGGCATCGGTGGGAGGAAGAATGAAGTCGGGATTGGCGCCGACGGGCATGGCGCTACAATCTGCGACCTGCTTCGGGTCAGACAGCGTTACCCTGCCCCGTCTTTCTTTGTCAAGTCTCGGCGGTTCTGCCGTACGAGCAGCGTATACAGGCGGTGCCATGGCCGGCTCCTTCGATATCTTTCGGAAATACCAGCGTTCGCTGCTCGTCTTCGTGGCGATTCTGGCCATGTTGGCCTTCTTTGTGCTGCCCCCGATCCTGCAGATGGGAGTCGGCGGGCCGGCGGGCGATCCCGTGGCCGTCACATGGAAAGATGGGGCGATTCGGGAGGCCGAACTCGATCGGGCCGTGGCCATGCGGACGGTCGTGAACCGGTTTCTCGCCGAAAGCGCGATGGCGGCCGGTCGGGATCCCTCACAGCTGCCGCTTTTTGCCGATTCGGAGGAGCAGGTGGTGCGGTCGATGATGCTTGCCAAGGAGGCGGCCGCCAACGGGCTCATGGTGAGCGACTCAGCGATCAACGATTTTCTGGGGCAGTGGACCAACAACCTCGTGCGGCCCGACCAATTTCGTGACATCATCGCGGGTCTCCGGCTGGGGCCGATGGGAGTCTCGCAGCGGGATGTGTTTGACGCTCTTCGTACCGAGCTCGCCGCCCGCAATATGTTTCTCCTGTTTCAGACTGGGTTTTCTGGCGACCCGCCCGGTTGGCGGTGGGACTATTTCTGCCGGCTCGAGCGACAGGCCACGATCGAGGCGGTGCCGGTGGTAGTGGAAAGCGTAACCGGCGAAGTGCCTGAGCCCACCGTGGCCGAACTGCGGTCTTTTTTCGAGCGGTATAAGGACGACCTTCCCGAACCCCGAAGCACCGACCCTGGGTTTCGCGAGCCGCATCGGGTGAAGTTTCAATATCTGGTTGCTAAGCGGGAGAAGTTTCTCGACAAGGCCAAGGCCGAGGTCACCGATGCCGAGATCGCCGACTACTACGAAAAAAATAAGGCGACGATGTTTCGTGAGCGGCCCAAGCCACCGACAGAACCGACCGACAACAACGACAAGGTTGGTGACGAGTCAGCTGCAGCTGCCGCAGCAAAGCCTGTCGATGACCAACCGGCAGAGAAAAAGCCCGAGAGTACGAAGCCGGAAGATAAGGCAGCAGAACCGCAAACGGACGACATGCCCAAGCCGACAGAGGACGGTGACAAGCAGGGTGCAGGCAAGGTTCGGCAGGTGTTTCAGCCAGTGGCCTTCCAGCAGCCGGCTGAGGAAAAGCCCACTGGAGAATCGGCCGAAGATGGGGCGGACACAACGCCCACTGCCAAATCGTCGGCGGATGCGGCTGAAGCCAAAGCTGGCGCTAATCCCGAAACCAAGCCGAAACCAACTCCTGATGCGGTGAGCGGTGAAAAGCCGGCAGGCACAACGGGAGCTGAGATTGCAGATACTGCTGACCCAAAGCCTGATGACAAGCCACCAGTGGAAGAGCCCAAATTCGAGCCGTTGGAAAACGTCACCGACGAGATTCGCAATCGGCTGGCAGCGGAGCGGGCTGACCGCACGATTGATGCCATCTTCTCAGCTGTTGCGGGTGACATGACTGCCTACGCTGAGGATTTCGCGCTCTGGCAAGCCCAGCAGGAGAAAGGAGCAGCGCCGCAGCCGCCTGAATTTGACACGGTCGCCGAGAAGCAGGGGCTCGAGGCAGGTCAATCGGAACTCGTGGCAGCCGACGAGGCCGTGGCTGGTGGCGGAATCGGCCAGAGCTTTGAATTCGTGCCCGATCCCTCCAGTCGCTTCGGGATGCGGCAGCGAAACTGGCTCGAGCAGATATATGGCGAAAGTGCTCCCTCGTTGCGGCCGGTGACCTCGCGTGACGTGGCCGGCAACCGCTACATCTCGTGGAAGCTTGAAGATCAGCCGGAGTTTTCGCCGTCTTTTGAAACTGCCCGCCCCCAAGCGGAGCAGGCGTGGAAGATCATCGAGGGGCGGGCAATTGCCGAGAAGAAGGCGGCCGCCCTGGCTGCCGAGGCCACCACAAAATCGCTTACGGACGTTGTTGCCGGTCAGAGCGGTTTGGAAGTAGCGCAGGTCGGACCGTTTTCGTGGTTGTCTCAGGGTACCGTGCCGCAGGGAACGCCTCCGCTTGTTTCTGATCCGGCGGGGCTGATCATGCCTGGCGACGAGTTGATGAAAGCGGTGTTTGCTCTCGAACCAGGCCAGACGGCGACGGCCTTCAATGAGCCGCAGACGATCTGCTACGCAATCCGCATGGAGTCGGTGGTACCGTCGCTGGAGGATCTTGAAAAACGGTTTCTCGAGACCAAGGACGACCAGCGACGGATCGCCATGGTGGCGCAGCGGGAGTTCTCCGCCGCCATCACCGACTGGCTCGAAGGGCTCGAAGCCAAGTACGCCGTCGAATGGAAACGCCAGCCTCGCCGCAGCGACCGCTGACGCGCACGCGGCTCGGGTTTGTCCGTGCCGCATCGCTGGACGTTTACGGAGGAAACCTCGCTTTCGCCATCCTGGCTGTGCTCGGTTTACTACGCCGGCTCCGTGACACGGGCAACCCTCGCTGAATCACCCTGTGCTGCCCACCTGGAGGGCGGGCTTATGAGAGCGACCGGAGTGTCGCCAAGAAAGCCGAAGCCAGGATGGCTCGCGTTCCGCGAAGCTAGCGTGGCTTGAGCACGACTGCGGCGAGTGGGGGGAGCGTGAGCGTGATGGAGTGGTCGCGGCCGTGATGGGGAATGGCCATGGCGCGGAGCGGGCTCAGGTTGCCGACGTTGCCGCCGCCGTAAAAGGCGGAGTCGCTATTGAAGACCTCGTCGTAGTCGCCTCCGGTGGGCATGCCAAGCCGGTAGCCATGGCGGGGCACCGGGGTAAAGTTGCAGCAGACCACAACGAAGTCGTCGGGGGCACTCCCACGGCGGACAAAGGCGAGCACGCTATCCTGCCAGTTATGGCAGTCGATCCACTCGAACCCGCGGCTGTCGAAGTCGAGTTGATGGAGCGCCGGCTCGCGACGGATCAGTTGGTTTAAGTCGGCGACGGCCTTGGCCAGGCCGCGGTGGCTCTCGTGCTGACAGAGATGCCATTGCAGGCTCTCGTCGAAGTTCCACTCCTGCCACTGGCCGAATTCACCTCCCATGAAGAGCAGCTTCTTGCCCGGATGGCACCACATGTAGGCATAGAGGAGCCGCAGGTTGGCCGCTTTTTGCCACAGGTCGCCCGGCATCTGATCAAGGAGCGATCCCTTGCCATGCACCACCTCGTCGTGCGACAGAGGCAGCACGAAGTTTTCGTGGAAGGCGTAGATCAGGCTGAAGGTCAGTTCGTCATGGTGATACTTGCGATGGATCGGATCGTGCCGCATGTAGCGGAGCGTGTCGTTCATCCAGCCCATGTTCCATTTCAAGCTGAAGCCGAGGCCCCCGGTATAGGTCGGCCGCGACACACCCGCCCAGGAGGTCGATTCCTCCGCGATCGTGAGCACGCCGGGGAAGTGGGTGTGCACCTGGATATTGAACTGCTTGAGAAACTCGATCGCCTCGAGATTTTCGCGGCCACCGAAACAGTTGGGCACCCACTCGCCGTCCTTGCGGCTGTAGTCGAGGTAGAGCATCGAGGCGACGGCATCGACCCGCAGGCCGTCGATGTGGTAGCGGTCGAGCCAGAACAGGGCGCTCGAAATGAGGAAGTTGGCCACCTCGTTGCGGCCGTAGTTGTAGATCAGCGTGCCCCAGTCGGGGTGCTCTCCCTTACGGGGATCTTCGTGCTCATAGAGCGCCGTGCCATCGAACTGCTGCAGGCCGTGGCCGTCCTTCGGGAAATGAGCCGGCACCCAGTCGATGATCACGCCGATCCCGGCCCGATGGAAGGTGTCGATCAGGGCCATCAGATCCTGTGGCGAGCCGAAGCGGCTGGTGGCGGCAAACATCCCGATCGTCTGATAGCCCCAGCTGGCCGAGAGGGGATGCTCGGTGGGTGGCAGGAACTCAACGTGGGTGAACCCCATCTCCACACAATACGGCACGAGTTCGCGTTCGAGATCGGCGTAGGTGAGCCAGCGGTGCGGGTCATCGCCGGGCCGTCTCCAACTGCCGAGATGCACTTCGTAGATCGACTGCGGAGCTGCAAGCGAGTTGACCTCGGCTCGCCGGCTCATCCAGGCCTCGTCCTGCCACTGATAGCTGCCGAGATCAACCACCTTCGACGCCGTTCGCGGCGGCAATTCGGCTGCGAAGCCGTAGGGGTCAGAACGGTCGCTGTGGGTGCCATGGTGATGGACGCGGAACTTGTAGAGGGTGCCTACACCGATGCCCGGCACAAAAAGTTCCCAGATGCCGGAAGGAATCCTCTTGTGCATCTGGTGGGTGCGGCCATCCCAGCCGTTGAAATCGCCCACCACGCTCACCGCATCGGCGTTGGGTGCCCACACGGCGAAGTTCACGCCATCGACGCCGTCGGCTGAGTGCAGTTGGCCGCCGAGTTTCTCATAGCTCTTCCAGTGACGCCCTTCACCGAGCAAATGGAAGTCGTAGTCGGTCAGCATCGTGGGAAAGGCATAGGGGTCGTAGACTTCGCGAATGCCCTGGGTACGGTCATCGACGCGAAACAGGTAGGGAGGCGACGCCGCAGCGTGGGGCATCTGCACCACCGCCTCGTAAATGCCGACCCGGTGCGTCCGCCGCATTGGGCGGCTGACCCGCTGACCTTCGGCCGTGACCTGCACCACCCAGGCCCTGCAGGCTTCAGGCAGAAAGGCCCGCACTCGGTGGGATGGTGACTTGCCGGCGCTAGAGACGCCGAGCGGATGGGCCCCCAGCAGCCGCCCGGGCGCGCCGTGCCTACCGGCCAGCAGTGCCGACCACTCGCCGAGGTTTGCCAGAAATTCGCCCATGTAAGATGCTCCCGGCCGCTTGACGCGGCATCGTGCTGCTGGTATCGGCCGAAGCTGAAGGCAGGGTGGAGGAGGAGGCGAATCGTCGTTCCACATGGTATCGTCCTCCGCAGCCTGACTCCCGTCGGCAGGCTCTTTCGGGATTTGGCGGTTGTGCTGGCTCTTGGACGAAGCAGCGGGAAGCGGCTGGATGGTGTCAGAATTCCAACGATTTTCTCCCGTCGAGCGGGTGATCGACCTACCGAGCGGCCCGCTGCATATCTGGCACCCGCCTGATATCGACGCCCTCATCGACGTGGCGGCATTCGAGGCCGACGAACGGATTCCGTACTGGGCCAACGTGTGGGAGTCGGCCATCGTGTTGGCTGAGGATCTGGCCAACTCGGTTGGGAACGGCCTCTCCTTGCTCGAACTCGGGTGTGGTCTTGGCCTGCCTGCGCTGGTCGCCGCGCGTCAGGGCTTTTTCGTGACCGCCACCGATTATGAGGAGGCGGCCCTCGAAGGAGTGCGGTTCAATGCCGCGGTCAATGGTTTGGCCAGCCAGGTCACTACCCGAGTGCTTGATTGGCGGTCGCCAGAGTCGGTGGGAGTCTTCGAGCGGGTCGTGGCGGCAGACGTTTTGTATGAGCACCACCACGCCGCGGCCCTGGCCGGAGTGATCGACCTGCTCCTCGCCTCCGATGGGCTGGCTCTAGTCGCCGATCCTGGCCGGCTCAAGGCGGAGGCCTTTCCATCGGCCTGCCAGGCTCGTGGCCTCGTTGTGGAAACGCAGCCGGGGCGCCCCCCCCCCGGGGGGGG
>JAYQOK010000095.1:0-14647 GCA_038144795.1 Candidatus Kuenenia sp. | reverse complement strand
GATGTCAATTTGTTCGAAAACGTGTCTTAACCGCGGCTCCGGCATTGAAAGTGTATGAGCCCTCCTCCAGCCAAGTTCGCCAAGTCCGCTAGCAAAAAGGCAAAGCCGCGCACCAAGCTAAAGCGGCGCGATCCGATCTACATCGACGGCGTTCGGCCCAAGCCGATGTATGTCGATTACAAGGATCTGGAACTGCTTGGCAAACTTGTCAACAGGCAGGCAAAGATCATCGGCCGCCGCAAAAGCGGGTGCACAGCCGCCAGTCAGCATGCTGTGACGAGTGCTATCAAACGAGCCCGCTTCATGGCCTTGTTGCCATATGTCGGAGAATAGGTCACCTGCTTTTTGGGCGTTCCACGTTGACAAGTCCAACCCCAGAGTCACGCAACGTGCGGGGGCTATCGACGAGACGCCGGGTGGAGTTTCGCGATACGGACGCGGCAGGCATCGCGCATTTTTCGGCGTTTTTCTTCTGGATGGAGTCGGTGGAGCATGAATTGCTTCGCACTGCCGGGGTGCCCGTTGTCGATCGCGGGCCTGACGGCATCGATGCCAGTTGGCCCCGGGTTTCTGCCTCGTGTGATTACATGTCAGCCGTCCGCTTCGGAGAAGAGGTATCGATTACGGTGGCAGTCGCCGACATTGGTCGCACGAGCATCACGTACTCTTTTCTCTTTGAGCAGGCCGGGCGGCTTGTTGCCAAGGGGCGGGTCGTGGCGGTGCGGTGTCTCATGCACCCAGGACGGAAGCCGGAGGCCGTCTTGATTCCCGAGCACATCCTGTGTCAGCTCGAGCCATTCCGGGGTTGAACGGCGGGAGGCTGCGGGTGCTCGAGGTCGACCGAGTTGCGAAACAGTATCCGTCTCCCGCGGGTCCGCTTGTGGTGCTCGATGATATATCACTCCGCATGGAGGCCGGTCAGCGGCTGGTGGTGATGGGGCCGAGTGGGTCCGGTAAGAGCACACTCCTGTCAATCCTTGGTACGCTTGAGGTTCCAACAGCGGGACACGTGTGTTTGGATGGCGTTGATCCCTTTGCTCTGTCTCCTGCCGACCGGGCGGCCTACCGGAATCAACGCATCGGGTTTGTTTTCCAGGAACATCATCTGCTTGCCGGTTGCTCTGCGATCGACAATGTGGTGCTGCCGGCACTTGCCACCGGGCGGGTGACACAAGAGCTTGAAGCGCGGGGCCTCCGCTTGCTCGAGCGGGTCGGCTTGGCCAACCGTGTTGAGCATCCAACTGCCCAACTTTCCGGTGGTGAGCGACAACGGGTGGCGATTGCTCGCGCCCTCATCCACTCACCGCAGCTGATCCTCGCCGATGAGCCGACAGGGCAACTTGATGGCAACGCGGCAGGGGCGGTCGCTAACTTACTGGTCGAACTGACCAGCGAAATGTCTTCTTTACTGATCGTCGTCACCCATTCGGTTTCGATCGCCAAGCGGATCGCAGCAGGTACGGGGATGGTTCGGCAACTCGTCAATGGTCGGCTTGAACCGGACTCCTCCGAAGTGGCACGGTCATGATCAGCGGAGCGGTTCGCACGCTCGTAGGTCTCGCCCGGCGTTGTTCTCGTCAGTGGTGGCCTCAGGTGGCGGCGTTGGCGGCTGCCAGCGGGGTCGTTACCGCGACGATAGCTGGCGCTCTCAGCGTTGGTGATGCCATGCACCGTGGTCTGCTCGACCTCGCCCGGTTGCGGCTTGGGGCAATCCGGACGGTGGCGATTGCCGACACACCCTTTCGGGCGGAACTCGCGGATGAACTGACCGCGTGCCTGAATGCGGACCAGGCTGTGGAGGCGACTGTTATCCCAGCCCTCATCATGGAAATTGCGGTCGAGGCGCCGCCCTCCGGTGACCGCGGCCGGGTCACTGCCCGGGCCACCCTCCTTGCGTGCGACAACCTGCCGGCGCTGGGCTTCGCTGCGACGCCTCAGCTAGGAACCGATGCGGTGGCAATCAACGCAGCCCTGGCAGAGACTCTCGGCACGGCGGTTGGTGAACCGGTTGTGCTACGGGTTGCGGAACGTATGGATGTGCCGGCTGACAGCCCGCTTGGCAGACGCACCACGGAATCGATGAGCCGTCGATTGCGACTGGCAGCCGTGCTGCCGCGGGGGAGTCTGGGCGACTTTTCGCTCCAGCCGACGCAGGTGACCAGCGGTCTCGCTGTCACGTCGCTCGCCGTCGCCCAGGCGATCCTCCGTGAGGATGGGGTGGCCAATGCCTTGTTGGACGTCTCCCGCACCGGGGGTGGCAATGCCCGCGAGACGGGCGCAAGGCAGTGGAAGCGTTGCTTGGCACCGCACTTGGCTGATTACGGACTCAGCCTGACGGACGTGGACGGATCGGAATCATCGCCGGCGTCACTACGGCTTGTGGGGAGCCGCCTCGTCCTTGATCGGTCGGTTGACCGAGCAGCGGCTCGTGTACTCGGCCCTCTCGAGGGGCGCCCTTCACTGGTCTTCCTAGCCAACAATATCCAACTGGCGGGTTGTAAGGCATCGATTCCCTACTCGACCATCGTCGGCATTGACACCACGACCCACCCGGCCGGGAACGTCGTTGACGATAATGATCGTCTCCTGCCGCTGCCGGGACCCGATGAAATCATCATCGATCGGTGGATGGCCGACGATCTGAGCGCCCAAGGAAGCCCTGTGGCCGTCGGCGATGCCCTTGAGATCACTACGTTTCTACCTGAGACGCTCCACGGGCGCATTGAAGAGGTGACGCATCGACTCCAGATTAGCGGGATCGCCGCGATGCGGGGGGCTGCTGTGGCACGAGAACTTGTGCCGGAGGTCAAGGGCGTGACTGACGAGCAATCGATTGCCGACTGGGATCCTCCGTTTCCTTTCGATCGAACCCGTGTTCGCACCGTCGCTCCAAATGATCAGGATGATCGCTACTGGAAGGAATACGGTGCCGCCCCGAAGGCATTCGTGTCACTGGCTACGGCACGGGCGATTGCAGCCAGCCGGTTTGGGGAGACGACGGCGTGGCACGCGCCAGCCAGCGCGATTCCGCACGCCGATCAGGTGCGGGGCGAACTTGCCGCATCCTTACATCCAGAAGAACTTGGCTTCCGCATCGTAGCGGTATCTGAGCAAGCGGAAGAGGCAGCGCGTGGCTCCACTCCCTTCGGGGGGCTCTTCCTCGGACTGTCCTTGGTGATTGTGGTGGCGGGACTACTCCTCGAGTGGTTGCTCTTTCATCTTCTTGTGGCAGCCCATCGTCGTGAGGCCGGCCTGCTTGTGGCCATCGGCTGGTCAGCCGATCGGCTGTCTGAATTCTGGCTCTGGGTCGGGAGTTTTGCTGTTCTTGGTGGGGTTGTCCTCGGAATGATCGTGGCACCTGTCTGGTCGGCCGCGCTCCTGGCGTGGCTCGGACAATCCTGGGAAGATGCCGTGGCGACCGGCTCCCGGCAGGTTTTTGGTGCGGCGGTGCCGAGGATGGTGGCGATGTGGCCCGGGATGGTTGCCGCTGCCGTCATCTCGCTGGTGGCAGTCTGGTGGGCGTCGCGCCGTGCTGTGCACACCACCCCGTTGTCACTGCTTCGAGATGAAGAGCCGTATCGTTGGTCAGAGGGTGGACGTTCGCATGGCGTTATTCGATCGCTCGGCCAGTTGGCACGACGCGGACTCGCATACCGACGATCGCGCACCGTCTCCGTGATCGGGATTGTAGCGCTTGCCGAGTTTTTAATCGTTGTCGTGTCAGCCTTTGCCTTACATGCACCCGACCGGGCGGAGAGTCACGACTCACCGACCGGTGGGTGGACCCACATCGCCTCATTCGGAGAGGCAAATGGAATCGATCCGGGTGATCCCGACGTTGCGGCCACGCTCGGTCTCACCGATGGGGAACGGGAAGTGCTGGCCGCCTGCGGAATCGAGCGCATTCGTTCCAACGGTGGTGATGATGCAAGTTGTACGAATTTGTACGCCACGCTACGGCCCATGGTCTTGGGTGTGGGGCCGGATTTCGTCCGCCGTGGGGGCTTTCGCTTTGTGGAACACGTGCCATTGCATGCTGGAGTGATCAATCCATGGACACTCCTTGAGCACCCATCGGCTTCCGATGGATCGATTCCGGCCATTCTCGATCAGGCGACGGCACAGTGGGCGCTCAAACTGGGTGGTGTTGGTACGCAATTCATTCTGCCAACAGACCATGGGGCTCCGTCGGTGCCCCTGCGTATTGTTGGCCTGCTGGAGCCGGGCATTCTCCAGGGAGCGGTGATCGTTTCTGAAGAAAACTTCATCCGTCTCGTGCCGCGACAATCGGGTTATGGAATGGCACTCGTCGATGCATCAGCGGTTTCAGCTCGATCGCAGACAGCCGTGCCTCGTGCGATTGCTGCCGTGTGGGCAGACGTCGGGGTGTCGGTGGAATCTTCCGTGGATCGACTCCAACGTTTGTATGCCGTGCAAAACACGTTTTTATTCGGATTCCAAATGCTGGGGAGCCTAGGCCTACTTCTCGGTACGATGGGGGTGGCAGCGGTGCAGATGCAGGGCGTGTTCGAACGACTTGGTGCCTTGGCCGTGTTGCGTTCGATTGGGTTCACGGTCGGGCGGGTTCGTCGGTTGATCATCCTGGAGACACTGCTTCTCGTCGGCTCAGGGCTTGTGCTTGGAGCCGTGATGGGGGTATTGGTGTTGCTGCCACTGCTCGCCGTCGGTCGCGCCGTCGTGCCCTGGAACTGGTTGATCATTTCTGCCCTGCTCACGCTTACCGCGGCCGCCGGGGCAGGCGTTATCGCGGCCCGAGGGAGCACGATCCCGATTCGCCCGCGGGGGGAGTGACGGTGGGTGTTTTGATGCCGGTCTGCTAGGTTTTCCGCCATGCATATCGTTGTGATCATGCCCCGTTGGGTGGGCGATATTGTGATGGCAACACCGCTCCTTCGTGGCTTGCGGCGGCACTTTTCCGGCCAAGCGCGGATCACGGGGGTCATGCGGCCGCTTGCCACCGACCTGCTTGCCGGCACTCACTGGTTCGATCACGCGATCCGCTATGACCGCTTCAGCACCGACAGCGCCATCCGCTTCGCAGCCGTGGCCCGGCAACTGCGGGCCGACCGCCCCGATGTTGCAATCATCGTCCCCAACTCACTGTCGAGTGCCGCCCTGTCTGTCATGGGCGGGGCCCGAAGGAGAATTGGGATGGCAATGCATTGGCGGCAGTGGCTGCTCACCGATCCCGTGCAGCCTCCGCGGAAAGGCGGACGGGTCGAGCCCTTCTCGTCGGCGGCATATCCCGTGTGGTTGGCAGAACGTCTTGGGGTGCCACCCGAGCCCCTTCGCCTTGAATTGATGACAACGGTGGATGACGAAATCGCAGCGGATGGAGTTTTAACCAGGCTGTTTCCCGGCCGGGATGGACCACTGGTAATGTTAAATGACAACAGTTCCAACGGAACGTCACGAGCATGGGGGACTGATCGGCTGGCGAAGCTGGCGCAGTGGCTCGCAGTCCGCATCAGCCACGCTCGCATTCTGGTGCATTGTGGGCCGGGAGATCGCGGCCACGCTGCAGATGTCGTCAGGACGGCCGCCGATGCTGCGATTCAGGGGTTACATGATGAATCTCAATTGCCGCTGGGATTGTCGAAGGCGTTGGTGCGGAGGTCAGCTGCGATGGTGACCAGCGACAGCGGTACTCGGCACCTTGCCGCGGCGTTTGGCGTACCGACGGTGGTTTTGCTCGGCCCAACCGATCCCCGCCTCGGCCGCTCCATGCACGATCCCGTCGTGGAGATGCGAATTGACCTGCCCTGCTCGCCGTGTGGCCAGCCGATCTGCCCGCTCGAGCACCACGATTGCATGCGGCTGCTTACTGTGGAGGATGTGGGGGCCCACGTCCTAAACCTCCTGGAGACGAACCGATGATGCAGACACTTGGAATGCTCGGGGCAATCGCGCTGACCGCTCTTTGTTGGGGACTCTACGGACCGGTCCTTCATTTCGGTCGTGAGGCGATGGAATCGGCGCTCCGACCATTTGTCTGTGTTGGCATCGCCTACTTTCTGATCGCCGTCATCATTCCCGTCACGCTGCTGCAACGCGGCGAGCGCGGTGGCTGGACAATGAAGGGTGTCGTATGGAGCCTGTTGGCGGGCACGGCAGGAGCCCTCGGAGCCCTCGGAGTGATTCTTGCCCTTCGATTTGGCGGGAAGCCGATCTATGTCATGCCGCTGGTGTTCGGTGGCGCACCGGTCGTTAATACGCTCCTGACGGCTTCGATGAACCGGGCATTCAACCAACTCAAGGCACCTTTTCTTGCCGGCCTGATTCTCGTCATCACGGGTGCCGTCACGGTGCTCGTGTTCAAGCCGCAGCCTCAGCCGCACACAGAGGCCGCAGCGGCAGTCGTGGAGGCGAATGCGGCGGGAGACGACGCATCACCCGAGGCCAAGCCGACGTCGGCAACCACATCCGGAGCGGAGCGTTTCGTGGAGGTCCTACTGTCGGTTGCTCTGGCGATGTTTTCGTGGGGCGCGTATGGGCCGGTGCTCCATCGTGGGCAGGCGGCGATGGGAGGGAGCCGCCTGCGACCGCTCATTTGTATTGGCGCCGCGTACTTCCTGATCGCCGTCGTCGTCCCGCTGGCGCTGTTGGCACCGCTTGGGGACACCGGAACATGGGCTCCGTGGGGGAGCATGATGAGCATGGCAGCCGGATCACTCGGTGCGATCGGCGCTCTTGGCACCATTCTGGCTTTCGCGTGCGGTGGGAAACCCTTCACCGTGATGCCTGTTGTGTTTGGATGCGCTCCTGTCATCAATACACTCGCCACGCTCGCGTTCGCTCACACGCCCACCAGCGCTGTGAGCCCATGGTTCTTGGCAGGCATGCTCGTGGTGGCCGTCGGCGCTGCAACCGTGCTTGTTTTCGGCCCCCGCGGTCACACCAAGTAGACCAGATTTCAAGTGGCTCGCGTGTGTCCAAACCATTCGATGTGGTGTCGATGCGCGACACGGTAGCCAAGCCTCCTGCAGTCAACGGCGAGCCAGGCAGTGGTGCGGACGAGATCGGTTTCCGACACACCCTGCGGCATCATAAAAATGGCTCCGTCAGCCGTCCCCACGCCGAGGTCTGCCAGCCACGCCGTGACCTCTGCGAGGTCTTCAGGAGTGTCGATCACAAACTTCATCTGCCATGCCGTGGCACGCATCAGGGCCGTGAGCACGTTATCGCAGCGGCGGACTACCGCGTGGCGGTCTGCCCAGCCCGCCACGGTGTCGGCCGGCGGACCCGATGAAGCAAGTTTGGGGCTGATCGATATCAGATCGGCGACCAGAGCATCACCCCAGGATTCCGGCAGCACGGTGCCGGCCGTTTCGATGGTCAGGTGATGACCGCTTCCTCGCAGGTCTCGACAAAGCGCGACCGTCTCGGCAAACAGGAGTGGCTCACCGCCGGTGACCACCACATGGTGGCGGTCAAATGATTCGACCGCTGCGACGATGTCGGCGACTGACATCACGTCTCCGGTCGGTTCCCATGACGTGAACGGCGTATCACACCAACGACAGCGGAGGTTGCAGCCACTGGTGCGGACGAACACGCTTGGCGTGCCGGCGAGGAGTCCCTCTCCCTGAAGTGATTGGTAAATCTCGGCAATCCGCATGCCCGCTCCGTCAGATGGCCGTCAGCCGAGGATCAATAGCACCGGCCGCGGCGAAGCCTGCCGCCCGCAGGCGGCACGAGTCGCACTGGTTGCATGGACGGCCGGTTGGATCAGGGTCATAGCAGCTGGATGTGAGGCCGTAGTCCACGCCCAGGTTGAGTCCGAGGCGGATGATGTCGGCTTTTGCCAACTTCACCAACGGTGCCAGGATAGAGACTGGTCTCCCCTCGACGCCCATCTTCGTAGCCAGCCCTGCGAGTGATTGGAAGGCATCGAGGTATTCTGGCCGACAGTCGGGGTACCCGCTGTAGTCGATGGCGTTGACGCCCAGCACGATCGCCTCGGCCCCGCGTGTCTCGGCCATGGCGAGTGCCAGGGAAAGGAAAACGGTATTGCGGGCTGGCACATAGGTCGCCGGGATACCTTGAGCCATGGTTGCGGGTGACCGCCCCCTTGGAACGGGGATCTGGGGGTCCGTTAGGGCACTCCCACCAAAGGCGGTTAAATCGATCGGCAGCACAACATGGTCGGTGATACCCAGGTCGGCCGCAATGTGTCGAGCGCACTCAAGTTCCACCCGGTGTCGCTGTCCGTAGTCGAGCGAAAGCGCAACAAGAAAATAGCCCTTCTGCCGCGCCCACGACGCGGCGGTGGCTGAATCGAGCCCACCTGAGAGCAGTACAACGGCCACCGCTTTCGAATCAGCCTGATTCATGGCACACTTCTTGGCATGACACACGCCGCTCCCACTCGCGATCACCTTGAAACCTTCGTCAACCAGTTTCCCGGCCGGGACTACACGATCGAAATTGTCTGTCCGGAATTTACTTCGGTTTGTCCCAAGACCGGGCAGCCCGATTTTGGCACCCTCACATTTCGCTACATTCCAGAGGGCGCCTGCGTGGAACTCAAGAGCCTCAAATTGTACCTTCAGGCATTTCGCAACGAAGGGATCTTCTACGAAAACGTCACCAATCGAATTCTTGATGATCTGGTCGCCGTTCTACAGCCGCGACGGATGACGCTCGTGGCCCAGTTCACACCCCGTGGCGGCATCTCGTCGCGGATCGTCGTCTCGCACCCGTCGGGGCAACACCTGCCGCCGGCAAACTGAGACTCCCCGCCCTCCCCAGCGCATTTTCCCTGGAGCTTATTCCATGGCCGCCTCTCCTCGCGTTCTTCTCTCAGCCCTCGCCGATGAAGCAGCATTTGATCTCTCTGCCGTTGAGCAGTTTGCGGCGTTGGCAGCGATCGGCCTTGAGTATTACAGCATCCGGCACATCGATGTCGGCAAGGGTGTGAAGAATGTGATGAAACTCACCCTCGGTGAGATTCAGAAGATTCGCCACCTCGAGGACCGCTACGGACTCAATGTGGCGTCGATCGCCTCACCGATCGGCAAGGTGAAACTGCTTGACAAGCACGACGGCACAAAAAATGCCTACGTGCCATTCAGGCAGTATCTCGCCAAAGATGTGGCCCGCGTCTGCGAACTGGCCCATGCCTTTGAAACAAAACTGATCCGTGGGTTCAGTTTTTATCATCCGCGGGGCGAGCATCCGGAAACGTATTTGGAGCAGGCGGTGGACTACATCGGCCGGATTGCTGAGGCGTGTCACCGCTCCGACCTCACCTTTGGCCTCGAGGTGGAGGCCAACCTCGTTGGTCAGACTGGCCAACTACTCGCCGAGATTCACCGCCGTGTAAACCATCCGGCATTGGTCCTTGTGTTTGACGCAGCCAACCTGATCGTGCAGGGCTTCTCCACGAAGGAGGTGTACGCCGAATGGGAAGCGATGAAGCCCGGGCTTGGTTGGGTGCATATCAAGGATTATCGGAAAGTGAGTCGAGCCGCCCGCGGCAAGCATGTCGAGGAAGATGCACTGGCAAACTTCGTGCCGGTAAATCTCGGTGCAGGGGGACACGAGAAGATTCTTCGTGACCTGAAAACCATGCTGCCGACACTTACGAAGAAACTAAACCGCCGTGGCATTCCCGGCGTGTTCGTCGACCTTGAGCCGCACGTCCGGGGAGGAGGTCAGTTTGGCGGCACGAGTGGCCCCGACGGCATGGGCATTGCGATGCGCGGGCTCTGCCGGGTGCTCGATGCGGCGAAAGTACACTATCATATTCGTGACTTCGATGATCTCCTGGCAGCCAGAGGCATCACCTCAACGTGAAGGCATGAGCGAAACAACCGAGCCGGGCAGTTACTTCGTCGCCAACTACCCACCATTTTCGCAGTGGACTGCAGACGCTGTGCCGGCAGTGGTCGAGGCTTTTGATGCCCCGCCGCGGGACGAACCGCTGGGGCTGTATCTCCACGTCCCGTTTTGCCGAAAGCGGTGCAAGTTTTGCTACTTCCGCGTGTACACCGATGTCGCAGCATCTGACGTTGAGCGGTATTCACAGGCGTTGGCACATGAAGCTGCCCTAGTGTCATCCCGGCAGGCTGTGGCTGGTCGGTCGCTGCGCTACGTTTATTTTGGTGGAGGAACACCGTCTTTCCTGAGTGTGAAGCAACTGGAGCGGCTCGTCGACGGTTTGCATCGGAGTTTTGGCTGGGATGCGGCTGAGGAAGTGACCTTCGAGTGTGAGCCGGGCACCCTCTCCGAGCCCAAGGTACGCGCCCTGAAGTCACTCGGGATGACGCGGATCTCGCTCGGTGTTGAAAACTTCGACGACCAGATACTCGAGGCCAATGGTCGGGCTCACCTCTCATCAGAAATCCTTCGAGCTTGGGACTGGATCAGGCAGGCGGAGTTTCCCAACACGAATATCGACCTCATCGCGGGCATGGTGGGAGAAACGACCGAGTCGTGGCAACGCACCGTCGACAAGACGTTGGCGCTGGAGCCTGACAGCGTGACGATCTATCAGATGGAACTGCCACTCAACACCACGTTTGTTCATGATGCTCGTGAGTCGGGAGGGCAGACTCCGGTGGCAGATTGGCCCACCAAGCGAGCCTGGGTCGATCATGCGTTCCAGCGATTCATATCCCGGGGCTACACCATCTCCAGTGGCTACACGCTGGTTCGTGATCCCAGCCACGTTCATTTCCGGTATCGTGACATGCTGTGGGAGGGAAGTGACTTGGTGGCGCTCGGAGTGGCCAGCTTTGGGCATCTCTCGGGCTTTCACTACCAGAATGCCACCCACTGGGACGATTATCTGGCGGCCGTCGAAGGGGGGCGATTGCCAATCGTACGTGGGCTTGCTCCGACCCGCCGGGAGTTGTTGATCCGTGAGGCGGTACTTTGCCTCAAACGGGGATGGCTTGATACCACCCGGCTGGCGAAAAAGTATGGCATCGACCCGCTGGAGGTCTGGGCCCCCCAGTGGCAGACCCTCGCCGAGGATGGATTTGTCGACCTCACGTCGGGGCAGCCCCGCCTCACTCGAGAGGGACTGCTGCAGGTGGATTCCCTTCTCAATCGGTTTTTTGATTTGGATTCCTATCGGTAATTTTGGGTTCCGTTAAGGTGTGCGGTGATTTTCGGTTTCCTCGTTGGTTGCCATGAAAGCGCTCATGCCAAATAGCTCGCCTCCCTCGTCTGCCTTGGATCTTTCTTGTCCAGAAAGCAAACTTCTGCGCGGCCGTCTGCGAGCAATGGCCTTGGATCTCGCCTCGTCGTGGCGATCGGGGGCGGTCCCGGCCGATGTCAAGTCGGCTGATGGGCTTCGCCGCCAGGCCGAAAAATTGGTTGCTCGGGCGGCAGCGTCTGCAGAACATGTTGGCTGGACAATGGTGACGATCGTTTCTGAATATTGGCGAGAGCGACTCGCCTCAGGGCCGGCAGGCAGGCGGCTGTTGTTGCTTCCCGACTGCCCTTTGGCCGCGGGGCCTCATATCGAAGGCGTGCCTCATGTCTGCGGGCCCCAGTGCGCGATTGCGACATTGTGGTCGGCGGCACGCGACAGTGGTTGGGTTGTGGAATCGACGTCGCGAGCCGTCAGTTCAATGGCCAGTCTCCTGGCCGGTCAATACGACGGAATCTTGGGGGTAGCCCGTCTTCGTGATCTTGAGAAGGCGTTTACGAGGCTACCGGCATTTGTCCTTCCCGTGGCTGCAGTTCCGTTTGAAGAAGTTCCCGGGCGATTCGATTCATGTGACGCGGCCGCCGCTGCACAGACACTCGATCCAGAGTGGATCCTTGGCTTACTCGGACTGGCTGGCGGTGCCGCTGCCCCTGTCGGTGACTACCTCCCGCTTCTCCGCGAAGCAGCAGAGATGTTCGCTCCTCCCGCGTTGCGGTCGCTGGGGGTGAGGTTGGGTTTTCCCGGTTCCCTCGCGCCGGTGGAGCATCTCGCTGGCGAGGGGTTGCCGCCGTTGGATGCCACCGGCACCTTGGCAGCCGACTTTCTCGGTCGTGGGGGTAAGTTCCTGCGACCGTTCATTACATTGGCAGCCTTCGATGCGGTTGTCGCCGACCGTCGAGAATCATGTGACTCACGGGATGGTGAGGTTCCTGCCCCGCGTGATTCTGTGAAGGCGGCAGCTGTTGCCATCGAAGTGTTTCACAAGGCGTCTCTCGTTCACGATGACATCGAAGACGACGATGAAATGCGGTATGGAAGGCCCACGCTCCATCGCGAGAAGGGCGTTTCCTGCGCGATCAACGTCGGTGATTATCTGGTCGGTCTTGGGTACCAGATCATTTCCCTCCTGCCGGATGTCGAACCGGTCGTCCAGAGGGATATCGTTGCCATGTTGGCTGACGCCCATGTGCGACTCGCCAAGGGTCAAGGCGCCGAGTTGTGGTGGCGGGATGCAACCAACAAACGACTTACGCCCGAGGAATCACTGGAAATCTATGGCCTGAAGACGTCGCCCGCGTTCGAATCCGCCGTCGCGATGGGGGTTCGGTTGGCGGGAGTCGAGCCTGAGAAAGTTAGTGCCATTCGTCGTTATGCGTTTCACGTTGGCACCGCGTTTCAGATTTTGAATGACCTCAAGGATTGGAGCGGTGATCTTGATAACGATCGCCGCGCTGCCGGCGACCTGCTTGGTGGGCGGCCAACGTTGATGTGGGCCCTTGCTCTGGAGCGACTCACGGATGCTGAGGCGGCATTGCTCGGGAACGTGGCCACCCGTGCGAGCGCGGTCGGTTCCTCATCCGCTGATGTTGGAGCGGCGATTGCAACGGCACGAAGCCTGTTTCTGTCCGCCGACGTCTTTGCAAGAGCTTCGGCGATCGTTGATCGAGAAAGAGCGGCGGCGTTGGCCGCCGCCGCCACCTGCCGCTCCTCGAGGCTCCGTGAGGTCCTCGAATTTCTGCTCGATCTGGCGGTGCCCGACACGGCGGCTTGGAGCATGGCGGGCTAATCGTGGGTGGAAGCGAACTATCGGTGCGCCGCGCAGTCGATCTGCTGCGAATATTCCATCCTGCAGAGGATACTTTCGCAGTCACACGAGCAGTTGAGGCGGTGACGGTGCCTGAGCCGTACCGGCACTTGCTCGCTCACCACAGTCACATGACAGTGGCAATGGAGCGACATCATGGTGGTCCGGTGTCACTGCGAGTCGTGCAGGTAGCCGATCAGTCCGGTCACGGTGGGGGATATGCCCGGGAAATTCTTCTCATACGTGGCGATGGAACAGTTGTTCAATACGGTATCGTGCGACTTGATTTGTCAATCGTCGATGCCCCAACCGAGGCTCGGATTCGCGCGGGACGTGTTCCCCTTGGTCGCGTGTTGATCGAGGCTGGCATTCACAGGGAAGTGCATGATGTGAGCCTGCTGGAGGTTCGATCGGGTTCTGCACTGTGCCGGCTCTTCGGTTCCGAATCGTGTCAGCCCACATTTGGTCGCGTTGCCACCATGTCGCTTTCCGGGCGGCCAGCAATGGAATTGCTCGAAGTAGCCTGCCCACCGCGAGACTGAGCTGCTCGGCGAAAAATTTTTTGGCCGCCAGTTGGGGCGACTTGCCGAAAGTCTTGCGTTGACGGCGTTTGCGGCGATTGGATCGATATTGACTCAGTGCGCAAGATGGCGGTACAGTTCGGTGTCTGGCAAGGATGGCAAGCAAGGAGGCTGGTTCAGGAGAGAATCTGAGCCGTTTATGGAACGGGATTCCTTCTCCAGCTTTCGCTGCTTCCGTCCCCCGGGCGCACTTCGTCGAAATGGAGAGCGACGACAGGCGTTGAGGCCGGCTGGGTGACTGGCGGTTTCAATGCCTGCGGATGGCAACAGGAGGCCTTAGGTGTTCGGGGCTGAATCGTGGACGAGGATGCCTTGGATTCCGCATTCGACTAGCTGTGCCACGGCTAGGGAGAGGTGAGAGCACATGCAAAAGACCGTGTATACGACTGGTGAAGCGGCGAAGATCTGCAAGGTGAGCCAGCAGACAATCATCCGCTGTTTTGATTCGGGACAGTTGAAGGGGTTTCGCGTGCCGGGCAGCCGGTTCCGCCGCATCCCCCGGGATCAGCTGTTCTTGTTCATGCGTGACAATGGCATCCCTACCGATGCCCTCGAGAGTGGTCGGCGGAAGGTTCTTGTTGTCGATGACGATCAGGATCTCGTCGAACTGATCACCGACGTGCTGGAACGAGATGGCCGCTTCGAGACGCGCAGCGTCAACAACGGCTTCGATGCTGGCATGCTGGTGAAGGACTATCGTCCCGATCTCATCGTGCTTGATGTCATGCTGCCCGATATTAATGGCAAGGAAGTCTGCCAGCGGGTTCGCAGTGATTCCACGATGGATGAGGTGAAGATCATCTGCATATCGGGCATGTGCGAGCCGGACAAGATCGAGGATCTCAAGGCGTCGGGTGCCAACGAGTTTCTGCAGAAGCCGTTCGAGGCCGAAGTGCTCGTTGATCGCATCTGCGGCCTGCTCGACATGGAGTCGGTGGCTGCCGGTTCTTGATGATCGCACCGTCTGGAGCCTGGCTGCTGCTCGACCGCGACAGCCGACCTCCCGTTGCATTGCCGGTCCCTCGTCAGGCCCGTGGTGGCCCTGACACGGCGCTGGGGGTTGACGGGGGCGGCGGGCCC
>JAYQOK010000094.1:0-14656 GCA_038144795.1 Candidatus Kuenenia sp. | reverse complement strand
GCCGCATGGCGTAGAAGGTCTCTGGCCAGCTGAAGCCGATCCTCGAGTCGCCGCATCTCGTGTGCCGCGTCAGCCGCGGCAGCACGGGCCGCGCTTGCCTCACGTCCGGCAACCCCCAATGCCTCGGCATTGAGTCGCACGGTCACACCATCAACGTCCGCCCGGGCGGACGTCAGGAGCACTGCGGCTGCCTTGGCCGCAGCCTCCTTCTCGGCGTGGGCTTTGGCCGCCACCTCAGCGGCTGCTGCCCGCTTCGTGGCCTGCGCGGCGAGCACTGTAGCGAGCGACTCAAGCGACTCGTCTCCCGGCACAGCCGTCACGGCCCTCGCTGCCTGTGCGGCTGCAGCGGACACACCTTCCGAAATCTGACCGGCGACGTCGTAAGCCTCCTGGGTCTTGGCGGCTGCCGCCGATGCTGCAGCGCAGGCGGTACTCGCACTGTCCCGCGCCGCTATAACTGCAAGCCGCTCCAGATGCACGGCGTGGGCCTCCGTGGCCATTGTCTCCCAACGGGTTTCGGCATCGGTGGCCGTGCTTTCCAAATCTACCCGCTCGGAGTCGAGCGTCTGTTGCTCCGCCTCGAGCCGTGCGATCAGATGATCGAGTGCCTTGGCATCAACTGCATGAGGCTGCGGCGGATCGACACTTCGCTGATAGGTCTCGGAAAGCACGATCTCTCGGACGAATGGCCGCAGGCGGAATTCATAATCACGGAATGCGTCGGCCAGCATGGCGAGTAACCGCGGATGAGACGAAGGATTTTCGGCACCGAATCCGTCGAGTGGATGAACAAGACCCCGACCGAAAAAAATTGCCCAGATGCGATTGGCCAGATTTCGCCGAAACATCTGATCGTCGACTAGGCGAGCGGCGAGGGCCGATCGACGGCTGAATGTCGGCACACCGTGCGAGGTCTTCGAAGGTGACGTGGTGTAGGCCACCGCTGGCTCCGGTCGCGGTTCATCGACGAGCGCGAGGCCACCCGGCAGCTGCGGCCACACACCCTTTTCACCCTCCTTCGTAAAAACTGACTCATAGTTGACTTCGCCATCCGCCTTCTCTGAGACACGGAGCACGTTGTCCTTGCCCTTGAAGAGACTCGTCCGAGCGACAAAGGCAAACAGACCCTGATGCTCCGCCTGCCGAATATCGTCATCGAGCGGATGGTCGTGGCACTGGGCACATTGAAGATCGCGTCCAAAAAACAGCCGGCCAATCGCCCGAGTGAGCTGCACCGGTTCGGCATTGCGTGCCACAAGGAATGCCGACGCCGGACGAGTGGCCGGATCTTCTCCGTCGCTGACAAGCATTGCTCGGGCGAGTTCATCAAGCGGCGTGTCTTCCGCCAGTGCCGTAAACAGATACTCTCGCCACGAGGCGGCCAACTCCCCCGGTGGCGAGATCCGTTCCAGAAGCATCGCGTCAAGAACAAACATCATGTGCCGCGCAAAGGCCTGATCCGCCAACAACGTGTCGATGAGCCGTGCCCGCTTGTCATCGGCGGAGTCGGCGAGAAACGACCGCACGGTCGCCGCCGTGGGGATGACCCCGACGAGGTCGAGATGAATCCGCCGCACAAAGTCGGCATCACTGCAGCGTTCAGCGAGGGGACCGACAGCCTGCTCGCCAACGATCACATCGATCACCTCATGAAGGGGGCCACCCGGTGAGGCAGGCGGGGCCGCCACCCCAGGCGGGGCAGCAACCAAAAAAATCCCCATGCAGGCAAGCGCAGTCAGCGATGCCCTGCCCTTGGCACTCCAAAGTGCCAAGAAGACACCACAGCCGATGGCACTCCGATGATTACAGGCCGCCATGGAATCCGCTCGCAGTCGGGAAGGAACACTAATCGATTCATTCGCCCGCAGGCAGCGTTTTGTATCGGCAGGCTGCATGCCCTACGGGATTCACAACGCTCGCACACGCAACGGCACTGACGGCTGCGAGGCCGCCCTCGGAAGTATATCGTAGGTCTCCACCAATGAAAAACAGTACAACCATGTTTTTCGGCTACCGTTCCCACTCATATGGAATCTGCGGAATTGAATAATTTCCAGTGTTTCTCGATTGGGACGCACGATTTCTTGCGGCACGGTGAGGCCACATCTTGTTTCGAACCCAGTGGGTGAGCATCAAAACATGAGTATTCGTTTGTTTGGATTCCTCCTTTTCATGTCTGTGTACTGCATCCTGTCATCGGCAACCAACGCCGGTGATGGGATTCCGCCCAGTCCCGAACCGCAGTGGTTCAAGGGCAACCTCCACACCCACTCCCTGTGGAGCGACGGTGACGATTTTCCGGAAATGATCGCTGAATGGTACCGCGACCACGGGTATCACTTTCTCGCGCTCACCGATCATAACGTGACCGCCACCGGTCAGAGGTGGAAGAAAACCACGGAGGTCGACAAACGTGGCGGTGGTCCCGTGTTCGAAAAGTATCTGAATCGCTTCGGTGGCATGTGGGTCGAGACGCGCGGCCATGACGATGACCGTGAGGTCCGACTCAAACCGCTTGATGAATACCGCTGCCTCGTTGAAGAGCGTGGCAGGTTCCTGCTTCTCAACGCCGAAGAGATCAGCGATAGGGCGGAAGGCGTGCCCGTCCACATGAACGCGTCAAACCTCGACGCCGCCGTTCAGCCCATGGGCGGCAAGACCGTGCAGGAGGCCATCAACGCGAACCTTACAAACGTGGAGGAGCAGGCGCAACGCACGGGCCGTGAAATCCTCGCCCACATCAACCACCCGAATTTCGGGTGGGCGATCACCGCTGAAGACCTCGCGATGGTCGTGAGGGAACGGTTTTTCGAGGTTTACAACGGTCATCCGGGAGTCAATCAGCAGGGTGATACAAACCGACCGAGTCTTGATCGACTCTGGGACATCGCCAACACAATCCGCGTCGGCCACCTCTCCGCCGCACCGCTGTATGGGATCGCAACGGATGACAGTCATTCCTATCACAAGCCGAATGGTGCACGGCCGGGGCGTGGATGGATCATGGTGCGAGCAACGCATCTCACCCCGGAATCAATCATCCGTGCCATCCGTGCAGGTGACTGCTATGCCTCCTCGGGCGTCACGCTGCGGAATGTTGAGCACGACCGTAATCATCACACGCTGACCATCGAGATCGAACCCCAGGGGGAGGCGACTTATACGACCCACTTCATCGGCACGCTCCATGATCACGACGGGGAAAGTCGGCCGACCCTCGACGAGGAAGGGAAGCCACTCGTTGACAAGTCTGGCAAGCCGCTCCGTGTAAGCCGCACCTACTCGACCGACGTCGGCAAGGTGCTTGCTACGGAGGAGGGACTCCGACCGCAGTACCAACTGACGGGAAACGAACTTTACGTGCGGGCCGTTGTCACGGCATCGATCCCGCCGCAAGATCCCTCATTCAAGGACCAAATGGCCCAGGCTTGGACGCAACCAATTGGTTGGGAACGGCATGTTCAACCTCTCGACAATCAATCAACCTCGTTCTCCTTTCCTCGCTCCAGTCATTACCATGAACACCCTCACACACGCTAACGTACTTTGGTATTTCGGCCGCGTTGCGTGCTTTCGCTACGGGCTCACTGGGCTGGGGCTCGCAGCCGTGCTCTGCGCCTTACCGGCCCCCGCTGCGGATGAGGCTCCGGCGACTCCGGCCGGCCGGCCACCAGTGGCGATCGAAAACGCTGTTACCGCCGAAACTATGCCGGCCCCAGATCCTGACGCACCCCATCTGACCCACCGGCGTCATCTCCACCCCCATGGTCATCCTCACCCCACGCAGCCGGCGAACGGGCCCCGCTTCTTCACCACTCGCTCCAGTGACGTCCGCCTGCCGCTCCCCGATGAGGCCGACGCCTTCGTATTCGCCGTCTTCGGAGATCGCACCGGCGGACCGCCCGAGGGTGTTGATGTGTTGGCCGATGCAGTCCGCGATGTCAACCTGCTCGAGCCTGATCTCGTGATGACCGTCGGAGACCTCATCAACGGCTACAACCGTACTGAGGAGTGGATGGTGCAGATGCAGGAATTCAAGGCGATCATGAACCGCCTCCTCTGCCCATGGTTTCCGGTCGCCGGAAATCACGATGTCTATTGGCGGCCACTCAACGACCCTGGCCGGCCGAAACACCAGCACGACGAGCACTATGAGATGCACTTCGGTCCACTGTGGTATTCCTTTCAGCACAAGCACTGCAACTTCATCGTGCTCTACTCCGACGAGAGTGATCCCGAAACTGGGGCCAAGGACTTCTCCGACCCGAACCTGCAAAAGATCAGCCCTGAGCAACTCGACTTCCTCCAGGCAGCTCTCGACCGCGGGGCGACGTGCGATCATCAGTTCGTTTTCCTTCACCATCCACGCTGGCTCGGTGGCGGCTATGGAGATGATTGGCAGACACGTGTGCATCCGCTGCTGGTGGCGGCCGGAAACGTAACAGCGGTCTTCGCCGGCCACATTCACCGCATGCGGTATGATCCAGCCGATGGCATCGAGTATGTCACGCTTGCAACGGTGGGCGGCGTTCAAGAGTCGACTGTGCCGGCCGCCGGCTATCTGCACCAATATCACCTCATCACGGTGCGGCCCCGGCAGGTCGCCATGGCCGCCTTTCCTGTGGGTGTGGCATTCGATGTCCGGGAACTCACCGGTCAGCTTCAGGAAGAAGCAGTTCGTTTGGCACGACAGCCGCTACGAGTCTCTGGAGGCGTTCACGTTCCGAACGCGGTGACCAATGGTCGGGTGGAAGGTGACTTCACGGTCACACTCGAAAACCCGACGACGCGGCCAGTCGACTACACCCTGACTCCACAGAGCCCTGACAACCGCTGGCGGTTTTTCCCCGACCACACCCACGGCACGCTGGCCCCCGGGGCAAACCGTGACGTTCGTCTCCGCGGTGCATACCGGAGAAGCACCCTCGATGAATCATTCGAGCCGGTGCGGCTTATTCTCGCCCAAGACCTTCTGGCATCGTCAACCCGCTACACGATCCCGGAGGTGTCGGCCGATGTGCCACTCATCCTCGATGCCACTTTCCACGAACCAGCGGCGGTCAACCGGGCACTAGTGCTCGACGGCGACGGTGACTGCGTGCGGGTAGACGCGGATCTGATTCCGCTCCCCTCCGGACCTCTGACGCTCGAATGCTGGCTGCGAGCGAGACGATTCGGTGAGCGGGTCGGACTCCTGGCCAAGACAGAAACCAGTGAATACGGAATTTTTGTCTCCGGTGGCAGACCTGATGCCAGCGTCTTTCTCGGTGGCAGCTATCGCTCGGTTCATCCCGACATTCTTCTCGAGCCCAACCGTTGGTATCACGTGGCGATGGTCCATGATGGCACTGCGGTGACGCTCTATCTGGACGGCACGCCCAAGGGCCGCACGGAGGTCGATCCCGCAGCTCAGCGGAAGCCAAATCGGCTGCCGCTCTTCATCGGAGCCGACACGGATGGTCAGGGCCGGCCCACTTCATTCTTCGACGGCATGATCGACGAGGTGCACCTGGCACGTGGTGGACTGTATGAGGGGCCATTCGTGCCCAAGCGTCGTCTTGACCCTGTCGACGGTACGGTCGTGCTCTACAACTTTGATCGCCAAGTGGGGCCATTGATGCTTGACCGGGGACCTAGTGGCCGGCATGCTCGAATCGAGGGCGATGCAGTGCTCATGGAGACAGACGCCGCACGGGCTCCGTAACCTCAGGCCGACCAGCACCGTCTTCGACGATCGCGATCGTCGGCCGGCTCCGCCCGCTTTTCTTCGACTGTTCAAGGAGTCTTTTCAACTCCCCAGCGATGCCGGGATGCTCGGACAACAGGTTCCGACGTTCGCCGGGATCGTTCTCAAGATCAAACAGCGCGGCCGGTGAGTTGTCAGGTCGATATCCCGGATCAATCGGCGATGGAGCATCGTAGCGGTTGCCTCCAGACCCACGGTGGTCCAGATATTTCCATGGCCCCCGACGGATTGACAGCGTTCGCTCACCGCCAAAGGCTTGCGTTATAAGATACGGCCGAAGTGCAACGTCATGCTGACCGCGCATCGCAGGAACAAGGCTGAAACTGTCTTCAGCAGCATTGTCTGGCAGGGAGACGCTCAGAATCTCAGCGAACGTCGCCATCAGGTCAGTGAGGCAGGCCGTTTGAGTACTCACGCTACCCGCCTTCACCCGTCCCGGCCAACGCATGAGAAGTGGCACTCGGTGACCGCCTTCCCATGAATCCCGTTTCACGCCGCGCCACGGGCGGGCACCGTCGTGATGATGGTCGGCGCGCATCTGAATGACACTGGTCACCTCCGGGCCATTGTCACTCGTAAAAATCACAAGCGTCTCCTCGTCGATCCCCAGCGTTTCGCAGGTGGCCAACAGCTGACCCACGATGTGGTCAAGTTGATGAATGAAGTCACCATGTGGACCGCATCCTGTTGTGCCCTGAAACGCCGTCGCAGGGAATGATGGCAGATGGACGGCCTGGGTCGAGTGAAAAAGAAAGAACGGCTGGTGTGGGTTGGTCCGTTGATGATTGACGAGAAACTCTCGGCTCTTCTCCAGAAAGACGAGGTCCACCTCTTCCATCGGAAAATCCGGGGCAATGAAACCGAGCCGGCAATCGTTCGCATAGGGATGTCGCGGCAGCGACGAGCGATCGAGACGCGTAGTGGGTGGCACCGGCACTCGATCACCATCGATGAATGCATAGAGCCAATCAGTGGTTGGACAGCAGGCGGTGCCAAAGAAATAGGCAAACCCATGATCAAGCGGGCCACCAACAATCTGGCGTGAAAAATCGACGTCTTTCACCGCCTCGACGCCGGTGCCCCTTACAGGACGGCCGTGCTGATCAAAAAACGTCAGGCCGATATGCCATTTGCCCACGCAGGCCGTGGCGTAGCCACTCTCACGAAGCATTTCCGGGAGTGTGATTCGCTCCGGCGCAATCAGCGACGGGCCACCGACTCCCGTAAATACGGTGCTACCGTTTGGAACGCGGAAGGCCATCTGACCGGTCATCAGACTGTATCGCGTTGGGGTGCACACTGTGGCTGGGCTGTGCGCGTCTATAAATTTTATGCCCTGCTCAGCAAGCCTGTCGAGATTGGGCGTCGGGACTCTTGACGCGTTGTTGTAACACCCCACATCACCGAAACCGAGGTCATCAGCCAATATCAAAATGATGTTTGGTTTCGGCGCCATCGGTGTGGCGTTGCCCACGAGAGCATGCGTGCACAGCGCGACAAGTATCAGCGTGTGGACACGGTGCCGCGGAGTGACCGCTCGTCTATCGATTGGTAGCCGTAAGAGCACCTGATCTCACTCCTCCTCAGTCGTGTTCCGCTCAATCACGCCAAACATGTGGCCGCCCTTTTCGTCGTGGCTCCAGGTGCCCGCATAGCGACTCTTGTCCAACAACACTCGAGCTGAAAAGGTTCCCAGCCCTGGAATCGCCACGCTATCGACCGTGATCACAGGCGTGTCTCCTGCCCACTTTACATGGACCAGCACCGGCAGCGTGATATCTACCGTGCCATACCTGATTCGTGATGTCAGAGCCCAGAGGTCACCGTTCCCGAGTTTCACAGCTCCGCTAATCACATACTCTTCACGCTGGAGGCTTGCCTCTTCAGCGCCGTCCATCGTGAAGTTGCCCACGAGTGTGACGTTCGTGATGCACTTTTTGAACTCCTCACTTCGGGTGTCGGCGGCTGGCTTTGACTCCTGGACGGCGGGCACGGATGCCGGAGGACGTGGCGGTTCAGACAAAGCTTCCGGGGCGGCAAAAACTGAGAGTGCAATGGCCATTGGCAGCGCGACCAGCGTGATCGCAAGGGTCTTGACCGGGTGATCGTGATACGGTGTCAGTAATCTCACTGCCGGGCTCCAGAGGGTGATTGCTTTCACAGTTCACGTGCGGCTTGATTGGCAATCGGGAATCAAACCCAGAACCAACAGAAGAAAAGTCCAAACGATCCCGATGGTTCGGTCAAGGCTCTATCGCGGACATCTGAATTCCTCGCGAACGACGCGTCCTGTTCGTCGCAAGACTTCAGATTTAGAACGCACTGGTCTACGAAATTACCTCAGCACTTCGGGGCCGGTGTTTCTCACAATCCGCTTCGCTCGACCGCTGCTTGCTAAAGTGCGGCTGGCCAATTTATTCTTCAGCTAATCAGCAAAATCCTCTGGGGAAGAAGGGTATGGCTTTGCATCGTCGTGGATTTGTGAAGATGGTTGGACTCGGTGCGGCAGTTGTTGCTGCGCCGCGTGTAGTGCACGCGCGACATCTCGCCAGCAAACTTCACGTTGCGTGCGTGGGAGTCGACGGGATGGGTTTCTCTGACCTTGTACAGGTCGGAAGCCATCCCGGCGTGCAGTTTGTCGGCTTCTGTGATATCGACGCCAATCGCTTTGCCCGAGCCGATGAAAAGTTTCCTGGCGTGCCCCACTTCCGTGACTACCGGGAAATGCTTACCAAGCTGGACGACAAGGTCGACGCCGTGCTGGTCGATACGCCAGACCACATGCATGCCCCGGTCGCCGTTGCGGCGATGCAGATGGGGAAGCATGTGTACTGCCAGAAGCCTTTGGCCCATACCGTCTGGGAGTGCCGCCAGATGCGGCTCTGGGCAGAAAAGACCGGCGTGGCCACGCAGATGGGCAACCAGATCCACTCCCATGTGGCCTATCGGCTTGGCACGAAACTGATTCGGGATGGGGTGATCGGTAAGGTGCACGAGGTACACTCTTGGATTGGTGTGACGGGCAACCAGCGGACGCGGCTCTCCGCCCCACCCTCAGCAGCGCCCCCGCCGGGCAACATCGACTGGAACCTCTGGATTGGAGCGGCGCCGATGCGGGATTACGCACCGGCCTACCACCCCTTCACCTGGCGGGACTGGCAGGATTTCGGTGGTGGAGCCCTCGGTGACTTCGGATGCCATGTGCTCGACCCAGTATTCACGGCACTGGGCATCAACACCGTGCTCAGCCTGCAAGCCACCAACAGTGGCATCAACGATCAGGTCTGGCCAACCTATGAGAAAATACGCTTCGAGTTCGCTGGTGCGGAGAACATCGCGGGCAAAACGCTGCCGGTCACCTGGACCGATGGCGGCATCAAGCCAGCTCATTCACTGGCTCAGATGCCGGGAGACCGGGATCTTCCCGGTGGTGGCAGCCTGTTTATCGGTGAGGAGGGCACCATGGTGCTGCCGCATGTCGGCATGCCCTCGCTCTATCCCGTGGAAAAGTTCCTGGGTTTTGCGATGCCCGATGTCGACGAGCGGAACCACTGGCATGACTGGGTCGATGCGGCGATGACGGGATCCCAAACCACCGACAACTTCAGCTACGCAGGCCCGCTTGCTGAGGCTGTGCAACTGGGGAACGTCGCTACCCGGCTCGCTGTGGCCACGCTCAATCCTGTCGACGGCAAACTGACCGACCCACAGAAGATCTTGAAGTGGAACGCTGAGGAAGGGCGGTTCACCAATGCCCCTGAGGCCAACGCCCTGCTCACAAAGGATTACCGCGATGGCTTTGCGGTACCGGCGTGCGGGTGAGCGGCCCTTCCGAAGCCTCCCAACGCTGAACGCATGGTCACACGGAAGTCCGAGGTCGTAAGCCACTTCCATCAAATGGGGCCGCTGGGACTCGAACCCAGGACCAACGGATTAAAAGTCCGATGCTCTACCGACTGAGCTACAGCCCCAGGACAATCCTACTGAAGCAGCCCGCGGGAGCAACCTCCGCTGCGAGAAAAATGCCCGAGAGAGGACTTGAACCTCCACCCAGTTACCTGGACAAGAACCTGAATCTTGCGCGTCTGCCAATTCCGCCACTCGGGCGAGTGAGGAATAGGGAATCGTAGCAGCCACCCCGGCCACGGAAAAGGAGGGGTGAGAAGCCCGGGAGGACGGTATGGAGGGACCGTTTTTGAATGACAGCTTTCCCGGCTGTCACAGATTGGGAGACCCGTCCTGCAGTCCCACATCGCCACTACTCAACCGTGACGCTCTTGGCGAGATTTCGTGGCTTGTCGACGTCGCAGCCCCGCAGGCAGGCGATGTGATAGGCCAACAACTGTAACGGGATCGCCGAGACGATCGGCTGCAGGAAGTCGGGCACCTCGGGAATTTCGAGTATCTCGTCGGCCAGATGCCGCACTCGCTCGTCACCCGGGCTGCAGACGGCGATCACCGGTCCCTTGCGGGCCTTAATCTCCTCAAGATTAAGGATCACCTTCTCGTAAACCTTGCCCTGCGGAATGATGAACACACTTGGCGTGAGTGGGTCGACCAGCGCAATCGGCCCGTGCTTCATCTCGGCGGCCGGGTAGCCCTCGGCGTGGATGTAGCTGATTTCTTTGAGTTTGAGTGCCCCTTCGAGCGCAACCGGGAAGTTGTATTGCCGCCCTAAATAGAGGAACGTGCTTGCCTGCCGATACCGCTCGGCGATCACCCGAGCCGCGGCGTCGGTCTCGAGCGCTTTCGACACGAGGTCGGGGAGTTGGTTGAGTCCGTCGATCAACTCCAGGCCATCTTCATAACTCATGTGCCGGAGCCGGCCGAAGTAGAGTGCCAACAACGCAAGCACCACACACTGGCTCGTGAAGGCTTTTGTGCTGGCCACGCCGATTTCTGGCCCAGCATGCAGGTAGATACCGCCGTCGGCCTCATTGGCAATCGTGCTGCCGACGACGTTGCAGATGGCGAGCGTGGGATGCCCCTTCCGCTTCATCTCACGGAGGGCGGCGAGCGTGTCGGCCGTCTCACCTGACTGTGTGATCGCGAACAGGAGCGTGCCGTCATCGATCGGTGGATTACGATAGCGCAACTCGCTGGCATACTCCACCTCCACCGGCAGCCGGGCAAACTGCTCGATCAAGTATTCGCCAACCAGCGCCGCATGCCAGCTTGTGCCGCAGCCGGTGAGGACGATCCGATTCACCCGCTGGAGCTGCCGTGGCGTGAGGTTCAGCCCACCGAAGACGGCCGTGGCCTCGTCCTGCGAGAGCCTGCCTCGCATGGCGGCGCGGATTGTCTCCGGCTGCTCGTGAATCTCCTTGAGCATGTAGTGGGAATACCCGCCGAGGCCCACGTCAGCGGTGGAGATTTCCAGTGGCTTCACTGCCGGCTCGATGCGGCCGGAATCGCGATGGATCACCCGGAGCGTTTCGTGGGTGATCACAGCGAGTTCATGGTCGGCCAGATAGACAATGCGATCAGCATGGCCCGCCAGGGGGCTTGAGTCGCTGGCGATGAAATGCTCGCCGTCACCGACACCAATCACCAGTGGGCTGCCAAGCCGGGCGGCAACAAGGAGATCCGACTGGCCACGGAACAGGACGAGTAGGCCGTATGTGCCGCGGAGTTGCTGAATCGCCTCACGAACAGCCACCACCCAGGGCGTGTCAGCAATTTCATCAGCCACCCGCGGTCCCGTCTCGAGAGCCCGCGCGAGGCAACTGTCGATGAGGTGGGCAATGACCTCCGAATCGGTCTCAGATTGGAAGACATAGCCCTCAGCCTCCAGCCGGGCTTTCAGTTCGCGGAAGTTTTCCACGACGCCGTTATGGACGACCGCCAGTGTCGCGCCATCGACGCAGCCGCCGAGGTGTGGATGGGCGTTGCCGTCGGTGGGCGCACCGTGGGTGGCCCACCGGGTGTGGCCAATGCCCATCGACGCGTCGGGAAGATTGTCGTGAACGATTTCCTCCAGGTTCGCCAGGCGGCCGGCTGCCTTGCGGACATGGATTTGGCTCTCGTGGTCGAGCACGGCCAGACCCGAGGAATCGTAGCCCCGGTATTCGAGACGCCGGAGTCCTTCGACAATCAGATCACTTGCCCGACGAAAACCGACGTAGCCGACGATGCCACACATGGGAAAAATGTCTCCGGAGAATTCCGCCGCAGAAAACCCCGCAAGGCTACGCATGCCCCCCTCACTGAATCCATCCCACTTCTCCCCCGCGCTGATCGTGATCCCGGCTCGGCTCGCCAGCCAGCGGCTCCCGCGGAAAATGCTGCTCACCGAAACAGGCAAGCCTCTCGTGCAACACACATGGGAGACGGCAAGCCGGGCGACCCAGGCAGGACAGGTGGTGGTGGCCACCGACAGCGACGAGATCGCCCTGGCTGTGGCTGCCTTCGGGGGCGAGGCGGTGATGACATCGCCCACGGCTCCAAGCGGTACCGCGCGGATCGTTGAGATCCTGTCCCGGTTTCCACAGGCCGACGTGATTGTGAACGTGCAGGGTGACGAACCAGAACTCCCTCCCACGGCGATCGACCGTGCGATTGACCTTCTCACCCACTGCCCCGAAGCGGGCATCGCCACGCTCGTAACCCCGCTCCGCTCGAAAGAAGATCTCGCTGATCCGGCGGCTGTGAAGGCGTTGCTGACGCCATGGCGGGCACGATCGAGTGGCGGCGATTGGACCGGGCCGGAGATTCCCGGTGCTTGGCGGGCGCTCACTTTCAGCCGCGCTGCTGTGCCTGCGGCCCGTGATTGGACCGACGACCTGATCGCGGCGTCACCCCCACTCTACTGGCAGCACATCGGGCTCTACGCATACCGCCGCGAAGTGCTCGAAGCATGGGACAACCTGCCCGAGTCACGCTTGGCCGCGCTCGAGAGCCTTGAGCAATTGCGGGCGATCGAGGCGGGCATCCCGATCGTGGCCGGCGCAATTGACCACGCCACCCATGGCATCGACACCCAGAAGGATTACGCAGCGTTTGTGGCCAGACAGAAGCGAGACAGGTGAAGTCTGCCGCTATTCCTTCACCCGCTCCAAATAATCCCCAGTGCGTGTATCGACCTTGATCGTCTCACCCTGCTCGATAAACGCCGGCACCATCACCTCCGCTCCGGTCTCCAATTTTACCGGCTTCGTGAGGTTGGTCGCCGTATTGCCGCGAACGGCCGGTTCGGCATACTCCACCTTGAGCACCATCTGATTGGGCGGTTCCATCGAGATCGGATTGCCATTGTAGAGCAGCATCGAGCAGACCGTGCCCTCCTTGAGCCACTTCCAGGCATCGTCCACTTGCTCGGCCGACAACTCATACTGCTCGTAGTTGGCGTTGTCCATGAATACAAACTGATCGTTTTGCTTGTAGAGAAACTGGGCGTCAATCGTGGAGATGTCGGCCGCGTCGAGCGAATCTCCACTCTTGTAGGTGCGGTCGAGCACCGTACCCCGCAGCAGATTCCGCAGCTTGCACTTGTAAAGCGCCTGCCCCTTGCCGGGCTTCACGAAATTGCACTCGATCATGATGTAGGGGTCGCCATCGATCTGGACCTTGAGCCCCTTTTTGAATTCGCTCGTGTTGTAGGCTGGCACGGCTGTTCGTCGCTCCTCTCGTGAATCTCGTTTTCCTTCGCGGGGCTCCGCCCGTATCTTGCAGGCTGACCAGCGTGGCTGCATTGCCGCGGTCTGTCAACGTCCGCTCCGGCCCACCGATGCCCGTCACGCCCCACGCCCACGACACCTCCGCCCCAATCGCCCGCTGGCAGCAGGAACTGGCCGCAGCGATTCGCTCGCCCGAGGCACTCTGCGCGGCACTCGATCTCGACCCCACCATCGCGGCTGCCGCTCGTGCCGCGACCAGCTCGTTTCCGCTGCTTGTGCCCCGCGGCTTCCTCGCCCGCATGCGAAAGGGCGACCCCCGCGACCCGCTCCTGCTGCAGGTCTTGCCACAGCCGCAGGAGCAGGAAACCGTGGCCGGCTTCTCCGCCGATCCGCTCGATGAGGCCACCGCCCTCGCCGCACCAAGTCTCGTGCACAAATATGCCGGCCGCTGTCTTCTGCTGTTGACCGGGGGCTGCGCGATCAACTGCCGCTACTGCTTCCGCCGTGAGTTTCCCTATGCTGCGAGCGGCGTCACCACGACCGGCACCGAGGCGGGCCTCGCAGCCATCGCCGCTGACCCCTCGCTGCACGAGGTGATCCTCTCCGGCGGTGATCCTTTGCTGGTGGTCGATGATCGCCTGCGGAGCATCGTCGATCAGCTGGCAACGATCCCCCACATTCGTCGCCTCCGGATTCATTCCCGGCTGCCGATCGTGCTGCCTGAGCGGGTGACCGATAACCTTGTCAATCTCCTGGCGGTGACGCGTCTCACGGTGACGATCGTCGTCCACGCCAACCATGCTCACGAACTAGACGCCACGGTGGCCGAGGCCCTCGGCCGGCTGCGACAGACCGGAGCAATTCTACTGAATCAGGCCGTCTTGCTCGCCGGTGTCAACGATTGCGTGCCAGTGCTCGCGGCGCTCTCCGAGCGGCTGGTCGATCTCGGAGTGGTCCCCTACTACCTCCATCTGCTTGACCGCGTCCGTGGTACGGCTCATTTCGAGGTCGACGAGAAAACAGCCCGCCGGCTGCATGGAGCACTCCGAGGACAGCTTCCCGGTTACGCGGTACCACGGCTGGCCCGCGAAGTGCCGGGTGCCCCGGCAAAACTCTGGTTCGGCTGACCCCTTTCCGCCCCGCTCGGTAAGATACCGCTCCACTCCTTCGGAGGCGTCCACGATGAAAATTCTGATTGGTGTTGACGGATCCCAGGCCTCACTCGACGCCGTGCGGCTCGCCGCACGGCTCATTGATCCTGCCCGCGACCTGTCTCTTATTAAGATATCCGAGC